>NZ_VAWE01000001.1:4200000-4510000 GCF_005795905.1 Streptomyces marianii
TCTTCCCACTTCTGTGGAGAACGGCCGCGTCGCGTCACCTATTCGAACAGCGTGAGGGCGTCAGGGTGTCGGCGGCGAGGAGTAGGCAGGGGAGGACGGGCGGGAGCGGGCCGGATGCGGCGTGCGCCGGGAGCGGACGTCGAGGCGCCGGGCGGCGGGCCGTCCGGCCGGCGCCCACCGGCCGTGCGGGGATCGGAGCCGCACGGGCGGCGGCGACGGCCGTGCAAGCCGCCCGGCCGCCGCGGTACGGGGGCGGGTGCGGAGGGAAGCCGCATCCGCCCCGATCGGATCCTGCGGGCGCTGCGGCAGCCCGCGGGCGCCCGTGGGCGCCCACGGGGGCTTGCGCAGTGTCCCGGGCGGCGCAGTGTCCCGGGCGCGGCCGCGCCCGGTCTCCTCAGCCGTTCTTGATGCGGTTGGTGAGCTCGGTGACCTGGTTGTAGATGGAGCGTCGCTCGGCCATCAGCGCGCGGATCTTCCGGTCCGCGTGCATCACCGTCGTGTGGTCCCGCCCGCCGAACTGTGCACCGATCTTCGGCAGCGACAGATCCGTGAGCTCCCGGCACAGGTACATGGCGATCTGACGCGCGGTCACGAGGACCCGGCTGCGCGAGGAACCGCAGAGGTCCTCCACCGTCAGCCCGAAGTAGTCGGCGGTCGCCGCCATGATCGCGCTCGCGGTGATCTCCGGAGCGGTGTCCTCCCCGCCCGGGATGAGGTCCTTCAGGACGATCTCGGTGAGGCCGAGGTCCACCGGCTGCCGGTTCAGGCTCGCGAACGCCGTGACCCGGATCAGCGCGCCCTCCAGCTCGCGGATGTTCCGCGAGATCCGGGAGGCGATGAACTCCAGCACCTCCGGCGGCGCGTTGAGCTGTTCCTGTACCGCCTTCTTGCGCAGGATCGCGATGCGGGTCTCCAGCTCCGGCGGCTGGACGTCGGTGGTGAGACCCCATTCGAAGCGGTTCCGCAGCCGGTCCTCCAGGGTCATCAGCTGCTTGGGCGGCCGGTCGGAGGACAGCACGATCTGCTTGTTGGCGTTGTGGAGCGTGTTGAAGGTGTGGAAGAACTCCTCCTGCGTCGACTCCTTGCTCGCCAGGAACTGGATGTCGTCGACCAGCAGGATGTCCACGTCGCGGTAGCGCTTGCGGAAGGTGTCGCCCTTGCCGTCGCGGATCGAGTTGATGAACTCGTTGGTGAACTCCTCCGAGCTCACGTACCGCACCCGGGTGCCGGGATAGAGGCTGCGTGCGTAGTGCCCGATGGCGTGCAGAAGATGGGTCTTGCCGAGCCCCGACTCCCCGTAGATGAAGAGGGGGTTGTACGCCTTCGCCGGTGCCTCGGCGACCGCGACGGCGGCCGCGTGGGCGAACCGGTTGGACGCCCCGATGACGAAGGTGTCGAAGAGGTACTTGGGGTTGAGCCGGGCGTGCGGCTCCCCGGGGCCCGGGGCCGGCGCGGGCTGCGCGCCGAGGGGACCGGGCGCGCCGCTGCCACCGGGCGCACCCGGAACCGGCGCTCCGACCCCTGGACCGCCGTGCCGAGGGGCCCCGGGCTCCGGGAGTTCGTGCCGGTCGTGGCGCTGGTGGTCGTACTGCCCGCGGTCGGGCATGGGCGAGCGGTAGTCGTGCTGCGGCTGCGGGGGGCGGGCCGTGGCGTAGGGGTCGCGCTCCTGGAAGCCGCCGAGCCGGGGCTGCTGCCAGGACAGGTCCTCCTGGGTGCGCGGCCAGGCTCCGGGCTCCGGGCGCTGCTGCTGGTACTCGGGATAGGCGGGGCGGGCGCCGGGCAGGCCGTCGTCCCCGGACCGGTGGCCGTAGCCGTCGTAGGCGTCAGCGTGGCGCGGCTCGTCGTGCTGCGCGCCCTGGTAGCGGGACGGCTGCTGCACGGGCGGCGCCGGCGCGGCGACGGGCTCGGCCGCGGAGTCGTCGACGGTGATCGCGATCCGGATCGGGCGTCCGCACTCGCGGCTGAGGGTGTCGCTGATCAGCGGCGCCAGCCGGCCCTCGAGCACGCGCTTGCCCCATTCGTTGGGGACGGCGAGGAGAGCGGTGTCGGCCACCAGCGCCAGTGGCTGGCAGCGTTCGATCCACTGCTTGTCCTTGGGCTCGATGCCCTGCTGGCCTTCTCCGAGAAGCTGTTCCAGCACGCGTGGCCACACTGCGGCAAGATCGGCAGGTACGTCAGCCACAAGGCACGCTCTCTCACAGGTCCCACGAATGTGTGGTTCTCGGGACGGGTCGGTCAGGCCCGGCAGGCGGGTAGGAAAGGAATTCGAGTCCAGTCACGGTAGTCAGGGCGACCCGTACGGTTCAAGTTGTTGTCCACAGCCTGTGTACAGCCGGCGCTGCAGTGACCCTGGTTTGACCGGATGGCGTAGCCGCGCGTACCGTAACCAGGTCGAGTTGTCGATGGCTGCTGCCGCCTGCCTCCGATGGGCAAAGATCACGATCAGTAGATCACGATCGGTGATTGTGAAGCGGTGCACTCGGGCGTATTGCGAGCTACTCGTGGGCGCACGGTGACAGCCAGGCGATGCCCCGCCACCACACGAATCATTACTGGAGCCCCCGAGTGAGCAAGCGCACCTTCCAGCCGAACAACCGTCGTCGCGCGAAGACCCACGGCTTCCGGCTGCGGATGCGCACCCGTGCCGGCCGCGCGATTCTCGCGTCCCGCCGTAGCAAGGGTCGCGCCCGCCTGTCCGCCTGATCTGCAGCACAGGTCATGACGTGCTGCCTACCGAAAATCGGCTGAGGCGGCGCGAGGACTTCGCGACCGCGGTACGCCGGGGACGCCGGGCCGGACGCCCGCTTCTCGTCGTCCATCTTCGCAGCGGTTCAACGGACCCGCACGCGCCTGGGGAGAGCGCTTCCCCGACGCGTGCGGGTTTCGTCGTGAGCAAGGCGGTAGGTGGTGCGGTGGTGCGGAACCGGGTGAAGCGTCGGCTTCGCCACCTGATGCGCGAACGACTGTCCGAGCTGCCCCCCGGTAGCCTGGTGGTCGTACGGGCGCTGCCCGGAGCGGGCGACGCCGAGCACGCACAGCTGGCCCGAGACCTGGACGCCGCTCTCCAGCGGCTGCAGGGAGGGGGCGCGCGATGAAGTACCCGCTGCTGGCTCTGATCAAGCTGTACCAGTGGACGATCAGCCCGCTGCTGGGCCCCGTCTGCCGGTACTACCCGTCGTGCTCCCACTACGGGTACACCGCCATCGACCGGCACGGCGCGGTGAAAGGCACGGCACTGACCGCCTGGCGCATCCTGCGGTGCAACCCGTGGTCGCCCGGCGGTGTGGACCATGTCCCTCCCCGTAAACGACCTCGTTGGCACGAGCTGCTGCGCGACCACCTGCGCGGCGGCAAGGGCGGGCAACCCCCTGAGACCAGCCCGGCCGCAGAGACCTCGCCCAATGCTCAAGGAGCCTGATTAGTGGACACGATTGCCAGTCTCTTCAGCTTTATCACCACACCCGTCTCCTGGATCATCGTCCAGTTCCACAAGTTGTACGGGGCGATCTTCGGCCCGGACACGGGCTGGGCATGGGGACTGTCCATCGTGTCCCTGGTGGTGGTCATCCGTATCTGCCTGATCCCGCTCTTCGTGAAGCAGATCAAGTCGATGCGGAACATGCAGGCGCTCCAGCCCAAGATGAAGGCGATCCAGGAGCGCTACAAGAACGACCGACAGCGTCAGTCCGAAGAGATGATGAAGCTGTACAAGGACACGGGTACCAACCCGCTGTCCTCGTGTCTGCCCATCCTCGCGCAGTCGCCGTTCTTCTTCGCGCTGTACCACGTGCTGAGCAAGATCGCCTCGGGTGACACCATCGGCGTCCTCAACCAGGAGCTGGTGAACAGCGCGCGCGAGGCCCACATCTTCGGTGCCCCGATCGCCGCGAAGTTCATGGACTCCGAGGAGAAGGTCGCGGCGCTCAGCGCCTCTCTGACGGACGTCCGGGTCGTCACCGCGATCATGATCGTCCTGATGTCCGCGTCCCAGTTCTACACGCAGCGCCAGCTGATGCAGAAGAACGTGGACCTCACGGTCAAGACGCCGTACATGCAGCAGCAGAAGATGTTGATGTACATCTTCCCGCTGATCTTCGCCGTCACGGGTATCAACTTCCCGGTCGGTGTCCTCGTCTACTGGCTGACCACCAACGTGTGGACCATGGGCCAGCAGATGTACGTGATCAACCAGAACCCGACGCCCGGTTCCAAGGCGCAGGACAACTACCTGCAGCGTCTGCTGAAGAGCGTCAGCTCTCACGGCGAGGTTCGTGGTCGTCGCAGGCGTTCGGTCGTCCAGGCCATCGTGGCCAAGGGCGCGGACCGCAACGACAACGAGCGCAAGTTCTTCGCGGGCCTGGCGAAGGCGGGCTTCGCGGCTCAGGCGGACGGCACCGTGATCAAGAGTGACACGGTCACGGCGGATGCCGAAGCCGGTTCCGCCGCCCGGCGTCAGCAGCCCAAGCGTCAGAGCAAGGCCCAGCGCCAGTCGGGCGGTACCCATCAGACGGGCGAGGCCAAGCCTTCGCTTGAGAAGCAGCAGGACACACCGCCGAAGCCGGCGGGCAAGAGCTCTCCCGCTACCCCTCGCCAAGCCAAGTCCGGACAGCGCAAGGGCTCGCAGCGGCCCAAGCACCCGTCGTCCAAGAAGTAAGAAGGAGTCCATCCGTGACGGAAGGCACCACCTCCGCCGCCGCTGAGGGTGGCGACACCCTGTCCCGCCTGGAGCAGGAGGGGGAGATCGCCGCTGACTACCTCGAGGGTCTGCTCGACATCGCCGATCTCGACGGCGACATCGACATGGACGTCGAGGCGGATCGGGCCTCGGTATCGATCATCAGCGACTCGGGCAGCCGTGATCTGCAGAAGCTCGTGGGCCGCGATGGCGAGGTGCTCGAGGCGCTCCAGGAGCTGACCCGGCTCGCCGTGCACCGGGAGACCGGGGACCGCAGCCGCCTGATGCTGGACATCGCGGGATTCCGGGCGAAGAAGCGTGCCGAACTCGCGGAGCTCGGCGCCAAGGCCGCGGCTGAGGTCAAGAACACGGGTGAGCCCGTGAAGATGAAGCCGATGACCCCGTTCGAGCGGAAGGTCGTTCACGACGCGGTCGCGGCCGCCGGTCTGCGCAGCGAGTCCGAGGGCGAGGAGCCGCAGCGCTTCGTCGTCGTCCTCCCTGCCTGACCTGCAGCGTTCTGTCGGCCCCGTCTGTTCGCAGGCGGGGCCGAATTTTGTCAGCCTGATAATTCAGCCATTACAGCGCGGTGCGGTACGGAAGGACGGTTCCGGTGACGGAGGCAGCAGAGCTTCCCCAGGCGCCAGAAGAGGCGCGGACGGTATTCGGTGAGTTCTTCCCTGAGGCCGTCAGGTACGCGGAGCTGCTCGCGGACGCGGGAGTCAAGCGCGGCCTGATCGGGCCCCGCGAGGTGCCGCGACTGTGGGAGCGGCACCTGCTGAACTGTGCGGTGCTGTCCGAGGTCGTCCCGGAGGGGGTGACAGTGTGCGACGTGGGTTCCGGCGCGGGGCTGCCGGGCATTCCGCTGGCCCTGGTCCGGCCCGACCTCAAGATCACTCTTCTGGAGCCGCTGCTGCGTCGTACGAACTTCCTTCAGGAAGTCGTGGAGCTGCTGGGTCTGGACCATGTCACGGTGGTGCGTGGCCGGGCCGAGGAAATGCTCGGCAAGCTGCCCCCAGTGCATGTGGTCACCGCGCGCGCCGTGGCACCTCTGGACCGGTTGGCCGGTTGGGGCGTACCGCTGCTGCGGCCCTATGGGGAGATGCTTGCTCTCAAGGGCGACACCGCCCAGGAAGAGCTCGACGGGGCACGGGCGGCGCTGAGTAAGCTCGGCGTGGTGGAGACCTCCGTGGTTCAGGTCGGACAGGGAATCGTCGACCCCTTGTCCACGGTGGTCCGTGTCGAGGTCGGGGAGAGTCCGGGCGGGGTGCGGTTCGCCGCCAAGAGGGCCAAGGCCGCCCGCGCCGGCCGCGTCCGTCGTCGCCGCTGAGCTGTTCCGTCACTGCTGTCCGATTGCGGCGTTGCATCCCCGGTACGTACGCATTTCGGAGTGTCGTAACGATGTGACCCCGCGGCGTGTGCATCGTGTTTCACGTGAAACGTCGCTCACTGCTGCAGGGAATCATCAGCCGTGGCCGTGCGGCCGCCGCGCCGCGTGACCGCAAGCCGCTCGCGAGGGTTACTGACTTGTCCACAGAGGTGGAATTCTCCACAGAACCACCGGCCTCGCTGGTTCGGGACCCCGAAACCATGGCAGGCTCTGTTCATCGCGAGCCTGAAGTCGAGGAGAGTGAATCCTTGCGGTCCGACGCCAACATCGCGGGACCGATGACCGATCCGGTCCCTGGTCCCCGTACCGAATCGGCGGGGGAGGATGTTTCACGTGAAACACCGCCGCCGATGGACGACACCCCCATTGGTCGTGCTGCCCAACTGGCGGTGGAGGCTCTGGGCCGTGCCGGTGAGGGTCTTCCCCGACCTGAGCAGACGCGCGTCATGGTCGTCGCCAACCAGAAGGGTGGGGTGGGCAAGACGACGACGACGGTCAATCTTGCTGCCTCGCTCGCGCTGCACGGCGCGCGTGTCCTTGTGATCGACCTCGACCCGCAGGGCAACGCATCGACGGCCCTGGGTATCGACCACCATGCGGAAGTGCCCTCGATCTATGACGTTCTTGTCGAGAGCAAGCCGCTCTCCGACGTGGTCCAGCCGGTCCCGGACGTCGAAGGACTCTTCTGTGCCCCGGCCACCATCGATCTCGCCGGTGCGGAGATCGAGTTGGTGTCCCTGGTAGCACGGGAGAGCAGGTTGCAGCGAGCGATCCAGGCGTATGAACAGCCGCTGGACTACATCCTGATCGACTGTCCGCCGTCGCTCGGCCTGCTGACCGTCAACGCGCTCGTGGCGGGTGCCGAGGTGCTGATCCCGATCCAGTGCGAGTACTACGCGCTGGAGGGGCTGGGGCAGCTCCTGAGGAACGTCGACCTGGTGCGTGGACATCTCAACCCCGCGCTCCATGTCTCCACGATTCTGCTCACCATGTATGACGGTCGCACCAGGCTCGCCTCCCAGGTCGCGGAGGAGGTGCGCAGCCACTTCGGCGATGAGGTGCTGCGAACGAGCATTCCGCGATCCGTCCGCATCTCCGAGGCGCCCAGCTATGGGCAGACCGTTCTCACCTACGACCCGGGCTCCAGTGGCTCGCTGTCGTATCTTGAGGCTGCCCGTGAGATCGCGCTGCGCGGTGTGGGGATCCACTATGAGGCCCATCCCGCCCATGTGCTCAGCCAGAACAGCCAGCAGAGTTTGTCGGAGGGGATCCAGTGAGCGAGCGACGTAGAGGTCTGGGGCGTGGGCTCGGTGCACTGATCCCGGCAGCTCCACAGGAGAGGCCGGGTCCTTCGGATGCGGGGGCAGGCTCCCCGGTTCTGACGACGGACCGCGGTGTGGCCGCGGCTAAGGTCACCACGCTGCCTGCCGGCCCCCTCACGCCGGAGCAGCGTGTGGCCGAGCCGGAGCCGGAGACCCTCTCCGAGCCTGGCCCGGCCGGTGCGCACTTCGCCGAGGTGCCGCTGGACGCCATCACTCCGAACCCTCGGCAGCCGCGCGAGGTGTTCGACGAGGACGCGCTCGCTGAGCTGGTGACCTCCATCAAGGAAGTGGGTCTTCTTCAGCCGGTCGTCGTACGGCAACTGGGAACCGAGCGGTACGAGCTCATCATGGGAGAGCGTCGCTGGCGCGCCTGCCGAGAGGCGGGCCTCGAGCGCATCCCTGCGATCGTGCGGGCAACCGACGACGAGAAGCTTCTTCTGGACGCCCTTCTGGAGAATCTTCACCGGGCTCAGCTGAACCCGCTGGAAGAGGCGGCCGCCTATGACCAGTTGCTGAAGGACTTCAACTGCACCCACGACCAGCTGGCCGACCGGATCGGACGCTCGCGTCCTCAGGTCTCCAACACACTGCGACTGCTCCGTCTCTCCCCTCCCGTGCAGCGACGGGTGGCGGCCGGCGTGCTGTCCGCCGGTCATGCCAGGGCACTGCTCTCGGTGGAGGACTCGGAGGAGCAGGACAAGCTGGCCCACCGTATCGTGGCCGAGGGCCTCTCGGTGCGAGCCGTGGAGGAGATCGTGACCCTGATGGGGTCCCGTCCGAAGAGCACGCCGAAGTCCAAGGGCCCGCGTGCCGGCGCACGCCTGTCCCCCGCGCTCACCGATCTCGCATCCCGTCTCTCTGACCGCTTCGAGACCCGAGTGAAGGTCGACCTCGGTCAGAAGAAGGGCAAGATCGTCGTAGAGTTCGCCTCGATAGAGGATCTCGACCGCATCCTCGGCACGCTCGCCCCGGGTGAGGGGCGGGTCATGGAGCAGGAGCTCTCCGAAGAGGTCGAGGAAGAGGAGGCCTGAGACTTCCCCTCAGCCTATCGGGGCGGATCGTGTCCGGTTCTCAGCGGACACGATCCGCCCTTTGCCGTCTCACAGTAGGCGTGTCCCCGCTGGGTGGATACGATGCGTTCTGGTATGGCGCATCCACCTTGACCCATCTCAGAGGAAGGCGAGCCATGCGATCGGTGAGCCGCGGCCACCTACTGACAGCCGGACTGGGCATTGGCGCGGTCGGCGGATTCATCGGCAGCCTGCTCCGGGAGCGGAGCGAGCTGTCCGCTGCTCTTGGCGCGGCAGTCGAAGGAAGTGAGGAACAGCCTTCATGGGCCGTCGGCTCGTCCCGCTCACGCTGGACAACCTTTCAGACCTCCCCAAGCGCTGCCGAGCCTGTGTCTTCTGGGAGCTTGACCCAGTCAGCGGAGAAGCAGCAGTAAAGGCGGGCAGACCCGAGCTCGAGAAGGAGGCCTGGATCTCGGCCGTCCTGCTCGAGTGGGGATCGTGCGGCCGTGTCGTCTACGTCGACGACGTGCCCGTCGGCTTCGTGCTCTACGCGCCACCTGCCTACGTTCCGCGTTCGACCGCCTTCCCCACCAGTCCGGTCTCCCCTGATGCCGTGCAGCTGATGACTGCATGGATCACTCCCGGCTACCAGGGGCAGGGACTGGGGCGAGTGATGGTGCAGACAGTCGCCAAGGATTTGCTTCGTCGGGGCTTCAAGGCGATCGAGGCATTCGGGGACGCCCGCTGGACCGAGCCGGCCTGTGTGCTGCCGGCCGATCATCTCTTGGCGGTCGGCTTCAAGACCGTCCGCCCGCATCCCACTCACCCCAGGCTGAGGCTGGAGCTGCGTACGACGCTCTCCTGGAAGGAGGACGTGGAGCTGGCTCTCGACCGGCTTCTGGGCGCGGTACAGAAGGAGCCGGCTCTGCGACCGCTGTAGGTGTTCCGGGGAGCGGCGGACGCAGAGACACCGAATGGGCCAACCCGCTGGGGTTGGCCCATTCGTGTTTCACGTGAAACGAAGGGCGTCAGGCCTTCGTGACCTCATCGCCGATGAAGGCATCGAGCTCACGGACGAGCATGGCCTTCGGCTTGGCGCCGACGATCGTCTGGGCGACCTCACCGTTCTGGTACACGTTCAGCGTTGGGATGGACATGACGCCGTACTTGGCGGCCGTGGCCGGGTTCTCGTCGATGTTGAGCTTGACGACCTCGAGCTTCTCGCCGTGCTCGGCAGCGATGGCCTCCAGCGAAGGAGCGATCTGGCGGCACGGCCCGCACCACTCGGCCCAGAAGTCGACGAGCACGGGCTTGTCGCTCTTGAGGACTTCCTCTTCGAAGGTCGCATCGGTCACGGTCTTGAGGGCCACGGTGGACTCCTTAGCTTGCAGGGTGGGGTGGGGTCGAGAGGGTGTCAGACGGTCGCTGCCGCGGACTTCTCCTCGTCCGCGAGGGCAGCGAGGAAGCGCTCGGCATCCAGGGCGGCGGAGCAGCCGGTACCCGCAGCGGTAATGGCCTGCCGGTAGGTGTGGTCGACCACGTCGCCGGCGCCGAAGACACCGGTGAGGTTCGTTCGGGTCGACGGAGCATCCACCCGCAGATAGCCCTCTTCGTCCAGCTCCAGCTGACCCTTGAAGAGCTCGGTGCGCGGGTCGTGGCCGACGGCGATGAACAGTCCTGTGACCGACAGCTCGCTCGTCTCACAGGTCTTGGTGTTGCGCAGGGTCAGGCCCGTGAGCTTCTGCTCGCCGTGGATCTCCGACACTTCGCTGTCCCAGGCGAACTTGATCTTCGGGTCGGCGAAGGCCCGCTCCTGCATGGCCTTGGACGCACGGAGGCTGTCACGACGGTGGACGATGGTGACGGACTTGGCGAAGCGGGAGAGGAAGGTCGCTTCCTCCATCGCGGTGTCGCCGCCACCGACGACCGCGATGTCCTGGTCCTTGAAGAAGAAGCCGTCGCAGGTGGCGCACCATGAGACACCACGTCCCGAGAGGGTGTCCTCGTTCGGCAGGCCGAGCTTCCGGTGCTGGGAACCGGTGGTGACGATGACGGCCTTGGCACGGTGC
The DNA here is from genome assembly GCF_005795905.1 of Streptomyces marianii. Lineage (NCBI taxonomy): Bacteria > Bacillati > Actinomycetota > Actinomycetes > Kitasatosporales > Streptomycetaceae > Streptomyces > Streptomyces marianii. Next base: position 4,210,464 of record NZ_VAWE01000001.1, read on the forward strand.
ACCGTACCGGCGGTGTCCGTCACGGTCTTGATCTCGCCTGCCAGGTCGACGGCGACGACATCGTCCGGGACCAGCTCAGCGCCGAAGCGCTCAGCCTGTGCCCGCATGTTGTCCATGAGATCCGGGCCCATGATCCCGTCGCGGAAACCGGGGAAGTTCTCCACATCGGTGGTGTTCATCAGCGCGCCACCGGCGGTCACGGCGCCCTCGAACACCAGCGGGTTCAGCGACGCACGCGCGGTGTACAGCGCGGCCGTGTAGCCGGCCGGCCCGGAGCCGATGATGATCACGTTACGGACGTCGCTCACGGGTTTCTTCCTCGTCTCTGCAGATTGCTGCCTACTGGGGCCGGTCAACGACTCTCACCCCACCCAACGGATCCTACGGGGCATGCATTCCCGCCATGGCCGAGCGGCACGGAGGCTGTTTCAGGGGCGAGCGTAGGCATGAGTCAGCAGCAGCTCGCCCTTGCCTGCGGGGGCCGTTTCCACACATGCCGCTGCCACGACATATGCCTGTACCCGGGAGGCGTCCTCGGCGTGCGGCAGCACCACGAGAAAGGCCGGGGTGCCGTCGAAAGTGCCCTGATCGATCGCGATCGCCGCGTCGGTGCGGCCCGTGCCCTTCTGGACACAGGGAGGCACCGGAAAGTCCGGCGAGCGCAGGGGGGTGGATTCCGAGCCGACGGAGGCGTCCTTCTCCACCCGGGGTCGGGTTGCCGTCCAGCTCCCGGAGTCCTGGGGAGCCGCCCCCTCGGAGGACAGGAGCGAGTGCACCCTTGTCTGCAGAGTCGCCGCCGTGAAGTCATGACCGCCCGACGCGGTGCTCGCAGTGGCGTCCGCCTTCTTCTCGGAGGTGTCGCTGCTCGGGCCTCCGAGAGTCTGCAGCAGCACCACACTCAGGCCGACGGCGGCAGCGCTGAACGCGGCAGTGACCACGGTGACCCGCCGCCGACGACCGGCCGAGGGGGCGCGGCCCGGTCCCGCGGCCGCGCGGGCGTGTCCCGCGGGGCGATCGGACGCCGAGGTCTCGGGGCGCTGTGCCGTCGGCGCTGTTTCACGTGAAACATCGGTGGGCTCATCAGCCGGGGCAGTGGCATTCAGCAGAGCTTCGGCCGCCAACGCCGCGTCGATACGGCCGGCGATATCGGCGGGCATGCTCGGCGGGCCGGGCAGGGTGCCGAGCAAGCCGCGGATCTCCTCCAGCGAGGTGCGCACGTCGGCACACAGATCGCAGTCTTCGAGATGCTTCCTCACGGCCGCCTGGCGGGTCGGCGGGAGAAGTCCCTCGGCGAGATCGGCGATCTCGGATACCTCCGGGTGCCGAGCCGTGCCGGTCGTGGAGGTCACGTGCGTCCACCTCCGCCCTTCACAGCAGCAGGTCCATTCGGCCCTGCGTCCCTTTCTCCGGTCGCCGGTGGGACGGATGTCCCAGGCGTCCGGTTCCTTCCCTCATCGGGGACGCCGTTATCCCTCGTATCACCGCGTAGATGTCTGAGCAGAGGAACGAGGCGGGCACGGCCGCGGGCGCATCTGCTCTTCACGGTGCCCGTCGGGACGTCCAGCACACGGGCTGCCTCCGCAACCGGGTATCCCTGCATATCGACCAGCACCAGCGCGGCACGCTGGTCGACGGGAAGTGTGGCGAGCGCCGCCAGGAGTTCGCGATGGAGGTCCTGGCGTTCTGCGGGCGCCTCGGCGGACTCATGGGGCTCGAGGAGCTGCTCCAGCCGCTCGGTGTCGTCCACCGGCGAGGTCTTGCGGGACGCCGCCTTGCGGGCCCGGTCGAGACAGGCGTTGACGGTGATGCGGTGCAGCCAGGTCGTCACGGCGGATTGTCCCCGGAACGTGTGGGCGGCCCGGAAGGCGGAGACGAAAGCGTCCTGTACGGCGTCCGCCGCTTCCTCCCGGTCCCCCAGCGTGCGCAGGGCCACCGCCCAGAGCCGATCGCGGTGGCGCCGTACGAGCTCACCGAAGGCATCCGGATCCCCGGCGACGTGGCGATCCAGGAGTTCCTGATCGTTCGCGCTGCCGAGTGTGGCGTTGTCCAACGGTGAGCCCCCTCCCCATCGTCGTGCTGGTGTCAGCCGGTGAACTGCACGTCGGTGATCGCCTGCTTGTAGCCGGCATTGCTGAAGCGGTCCTGCGGCGAGTAGGGCATCGCGGTCATCCACAGGAGCACATAGCGGCTCTTGACCGGTTCCGCGGCTGTGAGCTTCAGCGATGTACTGCTGGTCTGACCATTCGCGATCTTCTTCATGGAGTCGACGGAGCCGGACGGTGACAAGCGGTCCGTCGCGTACAGCGCGATCTTGGTGTAGTCGCCACCGTGGCGAAGCATTATCGAGGCCGATGTGACCTCCCGCTCCGCGCCCAGGTCGTAGACGATACCCACGCCCTTCTTGACCTGAGGATGCAGGTCGGGGCCGTCTTGGAAGCTGTTGGTGCGCCAGTAGGAGCCGGGATCGTCGTCGTGGGTGCTCCGGGCGTCTTCCGCGTTCTGAGGAGTGCCGTCCGGTGCGTACTCCTGGGCACCCCGGATGGCCAGCGTTACCGGCTCCTTGGGCTTGTCGTTCTGCTTCTCGTCCGTGGTCTGGCTGTTCCCGGGTTCGTCGGGCGTCTGGTCACGATCCAGCAGCTTGTCGGCGATCTGCCAACTGCCCAGTCCCAGTGCGGCGATGAGCAGAGCTGACACCGTCCACTTCAGGAGCTTTCCGGTGCGGCTCTCCAGGGGCGCCGGCGGGACCACCACCGGCTGCGTCAGGCCGCTGCCCGGGTGGGCCGACGTACGGCCGTATGTGCCCTGTTGGTACGTGGTGCGCTGGTACTCCGGCGGGGCGGTGAAGGCCGGCTCCGGCGGACGGATGCGTGGCATTGCCGCCACCGCCTTGGCGAGCTCGTCCGGAGTGGTGCAGGGCGGCTCCTGGCGGGATGCGGTGGCCCCGTCGTTGACCAGGGCACGCATGGCCAGTTCGGAGAGCCCGCGGTGGACGCCGGCGCGCACCTGGTCGGGTGCGATCAGCCCGACGCCCTTGGGAAGCCCGGAGAGGCCGTACGCGTCGCTCTCGTAGGGCCACCGCTGAGTCAGCGCGGCGTACAGCAGAGCCCCGATCGCCTCGGTGTCCGTCCGCTGCGGCCGGTCGGCGCTGATGCCCCGCAGAGCGGCGTTCACGGCAAGGCCGCGGATCCTGTACTGCCCCGTGGAGCTGCGGAGTACGGCGCCGGGGGTGAGCCTCAGATGAGCGAGCCCCTCCCGATGGGCCGCTGCCATGGCCTGGGAGAGCTGGCTCACCAACTGGTAGGCGTCATGGGCCTCCATCGGCCCTGCGGCGAGCAGCGCGGTGAGTTCGGTGGCGTCGGGCAGCCACTCGTGTACGACATAGACGAGGTCGTTCTCCTCGACGGCGTCCAGCACCTGAACGAAACGGGGGTCGCCCAGCAGAGCCGCCGACCGGGCCGCGGCCAGCACGGATCGAGCCCGGGGGTGGTCGGCAGGCAGAATGTGCACGCCGACGGCGCGGCGCAGTTTCTCGTCGACAGCACGCCAACTGCTGAATCCGTCCAGACGGGTGACGCATTCCTCGAGCCGGTAACGTCTGGCGAGTTTGTGGCCGCTGTGCAGTTCGGGCGCGCTGATGGCCGACTGCTCCCGGGTCTTCCGTTCGCCGCCCGTGTCCTGAGCGCCCTGCTCCGCCGCCTCGTCGGCGTGCGCCTCCCCGTCGGTCGCGGCCTTGTCCGCCTGGGCGGCCAGCGGGTCGTCACCGCTGTTGTCGGCCACGTCGACGGCAGCCGTGCTACGTTCTGCCACCGTCGTTCCCTGCCTCCCCATCCGTTGCGCCAAATCCAACAGCCATGCCAATTGTGCCCACAGTCCGCTGCTATGCACGACACACGGTGGCGGACGATGGTTGTGCAGGGACGGCCGGTCCCTACCGACCGAGTCGGCCGCGCACCATGCCGACCAGGGTGTTGAGCTCCTGGATCCTCATCCTTCTCGCCGCGACGAAGAAGACTCCGAGCAGGATCGCACCACCCGCGACGAGTGCGACGAGCGACCCGAGCGCGCCCTCGCCGAAGGCCTTCAGCACGAAGTAGCCCACGGCGCCACCCGCCGCGGCCGCCGGCACGGATGCCAGGCACAGCCGGGCGTAGGTGCGCACCACCTGGGTGCCGTCGAGGTCGCCGCCCAGCCTGTTCCGCAGCCGCCGCCAGGCGACCCCGACGCCGACCGCGTACGCGAGGCCGTAGGAGCCGGCCATGCCGACCACGGCCCACCGGGCCGGAAGGAGGAAGTAGCAGGCAGCCGAGGCGGCTGCGTTCACCGCGGCCACGATCACGGTGTTGTAGAAGGGCGTGCGGGTGTCCTCGTAGGCGTAGAAGCCGCGCAGGACCACGTACTGGACCGAATAAGGGATCAGACCGAGGCCGAACGCCATCAGGATGAAGCCCATCGAGCGGGCCGCCTCGGTGCCCGCCGACGCGTACAGCAGGGTGCACATCGGGACGCCCAGCGCCAGGAAGGAGAACGCGACCGGCACGATCGCGACCGCCGAGTTCCGCAGCCCCTGGGAGATGTCGTCGCGGACCGCGCCGGGGTCGTCGTCGTGAGCGGCTCGGGAGATCCTCGGGAGCAGAGCCGCCATCACCGACACGGTGATGATCGCCTGCGGCATGCCCCAGATCAGCTGGGCGTTCGAGTAGGCGAGGAATCCCGCTCCGTCCTTGCCGGACGCCGCACCGGCGGCGGTGGAGAGCTGGGTGACCACGAGCACGCCGGCCTGGTTGGCGAGGACGAACAGCACCGTCCACTTGGCGAGCCTGACGGTCTTGCCCAGGCCCTGGCCCTTCCAGTCGAAGCGGGGGCGGAAACGGAAACCCGTCTCTCTGAGGTACGGAAGCATCGCGAGAGCCTGGACGACGAGACCCAGCAGGGTTCCGATGGCCAGCAGCCGCACGCCTTCCGGCGGGATCGTCCGGACGCTCATCTGCGACTCGGCGAAGCTGCCGTAGACCCAGATGAACAGGCCGAAGGTGAAGATGATGACGATGTTGTTGAGGACCGGCGTCCACATCATCGCGCCGAACCTGCCGCGGGCATTCAGGATCTGCCCCATGACCACGTGCACACCCATGAAGAAGATCGTGGGCAGGCAGAAGCGGGCGAACGTGACGGCGACGCTGTTCGCCGGGGGATCGCCGGCGATCGTCGGCGACAGGGCCTTGATCAGCAGCGGGGCCGCGAACACGGCGATGAGAACGATCGCGCCGAGGGCGACCATGACGAGGGTCAGCAGCCGGTTGGCAAACGCCTCCCCGCCATCCTCGTCGTTCTTCATGGCCCGGACGAGTTGCGGGACGAACACAGAGTTCAGTCCGCCACCCACCGTGAGGATGTAGATCATCGTCGGCAAAGTCAGGGCGATCGTGTAGGCGTCACCGAGCAGTGCGGCGCCGAGCGCAGCGGTGATCACCAGGCTGCGGACGAAACCGGTGAGGCGGGACACCATGGTTCCGGCGGCCATGACGGCGCTGGATTTCAGCAGGCTGGAGGCCCGGCCGCCGCCCCCTTTCCGGGCGGCGGGCGCAGGGGCGGGCTCCGGCTCCCGTTCAGGTTCGGCAGGAGCCGTGGCGCGCCCGGTGGCCTGCTGGTCCCGGTAGAGGTGGGCGAATGCGTCGGGCTCCGGCTTGTCCTCGCCGGCCCTGGTCACCAGGTCGTCCACGCCGGTGAACTGCACGGTCCGCGCATCGTCCCCGTAGGGCAGATGGCGGGACGGGCCGTCCGGCTCGGGCGGCGGGGTCTGCGCCCAGATCCGGGGGTCGGGAGCGTGCTGCTGAGCCGGAGGTTGCTGATACAGCGGCTGAGGCTGCTGAACGCTGCCCGGCGGTGGTGGGGGGTGCGCGGCACGGTCGTAGAGCGCCTCCGACACGGGATCCTGGGCTGAGAGATCACGGGACCGGTACGGATCGTGGTCGTACGCGTCCTGGATGTACGGGTCGTCGGACGCCTCGCCGGCCTGCGGCGGCACCTGGGCCGTCGACGGCTGCTCCGCCTGCTGAGGACCGTGCGAGGGGTACGGAGCGCCCGAGGAGGGCGCGGTGCCGTCCGCGCCCTGCCCGCGGTCACCGTCGTACGGCGCGTTCATGGTTACCCCACCTCATCGTCCGGCCCGCCGGCCACGACATCGCTCAACGGTCCACCTTCTCACCCGCACCCGACGGGTCGGCGTTTTCCGGTCCGGTGTCCGGTGTCGGGTCACTCTGCTGCGCCGGGGTGCCGGGCACCGCGCTGTCGTGGGTCTCATCAGCCGCTTCGCCTGCGGTGGCAGCCTCCCGGGCCGCTGCCCGCTTGCGCTGGGTGTACATCCTGACGCCTGCGAGGACGAGCAGGAGCACACCGCCGGCAATGACAAGCATCACGGTCGGAGTGATCTCGGAAGCCTTGACCGTGAAGGTCATCGGTCCGCCGTAGAGCTTGCCGTCCTCGGTGTACAGCTGGGCCGTGACCTGGACCGGACCGTTGGCGTTGGCGGCCGCCGTGAACTTCACCGACTGGCTGTGCCCGCCGTTGATCTTGATGGGCTGTTCGGCGACCACACTGCCGTCGTCGAGCTTGAGCCTGGTCGGGTTCGAGGACTTCAGCCGGAGGACGAGGTTATCGACCCCCTGGACCAGCTTGTTCTGCACCGTCACGGGAATCGTGGCGCTGCGGCCCGACAGGGTCAGAGCCGATTTCTGGATCAGCCGCACCTCGGTGGTGAGATCCTCCAGGTAGCTCTGCACGCCGTTGCGGTACTGGGCAGCCACACCAGCCTTACCGCGCCAGGACGTGGACATCTCGCGGTTGATCGCGTTGCCGAACGGGGTCACGACCCGGTCCGGGGACGTGAGGATGACCTTGAAGCTGTCCAGGGTCCCCTGCGTGCTCTTGATGTCCTGGAAGGTCTGGACGGGCAGCTCGCGGGCCCTGAGCTTCTTCGGGTACTGGGATGCGGCCGGTACCCGGGTCGTGGCGTCCGGGTCGGGCTTGGCCTCGGCGGCCCCGATCAGATCCAGCGGCTGGGTCCAGCGCTGGCCGGCCAGTCCCTGCAGCGCCTTGGCCATCGTCTGTGCCTGGCCTGCCGTCGGCATCCGCTGAGGAGCGACCACGATGCTGCGCTGGGCGTCCGGTGCCTGCCGCGTGAGAGCCAGTGACTGGGCCAGGAACTGCTGGACCGCGAGAGTGGAGGTACCGGCCTTGCTCAGGTCCCCGTAGAAGGCCTTGGAGAGCCGTGCGTCCGCGACCACGGCCGTCGTGCCACCGCCGATGGGGCGTGCGGCGGAAGGCGTGTAAGCGACCGATCCGGTCTCCTTGAGGCTGTCGCTGCGGGCGATGATGTTGTGGGCGCCCGCGGAGGTGGCGACGTCGACGACCGACGGATCGACGGCGCCCTCCACAGGCCAGGCGAAGTCCGTCGACGGCTTCACGTGGAGGACGGTCTCCACCGTCGTCTCCGCCACCGCCGTCGCCCGCTGCAGATGGCCGAGCGAACCGGAGACGTCCTTGCCGCGGTGTGCGAGGGACGCCAGGTCGGGGTCAGCGAACGGAAGCGCGACGACCTGACGGTCCTGGACCACCTTCTCCAGGGAGCTCAGCCACTGCTTGGCCACGGCCTGGTTCCGGCCCGGCACGGTGTCCCCCGTCTCCGTCCTGACCTCATAGTTCCGGGTCATCGCATCGACCGTGGCAAGCAGATCCGGATCGATGACCCAGGTGATGGGGAGCTGACTGCCGAGCGAGACGAGCTGATCCAGCCGGCCTCCCGGCGCGAGTTCGGCGGCGAGCGCGTCGTTCTCGAAGACCGGGGTCTGCTGTTCGTCCGATCCGGTCTCCGCCGACAGATGGGTGGTGGAGATCAAGGGCCAGAGGAAGGTGAGCTGCGTCCTCTTGCCCACGGACTCCGGCTGCCAGGGGAGGAAGGTGCGCTCGATACCGAGCACCTGGTCGTAGGAGTCGCCGGCGGCCTGCCCGGAGAGTGACACACCCAGCTGGTAGACCCCTGCCTCGTCCAGCTTCAGCTTGCTGACCGGGACGGTGAGCGTGAAGTCCTCGCTGATCCCGGTGGCGAGCCGGTCGATCTTGACGCTGTACGGGCCGCCGAGTGCCTTGGCGTCGGCCCCCGGGGTGTAGCCGGTGGCCTTCGAGACCTCGTCGATGTCAGGACGGCCCGACAGACGAGGTCCGACGCGCAGATCGACCTCTGCGTCGGTGATGGTCTTCTTGCCCTTGTTGGTGACGGTGCCCGAGATGGTGAGCGTGTCATCCTTCACGGGGGCGCTGGGAGAGAGGCTGTTCAGCGCGACGTCGACGGTGTCGGCGTCGCTCGCCCTGCTCGCGGCGTGCGTGACCGGTGCCGCCGGCAGGTACAGCAGTCCGGCGAGCAACGGAGTCCCTGCGAGGAGGGCGGCTGCGCGCCGCAACCACCGGCGGGCAGGAGAGGGAGCCATCCCCTGGAATTCTGCCGCCTCGGCCACGCGCTCGTCCGTCCCTCGTCGTCTCTTGCCGTTGGTGGGTGTCGCTAGGTGCGTCCCCGCATGGTAACGAGGTGCGCTGTGGCGAAGTGCTCGGGACTGCTCCACATGATCGGAAGGGCGGAGCCGGCGGGCGGAAACAGGGACGCCGCGGGGCCGTAGGTGCACGTACCCTTTTCTGTTGTGCCGAACGCCAACGAAGACAACCTCACCGAACTGAGCCAGGTGCAGCGCCGCGCCGTGAGCGAGCTGCTGCGCGTGTCCCCGGTCGCCGATGATCTCGCCCGTCGATTCCAGGATGCCGGATTCCGTCTGGCGCTGGTCGGTGGCTCCGTACGGGACGCTTTGCTCGGCCGACTCGGCAACGATCTCGACTTCACCACAGATGCCCTTCCTGAGGACGTTCTGAAGATCGTCCGTCCCTGGGCGGACTCCGTGTGGGAAGTGGGGATCGCCTTCGGCACGGTCGGCTGCCAGAAGGACGGTCACGTCGGTGACGGAGTTCAGCGCTTTCAGATCGAGATCACGACCTACCGCTCCGAGGCATACGACCGGACCTCACGGAAGCCGGAGGTCTCCTATGGCGACTCCATCGAGGAAGACCTGGTCCGTCGCGACTTCACCGTGAACGCCATGGCCGTCGCTCTTCCGGAGAAGGAGTTCATCGACCCTCACGGAGGGTTGCAGGACCTTGCCTCACAGGTGCTGCGTACTCCGGGGACCCCGGAGGACTCTTTCTCTGACGATCCGCTGCGCATGCTGCGTGCGGCACGTTTCGCCGCCCAGCTCGACTTCGAGGTCGCGCCCGAGGTCATCGCCGCGATGCGCGAGATGTCCGACCGTATCGACATCGTTTCGGCCGAGCGGGTCCGTGATGAGTTCAACAAGCTGATCCTCGCTCCGAACCCCCGCAAGGGCCTCGCGCTGCTCGTGGACACGGGGCTCGCCGAATGCTTCATGCCGGAACTGCCGGCCCTGCGGCTGGAGCGTGACGAGCACCACCGACACAAGGACGTGTACGAGCACTCACTGATCGTGCTGGAGCAGGCCATCGCCCTGGAGGAGGACGGGCCGGATCTCGTGCTGCGTCTCGCCGCTCTCCTCCACGACATCGGCAAGCCGAGGACCCGGCGCTTCGAGCCGGACGGGCGCGTCTCCTTCCACCACCACGAGGTGGTGGGTGCCAAGATGACGAAGAAGCGACTCACGGCACTGAAGTACTCCAACGACATGGTCAAGGACATCGCCCGCCTTGTGGAGCTGCATCTGCGTTTCCACGGGTACGGCACCGGCGAGTGGACCGACTCGGCCGTGCGGCGTTATGTGCGCGACGCCGGGCCGCTGCTCGAGCGCCTGCACAAGCTGACCCGCTCCGACTGCACTACGCGTAACAAGAGGAAGGCGAGCGCCCTTTCGCGCACCTACGACGGACTGGAGGAGCGCATCGCCCAGCTGCAGGAGCAGGAAGAGCTGGACGCGATCCGTCCGGACCTGGACGGCAACCAGATCATGGAGATCCTGGGGGTCGGCCCTGGACCTGTCATCGGGAAGGCCTATGCGTTCCTGCTCGAGCTGCGACTCGAGAACGGACCGATGGTCCACGACGACGCGGTGGCGGCGCTCAAGGAGTGGTGGGCGACTCAAGGCTGACCGCAAGCGAGGGCATGTTTCACGTGAAACACGCCCTCGCGCCGAGGGTCCCCGGGCGATGTTTCACGTGAAACATCGCCCGTACCTCTTCAAGGGTTTCACTGGCTCGCTCCGGTTCGGCGCCAGTGCAGAAGTGTTGCGGCACTCAGACCGTAGAGCGCGGCAAGCAGGGTGACCAGCGGGACGGATCGCCCGTCCGGGGGCAGCATCAGTGCCGTCACTCCGGCAGCGCCGACGAAGGCGACGTTGAAGAGCATGTCGTAGAGGGAGAAGACACGGCCTCGGTACTCATCGTCGACAGAGGTCTGCACGACCGTGTCCGTAGTGATCTTGGAGCCCTGGGTGACCAGCCCCAGGGCGAACGCTGCGGTGAGGATCGGCGCGGGAGCGAAGGTCAGCCCCAGGGCGGGTTCCAGAACGGCGGCCGCGGCTGCGAGGGTCGCGATCCATCCGTAGTGGCCGAGTCGGTCGACCCCCCAGGGAGTGATGACGGCTGCGGCGAAGAATCCGGCGCCGGAGAGTGCCACGGCCAGGCCGAGGAGCTTCAGACCCTGCGACTCCGTCGAGGACCAGGTGTACCTGCAGAGCATGAGGACCATCACGGTCAGTGCGCCGTAGCAGAAGCGCAACATGGTCATGGCGGCGAGGGCGCGGGCGGCGGTGCGTCGCTCGGCCAGATGGCGTAGTCCGCTGGCGAGGCCGCGGACCGTCGAAGCCAGGGCCGCACTGAGTCGTGGCTGCAGCAATTCCGGGTCGGGGCCGAGGAGTTCGCGACCCATGCGAAGGGAAGCGAGAGCCGCGCAGAGATAGAGCGTCGCCCCGAGGAGTACGACGATCGCGTCCGAGTCGGAGCCGGCGATGCGTACGGCGAATGCGAGGCCGCCGCCGGCCGTGGCTGCGAGCGTGCCGGCCGTCGGCGAGAGGGAGTTGGCCATGACGAGCCGTTCCTCGTCGACGACGCGCGGAAGCGCCGCGGAGAGTCCCGCCAGGACGAAGCGGTTGACTGCCGTGACGCAGAGCGCGGAAGCGTAGAAGAGCCATTCCGGGACCGGGGCGAGCATCAGCATGGCCGTGCAGCAGGCGAGGACGGCTCGCAGGAGATTCCCGTGGAGGAAGACCTGTCGGCGCGGCCATCGGTCCAGAAGGACGCCTGCGAACGGACCGATGAGGGAGTAGGGCAGGAGCAGTACCGCCATGGCAGCGGCGATCGCTCCTGGGGAGGCCTCTTTCTCCGGCGAGAAGACCACGTACGTGGCGAGCGCGACCTGGTACACACCGTCGGCCGACTGCGACAGCAGCCGTACGGTGAGCAGACGGCGGAAGTTCGTCAGGCGCAGGAGTACGCGCAGATCACGTACGACAGGCATGTGGGCAAGCGTCACACACGAAGAGAGCCCCCGGGCAGATGCCACGGGGACTCTCGACAGGGCGGGAGGACGGCGGAGTACGCGGTCCGGTGTCGAACTAGCGCTCGACCTCGCCCTTGATGAACTTCTCGACGTTCTCGCGGGCCACGTCGTCGAAGTACTGGACCGGCGGGGACTTCATGAAGTACGAGGACGCGGAGAGGATCGGGCCGCCGATGCCGCGGTCCTTGGCGATCTTCGCGGCGCGCAGCGCGTCGATGATGACGCCGGCGGAGTTCGGGGAGTCCCAGACCTCGAGCTTGTACTCCAGGTTCAGCGGGACGTCGCCGAAGGCGCGGCCCTCCAGGCGGACGTAGGCCCACTTGCGGTCGTCCAGCCATGCGACGTAGTCGGACGGGCCGATGTGGACGTTCTTCTCGCCGAGCTCCCGGTCGGGGATCTGCGAGGTGACGGCCTGGGTCTTGGAGATCTTCTTGGACTCCAGCCGCTCGCGCTCGAGCATGTTCTTGAAGTCCATGTTTCCGCCGACGTTCAGCTGCATCGTGCGGTCCAGGATGACGCCGCGGTCCTCGAAGAGCTTCGCCATCACACGGTGCGTGATCGTGGCGCCGACCTGCGACTTGATGTCGTCACCGACGATCGGCACACCGGCGGCGGTGAACTTGTCCGCCCACTCCTTGGTGCCCGCGATGAACACCGGGAGGGCGTTGACGAAGGCGACCTTGGCGTCGATGGCGCACTGGGCGTAGAACTTGGCGGCGTCCTCGGAGCCCACCGGGAGGTAGCAGACGAGAACGTCGACCTGCTTGTCCTTGAGGACCTGGACGACGTCGACCGGAGCCTCGGCGGACTCCTCGATGGTCTCGCGGTAGTACTTGCCGAGACCGTCGAGGGTGTGACCGCGCTGGACGGTCACGCCGGTGGACGGCACGTCGCAGATCTTGATGGTGTTGTTCTCGCTGGCACCGATGGCGTCCGCGAGGTCGAGGCCGACCTTCTTCGCGTCGACGTCGAAGGCGGCGACGAACTCGACGTCACGGACGTGGTAGTCGCCGAACTGGACGTGCATCAGACCCGGCACCTTGCTGCCCGGGTCGGCGTCCTTGTAGTACTCGACGCCCTGCACCAGCGAGGCGGCGCAGTTGCCCACGCCGACGATGGCTACGCGAACCGAACCCATTCCGGCTGCTCCCTGTGTGTTCTCGTGCGAGACCCTGCTCAGGCGCGGGGTCTCAGTTGGTGGTGTCTTCGGACGGATCCGGCGGGGTGGGGCGCCGCGGTGCGACACCCTCGGGGGAGGCTTCGTCCCCGTGCCGGGGCAGGCCGCCCGACTCTCCAGAAGTGTTGTCCTGCCGAGCGGCTTCCCCGGTGGCCGTGGACCGTCGCTGGTCCCGCCCCGCCCGCTCGCTCTCGATGAGTTCGTTCAGCCAGCGCACCTCGCGCTCGACGGACTCCATGCCGTGCCGTTGAAGCTCCAGCGTGTAGTCGTCCAGGCGCTCTCGTGTACGGGCGAGGGAGGCGCGCATCTTCTCCAGACGCTCCTCCAGCCGACTGCGCCGGCCTTCCAGCACTCGCATCCGCACCTCGCGCTCCGTCTGGCCGAAGAACGCGAAGCGGGCCGCGAAGTGCTCGTCCTCCCAGGTGTCGGGGCCGGTGTGGGACAGGAGCTCTTCGAAGTGCTCCTTGCCTTCGGCCGTCAGCCTGTAGACGATCTTGGCCCGGCGCCCCGCGAGCGAGGCGGCGAGGGCGTCCTCGGGTGCGCTGCCCGGCTCCTCGATCAACCAGCCGTTGGCGACCAGCGTCTTGAGGCAGGGGTAGAGGGTCCCGTAACTGAAGGCCCGGAAGATCCCCAGCGAGGTGTTGAGCCGCTTACGCAGCTCGTACCCGTGCATGGGGGCCTCACGGAGCAGGCCGAGAACGGCGAACTCGAGGATGCCGGAACGTCGGCTCATCGGTCGCCTCCTCTGCCTTCCCGGATGGTTATGCCGTGCTGATGTATCGAATCGATACATCCAGACGATAGAGCGACGCTCCTGTTGCGACAAGAGGGGCCCTTGTGACCGGCATCACATCACCGATTCGCAGCAAGTGAGTTGCCTTATTTGGGATGAATTTTCAGCCCAAGAGGTTTTTGTTCGTGCGTAGTCTGTGCGCCATGCAGACCACCGGGAACCGTGTGACACCAGGAGGCGTCCTCGTTCTGGATGCATTGCGGATGAGCCCTCCGCCGGGCTGGTCCGTACTGATGTCGGGGGGACCGGATCTCAACTGCCGCTTCCAGGCGTTCGCGCCTGCTCGAGGAGTAGTCGTTCGATGAGCGAGCACCGTCGCAAACCGCCGCAGTCCGAGGGTGGCGGACGTACCGCGGCCCGGCGCGCCGCCCAGCAGCCTCCGACTGGCCGCCGTGCGGCCCGGGGCGCAAGCACCAGTTCTCCCTCCGCGCCGCACGGAGAAGAGCAACCGTACGGAGGCCGGGCTGCCGCCCGGCGCGCCGCCCAGCGCGGTGGGGGCGGCCGCAGAAGGGCCTCGGAGGCCGGCGGCGCCGGGATCGGCGGTCACGGTGGTGGCCGCCGCGGTGGCGGCGGTCCGGGAGGACCGGGGCGCGGTCGGGGCGGTGGGCCCGGGAAGAAGCGGCTGATCGACTATCCGCGCCACGACAAGTACGGCTGGCGCCGCTGGGTGCCGTCGTGGAAGCTCGTGGCCGGCCTCTGCCTCGCGTTCCTCGGCAGTCTGATGACCGCCGGCACCATCGCGTACGCGGTGGTGGGGATTCCCGAGCAGGACAAGGCCGCCAAGGCGCAGAACAACGTCTACTACTGGGCCGACAAGTCGCAGATGGCCGCGACCGGTGGCGAGGTCAACCGTCAGATCATCTTGATCGACAACATCCCCTCCCACATGCAGAACGCGGTGATCTCGGCCGAGAACAAGACGTTCGAGACCGACAAGGGCATCGATCCGATGGGTATCGCCCGTGCCGTGGTCAACATGGCGAAGGGCGGCCAGACCCAGGGTGGCTCGACCATCACCCAGCAGTACGTGAAGAACGCCATGCTCGGCGACCAGTCCCAGACCTTGAGCCGCAAGGTCAAGGAGCTCTTCATCTCCATGAAGGTCGGAACCGAGGTCGAGAAGCCCAAGATCATGGAGGGCTACCTCAACACGTCGTACTACGGCCGCGGCGCCTACGGGATCCAGGCTGCCGCCCGCACCTACTACGGCAAGAACGCGAAGGACCTCACCGCGAGCCAGTGCGCCTTCCTCGCCTCGCTCCTCAAGGGCGCGACGTACTACGACCCCGCCGGCGCGACGGAGATCGACCCCAAGGCCACGCCGAAGGCCAACACCGAGCGCGCCACCAAGCGCTGGATGTGGATCCTCGGCGAGATGCGCAAGGACGGGCACCTGACGGACGCGGAGTACACGGAGGCCGTCAAGGAGTTCCCGAAGCCCGACAAGCCGAAGAAGAACGCGCAGCTCGGCGGTCAGACCGGTTACCTGGTCGACCTCGCGAAGGCCTACTTCATCAACAACAACGACCAGGGCATCACCGCCGAAGAACTCGCCAAGGGCGGCTACGAGATCCACACGACCTTCGACAAGAAGAAGGTCGACAAGCTGACCAAGGCCGTCGAGGACGTCCGCAAGAGGAACATCGACGCGAAGAAGCGCCCGGAGACGGACACCCACGTCCAGTTCGGCGGCGCCTCCGTGAACCCCAAGACCGGGGCGATCGTCGCCATCTACGGCGGTGAGGACGCGACGAAGCACTTCACCAACAACGCGGACAAGACCGGTGCCCAGGTCGGCTCGACCTTCAAGCCGTTCGTACTCGCCGCGGCCATGCGGGACGGCGTGCGCGACCCCAACTCCGGACCCGTCCAGGGCCCGGACGAGCGCAGGATCCTCGACCCGGACAAGAGCCGGTACAACGGCGTCAACAAGCTCAAGATCAAGCAGTACGACGGCAGCGTCTGGCAGAACGAGAAGGGCGAGGAGTGGCTGCAGCGCAACGACGGTGACGAGTCCTACAAGGACATCAGCCTCCGCGAAGCGATGATCCACTCTGCCAACTCGCCCTTCGTCCAGCTGGGCATGGACGTCGGTATCGACAAGGTGCGCGAGGCGGCGATGGACGCCGGACTGCGCGAGGACTCGCTGGTCGAGTCCGACGTCCCCTCCTTCTCGATCGGTATCTCCGACCCCAGCGCGATCCGCATGGCGGGTGCGTACGCCACCTTCGCCGCCAACGGCGAGCAGCGCGAGCCGTACTCGGTGAAGGAGGTGAAGCACAGCGGCGAGGTGATCTTCAAGCACGAGGACAAGTCGGAGCGGAAGTTCTCATCGGCCGTCGCCAGCAACGTCACCGACGTGCTGCGGGACGTCGTCGAGGACCCCGAGGGCACGGGCCGCAACGCCCGTCTCCCCGGTCGTGACGTGGCCGGCAAGACCGGCACCACCGACGGCAACAAGTCGGCGTGGTTCGTGGGCTACACGCCGCAGCTGGCCACCGCCATCGACATGTACCGGATGGACGACAACGCGGAGAACAAGAACCGCAAGTTCCTGGAGATGTTCGGAACGGGCGGTCAGCAGAAGATCCACGGTTCGTCGTTCCCGTCCGAGATCTGGCACGACTACATGGAGGACGCGCTCAAGGGCACCGAGGTCGAGCGCTTCTCCGAGCCCGAGTCCCTCGACGGCGACGCCGTCTACGGCGGCGGTCTCACCAGCCCCGAGCCGACCCCGTCCGAGATCCCGTCGGAGACGCCCTCCGAGACGCCGTCGGAGACGCCCTCCGAGACCCCGTCCAAGTCCCCGAAGCCCTCGAAGTCCTGTGACCGGTTCGACTGGACCTGCGACCCGACCGCCGGGCAGGACGGAGATCCGAGCAACGGCGGGACCGACACGGGCACCACGGACGGCGGCGTGACGGACGGTGGTGTGAGCACCAGCCCGTCACCGTCGGACGGCGGCAACGGCAACGGCACGCAAGGAAACGGGAGCGACGGCGGCTGGCTGGGAGGACCGGAGGGCTGACGCCGCGCTGGTGAACACGCCGAGAGGGCCGTGGCACCCGGAGTCCTCCTCCGGGTGCCACGGCCCTCTTTCGTTGTCCACAGGCCGTTGTCCACAGGTCGTACGCGGTGGCGGCCCCGTACGGCAGGATGTGCTCCATGGCGAGCCCGGAGAAGACGATGCCGCAGCACGACGAGGCGCCGGTCAGTCCCACGCGGAGGGACGAGATCGCGGCCGCCGGCAGTGAGCTGATCGGGGGTCCTCTCGGCCGCTGGGCGCGGGTCGGCGGCAGCCGGCTCACGCCCGTGAGGGTCGTCGCCCTGGTCGCGATCGGGATGTTCGCGCTCGGCATGGTGCAGAAGATCCCCTGCTACGACTGGGCGTGGTTCCGGGGCACCAGCTCGCAGTACACGCACGCCTGCTACTCCGACATTCCGCATCTGTTCCTCGGACGCGGCTTCTCCGACGGCCTGGTGCCGTACTTCGACCGGCTGGAAGGCGGCATGGAGTACCTCGAGTACCCCGTGCTGACCGGCTTGTTCATGCAGGTCGCCGCCTGGCTCACCCCGTCCGGCGGCTCCATCCAGCACCGCGAGCAGATCTACTGGATGGTCAACGCGGGCATGCTGATGATCTGCGCCGCGATCATCGCCGTGTGCGTCGCGCGGACCCATCGCCGCAGGCCGTGGGACGGGCTGCTGGTGGCCCTCGCACCCGCGTTCGCCCTCACCGCCACCATCAACTGGGACCTGCTGGCGGTCGCCCTCACCGCGGCGGCGATGCTCATGTGGTCGCGCGGACGGGCTCTGGCCTTCGGCATCCTCATCGGGCTCGCCACGGCGGCCAAGCTGTACCCGGTGCTCCTCCTCGGCCCCCTGCTGGTGCTGTGCTGGCGGGCCGGCCGGTACCGGGAGTACGGGACGGCCCTCCTCGGCGCGGCGGGGGCCTGGCTGGCGGTGAATCTGCCGGTGATGCTGGCGGCGCCCGAGGGGTGGAAGAAGTTCTACACGTTCAGCCAGGAGCGCCAGGTCGACTTCGGGTCCTTCTGGCTGATCATCACCCAGCGCACGGGCGAGTCGATCGAGGTCGACACGGTCAACACCTACGCCACGGCGCTCATGCTGCTGGCGTGCGCCGGTATCGCCGGGCTGGCCCTCACGGCTCCGCGCAGACCCCGGTTCGCACAGCTCGCCTTCCTGGTCGTGGCGGCGTTCATCCTGACCAACAAGGTCTACTCACCGCAGTACGTGCTGTGGCTGATCCCCCTCGCCGCGCTGGCCAGGCCGCGCTGGCGGGACTTCCTGATCTGGCAGGCCTGCGAGGTCATGTACTTCCTGGGCATCTGGATGTACCTCGCGTACACGACGAGCGGGGACAAGCACCAGGGCCTGCCGCCGGAGGGCTACCAGCTGGCGATCGCCCTGCACCTGCTGGGAACGCTCTATCTGTGTGCCGTGGTCGTGCGGGACGTCCTCATGCCCGAGCGTGACGTGGTGCGGCAGGATGGTTCGGACGACCCGTCCGGCGGTGTCCTGGACAGGGCGACGGACGTCTTCGTACTCGGCCAGGCAGCCCGTCCGCCGCGGCATGCGGCGCACGCCGTGGAGGGCCCGCGGGTGGAATGGGGCAGGACCGGCCCGGCGGCCCGCTGAGAGGAACCTAAGCCCGCTCGCGGGCCTTTGAGGGCCGGCCCTCGGAAGCCGCCCGCCGCGACGGGGCGAACGTTGCCTGACGCGGCACTAGCGGTCGACCAGACGGTCGAACTGGGTGGTCGTATGGCGGAGGTGTGCGACCAGCTCGTCCCCGACCTTCGGCTCCGTCGAGTCGGCCGGGACGAAGAGGATCGAGACCTGCATGTGCGGGGGCTCAGCGAACCAGCGCTGCTTGCCCGCCCAGACGAACGGCGACAGATTGCGGTTGACGGTGGCCAGACCGGCGCGGGCGACGCCCTTGGCCCGCGGCATGACGCCGTGGAGGGCCTTGGGAGCCTCCAGGCCCACTCCGTGTGACGTGCCGCCGGCGACGACCACCAGCCAGCCCTCCGAGGCGGCCTTCTGCTGGCGGTACCCGAAGCGGTCGCCCTTGGCGACGCGGGTCACGTCGAGGACGGCCCCCCGGTACTCGGTGGCCTCGTGGTCGCCGAGCCACAGTCGGGTGCCGATCCGCGCACGGAAGCGGGTCTGCGGGAACTGCTGCTGAAGCCGGGCGAGTTCGTCGGCCCGCAGATGGCTCACGAACATGGTGTGCAACGGCAGCCGCGCGCTTCGCAGCCGGTCCATCCAGGCGATGACCTCCTCCACCGCGTCGGAGCCGTCCGTGCGGTCCAGGGGCAGATGGAGGGCGAAGCCCTCCAGCCGCACGTCCTCGATGGCGGAGTGCAGCTGGTGCAGGTCGCTTTCGGAGACGCCGTGCCGCTTCATCGAGCTCATGCACTCGATGACGACCCGCGCGCCGACCAGGGCGTGTACCCCGTCGACCGACGAGACCGAGCGGATGACCCGGTCGGGCAGCGGCACCGGTTCCTCACCGCGGCGGAAGGGCGTGAGCACGAGGAGGTCGCCGCCGAACCAGTCCTTGATCCGGGCCGCCTCGTAGGTGGTGCCCACGGCGAGCATGTCGGCCCCGAAGCGGGTCACTTCCTCGGCGAGACGCTCGTGGCCGAACCCGTAGCCGTTGCCCTTGCAGACCGGAACGAGTCCCGGGAACTGGTCGATCACGGACTTCTGGTGCGCCCGCCAGCGCGCGGTGTCGACGTAGAGGGAGAGCGCCATGGCCGGGTCCGAAGCCTTTCTGGTGCAGCGGTGTGGGAGAGGTATGAGCGAGGTTACGGAACGATCAGCGGCGCGACATATAGATGTCGAGGGCCTTGTGCAGGAGCTTGTTGAGCGGGAAGTCCCACTCGCCGATGTACTCGACGGCCTCGCCGCCGGTGCCGACCTTGAACTGGATCAGGCCGAAGAGGTGGTCCGACTCGTCGAGCGAGTCGCTGATGCCGCGCAGGTCGTAGACGGTGGCGCCCATGGCGTAGGCGTCCCGCAGCATCCGCCACTGCATCGCGTTCGAGGGCCGGACCTCGCGGCCGATGTTGTCGGAGGCGCCGTACGAGTACCAGACGTGGCCGCCGACGACGAGCATCGTCGCCGCCGACAGGTTCACCCCGTTGTGCCGTGCGAAGTACAGCCGCATGCGGTTGGGGTCCTCGGAGTTCAGGACCGTCCACATGCGCTGGAAGTACGAGAGCGGGCGAGGGCGGAAGCGGTCCCGCTCGGCCGTGATCTCGTAGAGCCGCTGCCACTCCGCCAGGTCCTCGTAGCCGCCCTGGACGACCTCGACGCCGGCCTTCTCGGCCTTCTTGATGTTCCGGCGCCACAGCTGGTTGAAGCCCTTGAGCACGTCGTCGAGGGAACGGTTGGCCAGCGGGACCTGGTAGACGTACCGCGGCTGCACGTCGCCGAAGCCCGCGCCGCCGTCCTCGCCCTGCTGCCAGCCCATCTTGCGGAGCCGGTCCGCGACCTCGAAGGCCCGGGGCTCGATGTGGGTCGCCTCCACGTCGCGCAGACGCTTCACGTCAGGGTCCTGGATACCCGCCTTGATCGCCGGGGCGTCCCAGCGGCGGATCACGACCGGCGGACCCATCTTCACCGAGAAGGCGCCCTGGTTCTTGAGGTGCGCCAGCATCGGCTGGAGCCAGTCGTCCAGATTGGGGGCATACCAGTTGATCACCGGGCCCTCTGGCAGATAGGCCAGGTAGCGCTTGATCTTGGGGAGCTGGCGGTACAGCACGAGGCCGACGCCGACGAGCTGTCCGCCCTTGTCGAACCATCCGAGGCTCTCGGAGCGCCACTCGGTCTTGACGTCCGCCCACGCAGGGACCTGGCAGTGACTCGCCGAAGGCAGGCTCTGGACGTACGCCAGATGCTGCTCTCGGCTGATGGTCCTCAGGGACAGGCTCATGCGGGGCGCTCCTCGGCTGGTGTGTCCCCATGGGTCAGGGGCTCCGGCTCTCGCGCCGAAGCCTACTGGGCCCGGGAAGCGCCCCGCGTGGCCGCGGGCCGAGGGCTAGTAGCCGATCAGGCCGCCGAAGAGCCCACCCTGAGCCATACCGAGGAAGAAGCCGACGGCCGAGGCCCCCAGCCCGATGATCAGAAGGAAGCGTTCCCGGGTGGTGGCCGAGATGAACTGGCCGTACGCGCCCGTGAGGATCCCGATGAGGCCGGACCAGGAACTGAGCAGGTGGAGGTTGTGGAACTGTGCCGTCACGAAGGCCACCGCACCCAGGACCAGGGTCACGACCATCAGGGTGTCCTGGAGTGGATGGGGCTTTCCGTCCGTGGCGAGGAGAGATCCGGTGGGATTCGGTTGCGACTGTGCCATGAAGCACCTCCTGGCATTCCCGGAGGGCGGCGTACTGTGACGCCGCCCACACCCGATGCGTACAGGGTGCGGTGGGTGGACGCCGGATTTCAACCGGAAGCGGGTGTGCGGGTACTGTGTAGCGTCCGCACCGGTGTCTGCCCAGGTCGGCACTCGATACCTCGCCCTCCCGTACCGAAGGCGGGGCCGTTGTCAGAGCCGCCTGATTTACTGCGTAGGCATCGATGCTCAACGCATCACGACCCTCCTGCCACGGAACGACCGTGGCCGCTGAGTCCAAAGGAGGTGGGTTCCACATGCGTCACTACGAGGTGATGGTCATCCTCGACCCCGATCTCGAGGAGCGCGCTGTCTCCCCGCTGATCGAGAACTTCCTCTCCGTCGTCCGTGAGGGCAGCGGAAAGGTCGAGAAGGTCGACACCTGGGGCCGTCGTCGTCTCGCTTACGAGATCAAGAAGAAGCCCGAGGGCATCTACTCGGTCATCGACCTGCAGGCCGAGCCTGCGGTCGTCAAGGAGCTCGACCGCCAGATGAACCTGAACGAGTCGGTCCTCCGGACCAAGGTCCTCCGTCCCGAGACCCACTGAGCACCTAGCTCAGAGGTCATCGGGTTCGAGTAGCAGCAAGCAGCCAGAAGCAATCCCGCCGAGAGGTTCACCCATGGCAGGCGAGACCGTCATCACGGTCGTCGGCAATCTCGTCGACGACCCCGAGCTGCGCTTCACCCCGTCCGGTGCGGCGGTCGCGAAGTTCCGTGTCGCGTCCACTCCCCGCACCTTCGACCGCCAGACCAACGAGTGGAAGGACGGCGAGAGCCTCTTCCTCACCTGCTCGGTCTGGCGTCAGGCGGCGGAGAACGTCGCCGAGTCGCTCCAGCGAGGCATGCGCGTCGTCGTGCAGGGCCGGCTGAAGCAGCGGTCCTACGAGGACCGTGAGGGAGTCAAGCGCACGGTCTTCGAGCTGGACGTCGAGGAAGTCGGCCCCAGTCTCAAGAACGCCACGGCCAAGGTCACCAAGACCACCGGCCGCGGTGGCCAGGGCGGCTACGGCGGTGGCCAGCAGCAGGGCGGCGGCTGGGGCGGCGGCCCCGGCGGTGGCCAGCAGCAGGGCGGCGGCGGTGCTCCCGCCGACGACCCCTGGGCCAGCAGCGCGCCGGCCGGCGGTCAGCAGCAGCAGGGCGGCGGCGGTGGCGGCTGGGGCGGAGGCTCCGGCGGCGGCTACTCGGACGAGCCTCCCTTCTAGGAGTCGGTCCCTCAAGGGGCGGTTCCGGGGAGAGCTCGTACTCCCACTTCTTGATCACACAGGAGAAACACCATGGCGAAGCCGCCTGTGCGCAAGCCGAAGAAGAAGGTCTGCGCTTTCTGCAAGGACAAGGTCACGTACGTGGACTACAAGGACACGAACATGCTGCGGAAGTTCATTTCCGACCGCGGCAAGATCCGTGCCCGCCGCGTGACCGGCAACTGCACGCAGCACCAGCGTGACGTCGCCACGGCCGTCAAGAACAGCCGTGAGATGGCGCTGCTGCCCTACACGTCCACCGCGCGCTAAGGGAAGGGTGACCGAAACATGAAGATCATCCTTACCCACGAGGTGTCCGGTCTCGGAGCTGCCGGCGACGTCGTCGACGTCAAGGACGGCTACGCTCGCAACTACCTGGTCCCGCGCGGTTTCGCGATCCGCTGGACCAAGGGTGGCGAGAAGGACGTCGAGCAGATCCGCCGTGCCCGCAAGATCCACGAG
This sequence comes from Streptomyces marianii, assembly GCF_005795905.1. Lineage (NCBI taxonomy): Bacteria > Bacillati > Actinomycetota > Actinomycetes > Kitasatosporales > Streptomycetaceae > Streptomyces > Streptomyces marianii. The sequence goes on from NZ_VAWE01000001.1 coordinate 4,233,124, forward strand.
ATCGCGACCATCGAGCAGGCCAACGAGATCAAGGCCCGTCTCGAGGGCGTGAAGGTGCGTCTGGCCGTTCGCTCCGGCGACGCCGGCCGCCTGTTCGGTTCCGTCACCCCGGCCGACATCGCTTCGGCGATCAAGTCCGCCGGTGGTCCGGAGGTCGACAAGCGTCGTGTCGAGCTCGGTTCGCCGATCAAGACCCTGGGCTCGCACCAGGTGTCCGTGCGTCTGCACCCCGAGGTCGCCGCGAAGCTCGGCGTCGAGGTCGTCGCCGCCTGAGCGACTGCCCGCAGAGCAGTATGAGAGGGCCGCACCCATCCGGGTGCGGCCCTCTCTTGGTTCCGGTGCGCGGCCCCGCTGCCGTGATGTGCAGTTGGCGGGCTACCTTGTCCTGTGCGTGCGCCCGAAGGGTGCGGCGAAACGGCGTTTCACGTGAAACGCCGTTTGTCAGCGCGTCGCGCCCGTCACGATCCAGCGGCCGGAACGGGTCCGCAGCCACAGAGTCGCCATGCGGACCGTCATCATCAGGACCATGGCCCACCAGAGCGCGGTGAGCCCGCCGCCGAGCGCCGGCACCAGGAGGGCGATCGGTGCGAAAACCGCGAGGGTGATCAGCATGGCCCCGGCCAGATAGGGACCGTCACCAGCGCCCATCAGCACACCGTCGAGAACGAACACCACGCCTGCGATGGGCTGGGAGACGGCCACCACGAGCAGAGCCGGCAGCAGAGTGTCCTTGACCGCGGGGTCGCTGGTGAAGAGGGGGATGAAGAGCGGACGTGCCAGCACGATCAGAAGCCCGAGTACCACGCCCGAGGCGATTCCCCACTCCACCATGCGCCGGCACGCGGCTCGTGCCCCTGCGGGGTCGCCGGCGCCCAGATAGCGGCCGATGATGGCCTGGCCGGCTATGGCGATCGCGTCCAGGGCGAAGGCCGTCAGGCTCCAGAGGGAAAGGATGATCTGGTGCGCGGCGATGCTGGTGTCGCTCAGCCGAGCAGCGACGGCGGTGGCGATCAGCAGCACGGCTCGTAGGGAGAGTGTGCGGATTAGCAGCGGCACACCCGCCTGGGCGCTCGCCCGTATGCCCTCGGTGTCCGGCCGCAGGGAGGCACCGTGGTGACGTGCCCCGCGGACGACCACCACGAGATAGGCGGCGGCCATTGAGCACTGGGCGATGACCGTGCCCCAGGCCGAGCCGGCGATGCCGAGCCCGACGCCGTAGACGAGGCCGAGGTTGAGGGCCGCGTTGGCGGCGAAACCGCCGAGCGCCACATAGAGAGGAGTGCGGGTGTCCTGCAGGCCGCGCAGTACGCCGGTGGCGGCCATGACCACGAGCATGGCCGGGATACCGAAGCTTGAGATGCGCAGATAGGTGATGGCGAACGGAGCGGCCGTGTCGGAGGCTCCGAAGACGTCGACCAGCCATGGAGCCGAGGGCAGAACGACCGCGACGACCGCGACACCGAGCAGCAGCGCAAGCCAGATGCCGTCCATGCCCTGTCGGATCGCGGCGCTCAGGTCCCCCGCGCCCACTCGGCGCGCGACTGCGGCGGTGGTGGCATAGGCGAGAAAGGCGAAGACGCTGACCGCGGTCATCAGCAGTGCGGCTGCGATCCCCAGTCCGGCGAGCTGTGGCGTGCCGAGGTGGCCCACGATCGCGCTGTCGACCATCACGAACAAGGGCTCTGCGACGAGCGCTCCGAAGGCGGGGACTGCGAGCGCGACGATCTCGCGATCGTGTCGGCGGCGGCTGGATCTGGTCGCCGGAGGAGCCTGTGTCATGGGGGCAATCTAATCTTCCACAGGTAAGAGATGCAATGAGTTTGTGATCCTTACCAAATGGTGGGACGGGGCTTCTGCTGTGCGCCGTTTGTTCTGATCTTGATCCGGCTGGGGAAGTTTTTCTCCCCCACAGCCAGTGGATGGAAAAAGCACAGGTCAGCGGCGGCGTGGAGTGGGTGCTATGACTTTGTCCACAGTGCTGTCCCCCGCTCCGTGCACAGGTTCCGCAGGGTTCTCCACAGCATCTGCTCCGTCGTCCACATGGGCTGTGGATAACCAGATTGGCTGACGGTGCCGACGGCCCTAACGTGGACCGGCGCCCGATGTGCCGCCCAGCGGAATCGGGCCTCTCGTGTTGTCAGTGCCGTGTCCTAAAAAGAGTGCCACGCAGAGGTCCGCGGAGCGGACGGGAGGAGGCGGCCGGTGAGCGTTCCCGAGCCCCTTGACGAGCCCTGGACCGACATCGGTCCGGGTGACCGTCTGCCCGTCTCCCGCCCCCGTCGAGGAGATGGCCGGGGACGCGGCGCCCGTGAGGAGCAGCACGAGCGCGGCAGGGAGAGCGTCGCCTGGGACGACGGCTCACCGGGCTTCGAGCGGGTCCCTCCGCAGGATCTCGATGCCGAGCAGTCCGTCCTCGGCGGCATGCTGCTGTCCAAGGACGCCATCGCGGACGTCGTCGAGATCATCAAGGGCCATGACTTCTACCGGCCCGCGCACGAGACCGTCTACCAGGCGATCCTCGATCTCTACGCCAAGGGTGAGCCTGCCGACCCCATCACCGTCGCGGCCGAGCTGACCAAGCGCGGAGAGATCACTCGTGTCGGCGGGGCCTCCTATCTGCACACGCTCGTCCAGTCGGTCCCGACGGCCGCGAACGCCTCGTACTACGCGGAGATCGTGCACGAGCGTGCCGTGCTGCGGCGCCTGGTCGAGGCGGGCACGCGCATCACCCAGATGGGATACGCGGCGGACGGCGACGTCGACGAGATCGTGAACTCGGCGCAGGCGGAGATCTACGCGGTCACCGAGCAGCGCACCAGCGAGGACTACCTTCCGCTCGGCGAGATCATGGAGGGTGCGCTCGACGAGATCGAGGCGATCGGCTCCCGCAGCGGCGAGATGACGGGCGTCCCGACCGGGTTCACCGACTTCGACTCACTCACCAACGGTCTGCACCCCGGGCAGATGATCGTCATCGCCGCCCGTCCCGCGATGGGCAAGTCGACGCTCGCGCTGGACTTCGCACGAGCGGCGTCGATCAAGAACAATCTGCCCAGCGTGATCTTCTCCCTGGAGATGGGCCGGAACGAGATCGCGATGCGTCTGTTGTCCGCCGAGGCCCGCGTCGCCCTGCACCACATGCGCTCCGGCACGATGACGGACGAGGACTGGACCCGGCTCGCCCGTCGTATGCCCGATGTCTCCCAGGCGCCGCTCTACATCGACGACTCCCCGAATCTGTCGATGATGGAGATCCGCGCGAAGTGCCGGCGTCTCAAGCAGCGCAATGATCTGAAGCTCGTCATCATCGACTATCTGCAGTTGATGCAGTCCGGTGGCTCCAAGCGGGCCGAGAGCCGTCAGCAAGAGGTCTCGGACATGTCCCGAAACCTCAAGCTGCTGGCCAAGGAGCTGGAGATCCCGGTGATCGCGCTCTCGCAGCTCAACCGTGGTCCCGAGCAGCGTACGGACAAGAAGCCGATGGTCTCGGACCTGCGTGAGTCCGGCTCCATCGAGCAGGACGCGGACATGGTCATCCTGCTCCACCGCGAGGACGCGTACGAGAAGGAGTCGCCGCGCGCGGGCGAGGCGGACCTGATCGTGGCCAAGCACCGAAACGGTCCGACGGCGACCATCACGGTCGCTTTCCAGGGCCACTACTCGCGTTTCGTGGACATGGCCCAGACCTGAGCCCGCAGTTTGTAGGCTCTCAGATCCCGTGTCATTTTCTCAGCCGCGATGTCATCCGGATGTCATTTCTGACATCCCCATGAGACAGCGCATTTGTCCTGTCGCACTCAGCCTGTCGGATTCTCACCGCTTCTCGTTCGTGCTGGCGGATTCTCATTGCGTCGCGCGCTGAGCGATGAGGTTTGCCCCGTACATGGGGTTTGACCTCACTTTTCTGGTCCGGTTCTCGCTGTACCTGTCACGGTCGTTTCGGCAGGTACGCGGAGCCGGGGGTGGCGATGGATCTGGGTCTGGTCGATGTCGAGTGGGCTGACGGTGAGGGCGGCCGGCTGCGGAAGTCCGTGCTGGAGGCGGTGTCCCGGGTTCGGTTCGAGTCGGTGCTCCCGGTGCGGCGGTTCACGTCGTACCGCGGGCAGCGGCATTTCACGGGCTGGTACTGGGCCGCAGGGCTCTGGAGACCATCGAGGTCGTTCAGACCGCCGAGGACGCCCGTCAGGAACACCGCCGCAACCGGCGGCCCCGCCGCCGGAGGCCGACACAGCCTGACCGGCTCCGCCGGCTGCATCGCTCTCGGGCCCGTCCACAACGAGACCCTCGGTTCCTATCTCCACCGCCTGGCCGTCGCCAACAACCGTCCCGCGGGCTTCCTCGCCCGCCTCCTGGGCCCGCTGCCGCCGGAGTTCTCCCCGCTCAGCAACACCACGGCCGGCTGGAATCCCCACTCACCCGGCCGTCTGGCCATACTCTCCGGGCGCCCAACGCCCCAGCTCGCCTCGGCCCGCCCGCACTCGCCGACTTCCTCAGCCCGCGGGGTCCCGGGCAGCGAACGGAACGGCTGATCAGCCGCCCCTGCCGCTGCCACAGCCCGCCGCAGCCCCACCGCTTCCGTGGTCATCACCCTCTCGCCCGCCCACGTCCACCTCTGCCCGCGGCATCAGCTCTGGACCCGCTCCACTCACGACATCCCGCTCGGCGCCCCACCAGAAGTCATCGAGGCCCAGCGTCGACTCGACCAGCTCGCCCGCCGTCACCCGCAGACCGGACGAGCCCTCGACATGGCACGGAAAATCGTCGAAGACTGGTCCGCTTCCGGAATGCCGATCGACCCCGGGAAGGAGCGGACCGATCGTCTTGACCAAGTCGAGGCCCTCGCCGTCAGTAAGAAGATCTCAGCTGAGGACCGCAGTCACCTCGCAGCGTTCCCCGAGATCGTGGTGCTGACGCACCTGATCCTCGACCCGCGCGATGCACCGCATCTGACGCCGCGCGCTGATCCACCGGCGATTACGGGACAGCCCTCAGACGTCGCTATCGTCAGCCTCACCAAGACCGTCCACGACGAACGGTCCGAGGCTGAGGGCTCGTCCGAGCTGCCGATGGTCGGTGCCATGACCTACCTCTTGACCCGCCAGGGCGACGACTGAAGCATCGCCCTGGCCCAGACGACACCGGTCCGCTGAGCGGCCACTGTGCCGACAGAAGCGCGATTTCCACGCATGCCATGCCCGGGTGAAAACCCGAACCATCAGCGTTCTCAGCGCACATGGCGACTCCGCAGGCCAAAAGTTCGTCGTCGGACAGATGCGCTGAGCCCGCCCAGCGACCGGACGTGGACTGGGCGGAAGTGGAGTCGCGCCGGGGCACCACGGTGCCGAGCGACGACAAGCGCATGATCGAGACGTTCGGCGAAGGCGCCTTCGACGGTTTCCCTCAGCCAGCCGACACGGCCGCTGCTCACGAAGCCCTGACTCTGGCTTCTCCGCAGGACCCAGTGCTGATGATCAAGAGGAACCCGCAGCGGTCTTGCAGGCACATTCGCCATGTCGGGCGGTCGACTCCGGGCGTGCGGTCGGATAGATCTGGTTCATGACCTCACCTTTCGAAGGGCTGCTGCGCAGTACGGAACGCGCACTGCTGCACCGTGTTGCCGTCGCCCAGTCCGAGGGACGCGCGCCCTCCCTCGTCGGGGCGGTGGCCAGGGACGGGCGTCTTGTCTGGAGTGGCGCCCGCGGCCGCGCCGAAGCAGACATGCCGGACGCGGACACCCAGTACCGCATCGGTTCCCTCACCAAGACCTTCACCGCCGTGCTCGTGCTGAGGCTGCGGGACGAAGGGATGCTCGATCTGAACGATCCGCTGGACAAGTACCTGTCGGGAACAGGCGTGGGCGAGTCGACCATCGCCCAGCTCCTCTCTCACAGCGCGGGACTTGCGGCCGAGAGTCCCGCCCCATGGTGGGAGCGCACGCCTGGGGCGCTGCGTCCGGAGCTGGCCGATGTGCTCGGTGAGCAGCCCGTGCTGCACCCCGCCGGGCGCCGCTATCACTACTCCAACACCGGTTACACACTGTTGGGTTTGCTCATCGAGGCGGTGCGGCGCAAGCCGTGGGAGGAGGTGCTGCGTAGCGAGCTCCTCGAGCCGCTGGGCATGCACCGCACGAGCTGTGACCCCCAGGCCCCTCATGCGAGCGGCTGGGCGGTGCATCCGTGGGCGGACGTGGTGATGCCCGAACCGGCCGAGGACCTGGGCCTGATGGCCCCGGCCGGTCAGCTCTGGTCGACCGCAGCCGACCTCTGCCGCTTTGCCGGCTTTCTCGTCGAAGGCGATGAACGGGTACTGAGCGCGGACTCCGTGCGCGAGATGGGAACCGCGTCCGCCCCCTCCGAGCCCGGGGACTGGGACAGCGCCTATGGGCTCGGTCTGCAGATCGTCCGGAGGAACGGACGTACGCTCATCGGCCACTCCGGGTCGCTGCCGGGATTCGTCGCCTGCCTCTGGACGGACGCGGAGGAAGGCGTGGCTGCCGTGGTGCTTGCCAATGCGACGTCGGGGCCGCTGCCGGCCGCCGCTGCCGCGGACCTCGTCCACATCGTGGCGGAGGCCGAGCCTCGCTTGCCGGAGCTCTGGCGTCCGATGCCGGAAGTGGACGAGGCGCTGCTGGAACTGACGGGCGCCTGGTACTGGGGCACCGCCGCCTTCGGGCTGAAGCTCGTCGCGGACAGGGGTGTCGAGCTGTACCCGCTGTCGGGCAACGGGCGGGGCTCGCGGTTCCGCGCTCGTCCCGACGGGACATGGGGCGGGCTGGACGGCTACTTCGCGGGCGAAACCCTGCGTATGGTGCGCGGGTCGGACGGGCATTTGGTCCATCTCGACCTGGGCTCCTTCGTCTTCACTCGGGAACCGTACGATCCGGCTGCCGAGGTGCCCGGTGGTGTGGACGAGGGGGGCTGGCGGGGCCTGCCGCTGTGACGAGCGGATCGCGCGCCTCGGTCGGGCGCCGTCCTGAGTCGGCGCCCGGTGGCGGTTTCACGTGAAACCGTCACCGGCTGCTCGGACGGGCGGCTCGCTCGACGGCGCGGAATCGCGGAGCCTTCGCACCCGACGGGCCCCGGCAGTGGGGAGGCCTCCTTCGATCACGGTTGAGGCCTGCTGCCCGGGCCGGATGGCAGACGCCGGACGGAAGATCGATGTGGGACCCGTGCGCGGGCCGCGAGGGGCCGGGGGAGGCGTCAGAGCACTCGCTTGAAGCCCAGATGCGACGCCTCGAAGCCCAGGCGCTCGTAGAAGCGATGGGCGTCGGTGCGGGAGGCGTCGGACGTCAGCTGGACGAGGCGGCAGCCGAGGCGGCCTGATTCCTCGACCGCCCACTCGATGAGCTGGGTGCCGAGCCCGCTGCCCCGTTCGTCTGCGTGGATCCGTACCGCTTCGATGATCGAGCGGGTGGCTCCGCGGCGGGACAGCCCGGGGATGACGGTGAGCTGCAGGGTGCCGACGGCCCGGCCATCGCGCTCGGCGACCACGAGGTGCTGGTTCGGGTCTGCTGCGAGTCGTTCGAACGCGGCCAGATAGGGGGCCGGGTCGTCGAGCGACTCGCGCTGCGCGCCCAGCGGATCGTCGGCGAGCATCGCCACGATCGCGGGGACGTCGGAGGGGGAGGCGGGCCGTATCTGCAGATCGCTCATGATCCGCACCCTATGCGCCTCTCATGGTGAAGTGGTTGGCGGTCTCACCCGGAGGCGGCGGTCGGTGCGGGGACCGTGGATGCGGGAAGCTTCAGCTCCTCGACCGCCCGGACCAGCGGAGCCAGTTCGGGGTCCTTGGCCGCCTCATCGAGGGCCTCGCGGAGTGCGCGGTCGTTCGTCGGCCGGGCTGCGGTCAGGAGTTCCAGGCCGGCTTCCGTGACATCGGTGTAGATGCCGCGCCGGTCGGTGTCGCACAGGTAGCGGTTCAGCAGTCCACGGTCTTCGAGCCGGGTGACGAGGCGGGTGGTGGCGCTCTGGCTGAGGACGACGGCGTCGGCGACCTGCTTCATCTGGAGGTGTCCGCCCGGGCCGCCGTGCTGGCGGCTGAGTACGTCCAGCAGCGAGTACTCCCGCACGCTCAGATCGTGATGCGTTTGGAGGGCCCGCTCGACATGGCCCTCGATCCTGCCGTGCAACAGGGAGAGAGCGCACCAGCTCTGAGCGAGTGCGGTGAGTGCCGGGTCCGTCGCTGCCATCGATCTCTCCTCCGTCCAGGAGCGTCGTGCGGGCCTGGCCTCGGCCCCTGCGGAGTGACGCGACTCCAAGAGTAGACGATCAATGCAATATCCAGCGTTTACAATTAACCCTATCTGCAATTATTGTTGGCACGTGTAAAGAGCATGCGCAAGCTCTTGAGAAGGTGACCCCCCAGAACAAGACCGCGGCGGCCGTCACCGTCGTTCTCGTCGGCGGGCCGGGCTTCGCCACCATGCCGCCGCTCCAGAAGCGGGTTCTCGACCAGGCTTCGGGTGCACCCACACTGGCGTCGGCCGTCAACATCGGCGCCTTCAACCTCGGTAACGCCCTTGCCGCCTGGCTCGGTGGCATCGCCATCGCGGCCGGGCTCGGGTTCACCGCCCCAACTGGGTGGGTGCGCTGCTCGCCGGATCGGCTCTGGTGCCGGCGGTGCTCTCCGGTGCCCTCGAGCGCCGGGACGTCCACCGGGACAGCCGACTGGCCGCGGCTGCGGCCGCCTCCGAGCCGGTCCCGTCCGTCGCAGCCCGCCACTGACCTCGCGGGACGACCACGGCAGTCCTCTTCGATTCCCCCAGCACCCGCAAGACCTGCACGGCCCTCCGGCTGCGCCCGCTGTGGCCTTCGCGGCCGCGGTCCGGCCCGGCGGCCCTTTCCACACCCTGCAGACCGCCCCAGACCGCCCGCTCTTCTTCAACGCGAGTGGTGTCCCGCCGCGCCGGGACGGTCTCCTCGTCAGTGCGATCGGCATCGGCGGAGGCGCCCCCGAGCAGGACCGCTTCGCGACCACGGCGCAGGAGGTTCTGGCCCGCTGGGTCCCGTCCTCGGCGGAACCGGCCCGGGGCGGAACCGCGGGCCGGCCCGCTCGGGCTCAACCCGCCGCGACGGTCAGTGGCGCGAATCGGCGAGTCCAGTCGCCCGGAAGAGCGGAAGCGCCGCGGAGCATCACGGAATTGAAGGCGATCAGCTCGATGCCGCTCGCCTTCACCCAGGTGAGCAGTTCCTCATGTCGCACATCGATGTCCGTGCGGAGCGGACGCTCCGTCTCCGCGGCCAGCGAGGTGATCAGGGCCTTGGCGGTGTCCGTGTCCCGTGCGACCAGCGGGCCGACGACCTGGGTCTCCATGTTCGGCCATGCGGCCGCGTAGCCCGTGAGGACACCGTCGGCTTCGGCAACCCTCAACTGGTCGGCGAAGGCGGGCAGCCGGGCGAGCATATGTGTCCGGTCCACCCCGAACACCTCGGCGTCCAGACGGAGGATCGCGGGGAGATCCTCCGCCGTGGCCGCCCGGGTCACGGCCCGGGGCGCCGGACCGGAGAGACGGAAGCGGCCACGGACCATCTCGGCGCGGCCGGCGTGGGTGAAGCCCAGTTCTTCGTAGAGCGGCTGTCCGTTCGGCGTGGCATGCAGGGCCAGGGGGGTCTCGCCAGTCTCGGCGAGTACGTGCCTCATCAGACGTCGCCCGACACCCTGCCGGGCGTACCGTTCGGCCACGAGCATCATGCCGAGGGCGGAGAGCGCCGGACCGTACGACGTCACCACACACCCCGCCACGAGCCCTCCGGTTTCGGTGTCGTCGATGCCGTACCCGGTGCCCGCCGCGAGCAGGAGACCCCATTTGTGCTCCTCGCGCGGCCATCCCCGGTCCTCCGAGAGATTCGCGCAGAGGTGCAGGTCCGCGGTGGTCAGACGCCGGACGGGGAACTCGGTGAGCGGAGTTGGCATGAGGTCAGGCTGTCTGACGCAGTGATCTTCCGTCCACCGCTTTCGGGGAAGTGGCCCGGCAGCGAGACGACAGACGCGGCCAGCAGGTCGGCGGTATCGGCCACCGGCAGCCCCGTGGCGGCCGGGTCGGCTGCGGCATCCACACCGGGGCGGAGCGAGAGGGCGGTGGGCGCGGTCGTTGTCGGGGAGGGCCCACCGAGTCGGGCGTTTGAGCGTTTCACGTGAAACACCGTGCCGGGGACGGGTCGCTCTTCGCGTCTGACGAGGGGAGTAGCCGGGCGGACCGGCCTCGCTCCTCATCGCGAGCGGGATTCCTTCGCTCTGACATTGTCCAACCGGAGTGTGCGCGTCGTCGGGGGTTCATCTCCGTCGGCCATTCCGTTCATGGAACCGGTCGAACCGCCCTGCATTCTCGTGCTACGAAGTGGTGAAGGTCGCGAAGGGGCTCTGTGCAGAGATCGGGATGATGGCTGAACGGGCCCTGTCGCCCCTGCCGATTCGCTGCCCGATGCGCAGATCTTTGCCGTGGCGACCGTTGCGGACGCGGTGAATGCGGACCATCATCTGTCCGGGCGGCTCGCCGCACCGCACCGGACGGGATGCGAACCTGCTGGGGACGGGCGAACTGGTGGGATTCTCCTGCTGGTTTCGGGTGAGGTGACATACCCACCGAGACCCGAGTCGTGGCCGCGTAAACGGACATGGGTGCGATGCAGCCTAACGGGAAAGCGGGTGAGGATACCCGGACTTTCCGCTCTTTGTCCGCTGCCGGGCGGGAGCTGGCATGCTGCGACGACGAGCGCTGCGGGCAACGTCACCATCCGGTCCCACTCGCCCGAATCCCATAATCGCGAAGGCTAATGTGGGCGGGCACGAGTCATTGAGAGCAGAGCGGGGAAATCGAGGCGCCTTCCGAACCAGCGGAAGTGCGCAGACCGACCGAGAGATGTTCGAGGCGAGGCACACAATGGACGCTCCGACCGCTACGTCGGCCGACAACGGGACCTCCGGTGAGAACGGCGCGAGGGGCGGGGGAGGCTGGTTCACCCCCCGGAAGCAGCCTGCCGAAGGCCGTCCGGCTCCTGGTGGTACCGAGAGCTCTGCCCGCGGGGGAGCCGAATCGGCGGACGACGGGCGAATAGCCACCCCCAGCCGGCCGGTCGCCTCCATCCGTCCCGTCGGCACGGGAGCCGAGCGGGCTGCCGGGACCCCGCCGCGCGGAGTCGCCGTTCCCCAGACACGCACCGCACCCGAGGCCCGGCGGCCACCGGTCTCGGCGCCGCATGAGACGCCTGCACCGCCGGTCGTTCCCCCCTACGGAGCTGGTGCCGCGTACGACGCCTCATCGCCCTACGGAGGCAACGACCCCCACCACGGCCCCCCTCAGCACGACACCCCGTCCCACGGCGGCGCAGCGCCTCATCAGAGCTCCGCGCCCCACCACCCGCACCAGGCAGTTCCGTCCCACGGTGCCGACGCACCGCACTCCGGCCCCGCCCCCGACCCCGGCGGCCCCGGCTCCGTTCTGTTCTCCAGAGTCTCCGACCAGAAGGCGTCCCCCGACGCGATCCTCATCCGGCGGACCATGGAGGAGATCGCTCCGGTCGCCGACAAGGTCACTTCCTACTTCTACGCCCTGTTGTTCGTCCGCCACCCCGATCTGCGGTCCCTCTTCCCGGCCGCCATGGACACCCAGCGCGACCGGCTCCTCAAGGCGCTGCTCACCGCCGCCGAGCACATGGACAACACGCCCGTACTGGTCGACTACCTCGAGCACCTCGGCCGCGGTCACCGGAAGTACGGCACCCAGCCCGCGCACTACCCGGCCGTCGGCGAGGCGCTCATCGGGGCGCTGACCCGCTACGCGACGACGACCTGGAACGAGGAGACCGAAGCCGCGTGGGTCCGGACCTACACGACCATCTCCCAGATCATGATCGACTCTGCCGCCGAGAACGAACGGCACGCGCCGGCCTGGTGGCACGCCGAGGTGGTGTCCCACGACCTCAGAACTCCGGACATCGCGGTCGTCACCGTGCGACCCGACCAGCCGTACCCGTTCCTGGCCGGTCAGTACACGAGTCTCGAGACGCCGTGGTGGCCGAGGATCTGGCGGCACTACTCCTTCGCGGGTGCGCCCCGTTCCGACGGACTGCTCTCGTTCCATGTGAAGGCCGTCCCGGCGGGCTGGGTCTCCAACGCCCTGGTCCATCACGCCCGGCCCGGCGATGTGCTCCGGCTGGGCCCGCCTGCGGGCTCGATGGTCGTCGACCACACCACCGACAACGGGATGCTCTGCCTGGGTGGCGGTACCGGTATCGCGCCCATCAAGGCGTTGGTCGAGGACGTCGCCGAGCACGGTGAGCGCCGTCCGGTGGAGGTGTTCTACGGGGCGCGCAGCGATCACGACCTCTATGACATCGACACGATGCTGCGGCTCCAGCAGAGCCATCCGTGGCTCCAGGTACGGCCCATCGTGGATGGCAGGACGCAGTTGCCCGACGCCGTGCTCGAGTACGGGCCGTGGAACGAGTACGACGCGTTCCTCTCCGGCCCGGTCGGGATGATCCGCAGCGGAGTGGACACGCTCAGGGGCGTCGGCATCCCGTCGGAGCGGATCCGTCACGACTCGCTCGAAGAGCTCGTCGCCGCCGCCGACTAGGGCGTGTTGCGAAAGTAGCTCCATCCCGGGGCCTGCGGCGTCTGGTGCATGGAGTCTCCCCCGGGCCCTCCGGGCCGAGGGGAAGATCGCAAGGCGCCGGATCGACCCCGCAGTGGGCCTGATCGGTTGATTCGGCAACGCCGCGAGCCGCCGTGCCGGGCGCCGCGACGGGGCGAACGTCGCCCGATGCGGCACTAGGGCGTGTTCTGAGTTGAGATCACGGGAGGGCTGGCAGGCTGCGTAACCAGAGGATGGATCCGCGCAAGTGGAGCCCGGCGGCATAGCTCTCGGGCGTCTTGTCGTAGCGAGTGGCCAGCCCCCGCCATTCCTTGAACTTGTTGATGGCGCGCTCGACGGTGTTGCGATCTTTGTAGAGCGCGGCGTCGTGGCTGACCGGGCGTCCGCCGGAGCGTCCCTTCTTCTTGCGGTTGGCGGCCTGGTCGGCCTTCTCCGGGATCACCGCCTTAATGTTGCGTCTGCGCAGGTGGGCGCGGTTGGCGCGGGAGGAGTACGCCTTGTCGCCAGCGACCGCGTCCGGCCGGGTCCTGGGGCGGCCGACCGGGACACGCACCTTGATCTTCTTGAGGACCGGGATGAAGCGCGGACTGTCCGCGGCCTGGCCGGGGGTGAGGATGATGGACAGCGGGCGGCACCGCCGCTCGACGGCGAGGTGGACCTTGCTGGTCAGCCCGCCCCGGGAGCGGCCCAGTTCGGCGGCCCGCAGCCGGGCCCTGCGGCGTCGGCGCACGGCGCGGCGCTGTTCCCGCCCGGAGTCCTCCATGTCCGCGGGTTGCTCGCCTACGGGGTTGTTTTGTCCCTTTGCTGCAGCCCCTTTTCCTCCGCCACGGCCTTCTCCAGGTCCTCGAGGAGTTCCGGGGCGACGACCATGCCCGCCGCGTGGTGATGCGCGCGGGCAACAGTCGAGTCCACGCTGACCAGGCTGAGATCTACATCGTCGCGGGCCGCCGCCTCGGCGATCATCGCGTCCATGAGGGCCTGAAAGACCCCCTCACGCACCCACATCCGGAACCTGTCGTAGATCGTCGACCAGGAGCCGTAGCTCTCCGGCACATCTCGCCAGGGGCAGCCGGTGCGGAACCGCCACATCACCGCGTTGAAGTAGCTGCGCAGGTCAGGGATCGGTCCGAACGCACCCAGCGGCAGGTGCGGCTCGACCAACCCCCACTCGGCATCGGTCAGATCGCCACGAGTCACGCGACCGGTCTATCGCAACCGGCACCCTCCTGGAGCGGGAATGACCGAGCTCGTGATCTCAACCCAGAACACGCCCTAGCCGCCGCCGACTGCGGCGTGTTGCGAAAGTGGCTCCGGCACAAGGGCAGTCGGGCGGGGCGAGGGACGGTCCGGGGGCTCCGTGCTCAGCCCAGGTCGGGTGCGTGCATCGCCCGGACCCCCTCGATGTTGCCGTCCAGGTAGTGCCGCAGGGACAGCGGGACGAGATGCACTGCGGCGATCCCGACGCGGCTGAAGGGCACCCGGACGATCTCGTATTCTCCGCAGGGGTCCTCCACCTCGGGGCCGTGCCGCCGGGACTCGTCCATGGCCACCAGACGGCAGACGAAGAAATGCTGAACCTTCACGCCCGAGACGCCGCCGTCCACGATGTGCTCGACGGTGTCCACGAAGCAGGGCACCACGTCGACGATCTTGGCGCCGAGTTCCTCGTCCACTTCACGGTGGAGGGCGTCCACGACGGTGGCGTCCTCGGGCTCGACCCCGCCGCCCGGAGTGACCCAGTACGGGTCCATGCCCGGCTTGGTGCGCTTGATCAGGACGAGGTCGTCGCCGTCGAGCAGGATGGCGCGTGCGGTGCGCTTGACCACTGGCCGTTCGGTCATGGTCAGAGAGTGGCCCACGCCACCTGTTCTGAAACTCCCGGCCCCCCTGCTGTCGCCGACCGTCACCAGGCGGATGCGGCACGTAACAGTTCCTCGTGCGCACGTGCGATGTGCGGCAGTGCGAGCGTTCCGGTCCGGACGGCGAGGAAGTACGTGCGCAGCGGTGGAACCGGAGGCTCCAGCAGTGCCACAAGCCGGCCGCTGCCGAGGTCGTCCCGGCACAGATAGCGGGGCAGCACGGCGAGCCCGGCCCCGGCGGCGGCCGATTCCCGCGCGGCCCGCAGATCGGGTGCGATGACCGCGGCCACGGCGGGCGGCCGGCTGTCGAAGACCGAGGACCAGTAGCGGGAGACGAACGGCAGGGACTCGTGGACCTCGACCACCGGCAGCTGCTCCAGCACGACGGCGCCCTTGCGCAGCAGCACTCCGTCGCCCAGCCGGGCCGCCCAGCGCGGGGAGGCGACGAGGACGTGTTCCTCGTCACAGAGCGGGGTCGACGCGAGCAGCCCGCCGCGAGGCCGGGCCGTGGTCACGGCGAGCTCGTGGTGCCCGGCCGCCAGGCCCTCAAGCGCCTCCTCGGCGTTGCCCGTGAAGGACGTCCTCAGCGCCAGTCCCTGCGATACCAGCGGGGCCAGTGCGGGCAGCACCCGCGCGGAGGTGAACTCGGGCGGTCCGGTGAGGTGGAGGGTGCGTACGCCGGACTCGTCGTCCAGACCCGCCTCCACGATCTCGACGAGCGCGTCCAGATGAGGGGCGGTCCGGTGGGCCAGTTCGTCGCCGACGGTCGTGGGCGTGACCCCGCGCGCCTGTCGGAGGAAGAGCGGCCGCCCCAGCTGTCGTTCCAGAGTCCGTATCTGGCTGGTCACCGCGGGCTGGGAGAGTCCCAGGAGAGCGGCGGCGCGGGTGAACGACCCGGCCCGGTGCACCGTGACGAATGTGCGCAGCAGGGCCAGATCCATCGTCCAACTATAAATAAGTCGATACCTCTCTGTCGCTCCTGTGATTGGACACTGACGCAGAGTCAACTAGCCTTGCTGGAGCGGTTTCCGGTTCAGGGCGCTGTATGCGTCGCTACGCGCGGAGTGTGCGTGGTGCCACGTGTCACCGGCCCGGGAACCGCGTGCGGAAGAGGGACGGTCCGAGCCATGAGGGGGGAGGTTCGGACCGTCCTTCGTGCCCGTCCGCAAGACGCTCAGGCCGGCGGTGCCCGCGGCGGCTGACCAGCCGCCGCGCGCGTGCCTCAGCTCTCCGCCGCGTCCAGTGCCCGGAGCACGTCCGCGACGAGGTCGTCCGTGTCCTCCACGCCCGCCGAGAAGCGGATGAAGCCCTCCGCCACGGCGTCGCCGCCCCACCGCCCCCTGCGCTCGGCGCTGGAGCGGACGCTGCCGAAGCTGGTGGCGTCGTCGACGAGCCGTGCCTCCGCGAGGAAGCGCTCTGCGTGGTCACGGCCGGGCAGCTCGAAGGAGACCACCGAGCCGAAGCGACGCATCTGCTCCGCGGCGATCTCGTGCGAGGGGTCCTCGGGCAGCCCGGGGTAGCGCAGTCCGGTGACCTCCGCCCGCCCGGACAGCGCCCGCGCGAGGGCCAGCGCGTTCGCGCACTGCCGGTCGGAGCGGAGCTGGAGCGTGGCCAGCGAGCGATGGGCCAGCCATGCCTCCATGGGGCCCGGGATCGCGCCCACGACCTTGCGCCAGAGCCGTACCCGAGAGGCCAGTGCGGGGTTCCGGCAGACGACGTAACCGAGCAGCAGATCGCCGTGGCCCGTCAGGCCCTTGGTGCCGCTGGCGACCGCGAAGTCGGCACCGAGGGCCAGCGGGCGCTGGCCGAGCGGCGTCGCGAGCGTGTTGTCGACCGCGACCAGGGTGCCGCCGGCGTGCGCGGCGTCCGCGAGCCGTCGTACGTCGCACACGTCGAGCCCCGGGTTCGAGGGCGTCTCGATCCACAGCAGCTTCGCCCCGTCCAGCACGGTGAGCTGGGCGTCGCCGCCGGTGGGTGCGGTCCGCACCTCGACCCCGTACTCCTCCAACTGCTCCCGTACCAGAGGCAGGGCCTGGTAGCCGTCGTCCGGGAGTACCACCGCGTCGCCCGCGCGGACCTGGGAGAGCAGCACGGCCGAGACCGCGGCCATTCCCGAGGCGAAGGCGACGGTCTCGACCCCGGTTTCCCCGGGTGCCTCCAGCTCCCCGACCGCCTGCTCCAGCAGCGTCCAGGTGGGATTGGAGTCCCGCCCGTACGCGTACGGGCCCGTCGGTTCCCCGGGCAGGTGGTAGTGGGCGGCGAAGACCGGCCCCGGCAGCGTCGGTTCGTACTTCCGAGCCTCCGGCAGACCGGCCCGTACGGCCCTCGTTCCCTCGCCCGTGCTCACGCCGCCTCCTCCACCGCCTCGCGCACCGCGGCGAGCAGCCCCTCGCTCGCGGCCTCCACCATGTCCAGGCATTCCTCGAATCCGCCCGTCCCGCCGTAGTAGGGGTCGGGGACGTCGAGGTCGTCACCGGCGGCCGGGTCGTACGAGCGCAGCAGCCGGACCTTCGAGGCGTCCGCCGCGGTCGGTGCCAGTCGGCGCAGCTCCCGCAGATGACCCCGGTCGAGAGCGATCACGAGATCCAGCCGGGAGAACCACGAGGGAAGGAACCGCCGGGCGACATGACCGGACGCGTATCCGTTGTCCCGCAGGACGTCGACGGTGCGGGTGTCGGCGCCGTCGCCCTCGTGCCAGCCTCCCGTGCCGGCGCTGTCCACGACGACGAGGCCGTCGAGTCCGGCGTCCTCCACACGGGCCCGGAACACGGACTCGGCCATCGGCGACCGGCAGATGTTGCCGGTGCAGACGAAACAGACGGAGAAGGGCATCGTGCGGTCAGTCCTTGCCGTCGGGGAGCACCACGTTCAGCGCCCATGACACGATCGAGATGATCAGCCCGCCGAGCACGGCCGTCCAGAAACCCTCCACATGGAAGTTCAGGTCCAGGACGTCGGCGAGCCACGAGGTCAGCAGCAGCATCAGGGCGTTGACGACCAGCGTTATCAGGCCGAGCGTGAGGATGAACAGGGGAAGCGTCAGCAGCCTGACTATCGGCTTCACGAAGAAGTTCACCAGGCCGAAGAGCAGGGCCACGATGATCAGGGTGACGGTCTTCTTCGCGGTGCTGTCGCCGGTGAGCGTGATGTCCTGGACCAGCCAGATCGCCACGGCGAGTGCCCCGGCGTTCGCGATCGTCTTGACGAGGAAATTCTTCATGTGTCTGATCGTGGCAGACGTGATCGGACCGATGACAGGGGCGGACGGACGATGAAGGCATTCCGGCTGGACGAGCTCGAGGCGGAGCGTGCCGCCAACGACGGGGCTTATCTGCAGTTCCTGCATGAGCGGAACATGTCGGTCGGGCTGTACGCGCTGGACGCGGGGGAGCTGGACCCTCAGCAGCCGCACCGGCAGGACGAGGTCTACCTCGTCGTCAGCGGCCGCGCCTCGATCACGGTCGGTACGGAGACGACCCCGGTGGGGCGGGGCAGCGTCGTCTACGTCCCGGCGGGAGTGGCCCACAAGTTCCACCACATCAGCGAGGATCTCCGGGTGCTCGTCGTCTTCTCTCCGCCCGAGAGCTGACCGGCCGGCCCGGCTTTCCCTAGGGGAAGGCTCAGGGGACTTCGGGGGGCGCGGGCGCCCCGTGGACCACCGCCCCGCCTCTAGCATCGACAGCAGGAGAACTCACAGAAGCGAGGTAGGGACGATGGCGGTGCGGGAGATACTGACGGGGATGCCCTGGTGGGTGAAGTGGGTCGCCATCCCTCTGATCGCCCTTGTCGTCTTCGGCGGGATGATCGCGAGTTTGGTCGGTTTTGTGATCTGGCTGCTCTTCAAGGTCCTGCTCTTCGTGGCCATCGTGGGTGGGCTGATCTACGTCGTGCGGAAGTTCATGAGCTCGTCGTCCTCGAAGAGCGACTGGTAAGCGACCGGGCGCGGTACGGTCACCGGCCGGGGGGGGAGTGCGCCGGAGGCGCGAGGGCAGCGCGGGGCGGTGGGTGTCGCGGAGCGGAAAACGGCAGGTGCGTACGCCCGTTAGCCCGCGCGGGGGAATGCCGCAGATGATCCCCGCGGCCCGTCGGAGGCTGCCATTAGAGTGGCAATCCTCCGCCGTCCCCGGGAATCCCCGGTCGATGATCACCGTGAACAGTGGTTCGTGCGACTTCCTGGACAGTTCCCGAATTCGGTCTCAGGAGCAGCCCAGGCCCTCGGGGAGCGCGGCGGGCGTGCGGGGGCGGCCCCTGCACGCGGGCGGTCCGCCCGTCACCATGCCTGGGGGTGACCTTTGGCCACGGCATTGGCTACCAGTTCTGCGCCCACCACCACTTCGCCCGCCGCTCCGACCCTGATCGGTTCGGTGCAAAGGGCTCTGAGACTCATGGAGGCCGTGGCCTCCCACGCCGACGGAGCCCCGGCCAAGCAGCTCGCACGTGAGGCGGGCCTGCCCCTTCCCACCGCCTACCACCTGCTGCGGACCCTCGCGCATGAGGGTTATCTGCGGCGCGAGAAGGGCGTGTTCGTCTTCGGTGAGGCCGCGGTGCGGCTGGCGGTGGGCGGTGCGATGCAGAATCGTCGCACCAAGATCGAGGAATCCCTGGCGCACTGGCGGGACTCGATCGGCGTACCGGTCTATTTCGCACTCTACCGGGAGGAAGAGATCGAACTCGTGGCCGTGGCCGACACCCCGTACGCGCCGGCGGTGGAGGAATGGGCGGACTTCCGGGAGACGGGCCATGCGCACGCCCTCGGCCAGTGCCTGCTCGGCCAGCTCGACGAACGGTCCCGCAAGGATCATCTCGACCGGCATCCGGTGGACCGGATCACGCCCTATACGGTGCGCAATCGGGGAAGTCTGCTGGAACGGCTCGGGGCGATGGGGCAGATGCAACCGGTGATCGAGCGGCAGGAATATGCCCTGGGGACGGTCTGTGCGGCTATTCCCGTCACCGTGGGCGCCACCGCCGGAGCGATGGCGATTTCCCTTCCGCTGCACCAGGAAGATCGTTTGATCCCGGCGGTCGAACAACTACGCAGTGGCGTGGGCAGCCTGCTCAGTTCATTCGCCTTCTCTATCAGTATCTGAAAAACTACTCCTTGTGATCTATCGGTCACTTACAGCACGATGGCGGTGCGGACCCAGGGGAAACCCTCCCGGCCGTTTTCACGAGGTGCTTCATCCACTGCGGGGTTAACACGATGCGCGAGTCGGTTCAGGCAGAGGTCCTGATGAGCTTCCTGGTCTCCGAGGAGCTCTCCTTCCGGATCCCCGTGGAGCTCATGTACGAGACGAGAGACCCCTATGCGGTGCGCATGACGTTCCACCTGCCCGGGGACGCCCCTGTGACCTGGGCGTTCGGCCGGGAGCTGCTGTTGGACGGGATCAACGGCCCCAGCGGGGACGGTGATGTGCACATCGCCCCCACCGAGCCGGAGGGGCTGTCCGACGTCCACATCCGGCTCCAGGTCGGCGTCGACCGGGCGTTGTTCCGGGCCGGAGCCGCGCCCCTGGTGGCCTTTCTCGACCGGACCGACAAACTGGTTCCGCTGGGACAGGAGCGCACGCTCGGGGACTTCGAGGACAACCTGGAAGCCGCCCTGGGCCGGATCCTCACCGAGGAAGCCGCCGGCTGACGGCTGACGACCACGAGCGCCCCCGAGGCCACGAGCGCCCGTCGCGGCCGTGCGCGAAGGAGCTACTTCGCCCGCCGGCGGCGGCCCCTGCTGCGCACCGCTCCCGCGGCCACACCGGTCACCGTGCCGCCGGGCCGGTCGGCGGAGACCACCAGAGCGGCCAGTGCCGTGGTCACCGGCACCGATGCCACCAGACCGATCGAGCCGATGAGGGTCCGGACGATCTCCTCCGCCACCAGCTCACTGGTCGCCACCGTGCCCACCCCCGACTGCGCGATCGAGAACAGCAGGAGAAGCGGCAACGAGGCGCCGGCATAGGCCAGTACGAGCGTGTTGACCACCGAGGCGATGTGGTCGCGGCCGATCCGGATACCCGCCTTGTAGAGGCCACGCGGCCCCATGGCCGGATCCGCCTGGTGCAGCTCCCAGACGGCCGAGGTCTGGGTCACCGTGACGTCGTCGAGCACGCCGAGCGAACCGATGATGACTCCCGCCAGCAGCAGGCCGGACATGTCGATGTTCGGATACAGGCCGTGAATCAGGCCGGTGTTGTCGTCGGTGTTCCCGGACAGGGACGCCCAGCCGATGAACACCGAGCCGAGCAGCCCGATCAGCAGCAGTGAGATCAGCGTCCCCAGCACCGCGACCGAGGTGCGGGCGTTCAGACCGTGGCAGAGGTACAGCGCCATCAGCATGATCGCGCTGGCCCCGACCACCGCCACGATCAGCGGATTCGAGCCCTGAAGGATCGCGGGCAGGATGAACAGGGTCAGTACGGCGAAGCTCAGCACCAGCGCGATCAGCGCCATCACCCCGCGCAGCCGGCCGACCAGCACGACCACGACCGCGAAGATCCCGGCGAGCAGCATCATCGGGAAGTCCCGGTTCACATCGCTCACCGAGTACTGGAGATCGCGCGGCGCGTCGGGGGCGTACGACACGACGACGCCCTGGCCCTGCTTCAGCTGCCGCGAGGCGTCCGGCTGGACGATCTCGATGAACGTACGCCCCTTGTCCTTACCGGACGTGATCTCGACCGTCGCCTTCTTGCACTCTCCCTGCTGGGAGTTGACCGCCTCGCGGCCCTCTGGGGTCGTGGTGTCACCCGTCGGCGGCACCTGACCGGCGTTCACCTCGGAGCAGTCGACCTCCTGCACCCGGACCACCCGGGCCTGTTCCGTCTGCCGGTCGAAGCCGACACCCGTGCGCTCGTGCTCCGGTGCGCCGCCCGGCCAGAGGGCGACGAGACCGACCACCACCGCGGCGGCGAACGGGATGAGGACCGCGGCGATGACCCGCCGCAGATGCCGCGAGACGGGGGCGGCCGGCCCATGGCCGTGCCCGTGGGCATGGGCATGGGAGTGCGGCGAACCGCCCGCGCGATGGTCCGGTTCCGGCGTCTGCTGTGAGGAAGTCACCGACAGATCATCGCAAGAACGGATGGGGGCCCACTGTTCAGCACGCCCGGCGGGGCGCTAGCGTGGTGGCACCTTTGCACACGCGGGAGCTCGGAGCACCGGGCTGAGAGGGCGCTGACCCGCCGTACGACCGTACGGGACAGCTGCGCCGACCGCCGAACCTGTTACCGGGTAATGCCGGCGTAGGGAGTAGGTCTCATGACCACATCGGACACGCGCACGCCTGCCTCCGGAACGTCCGGGGCGGGGAAGCCCATCGGCTGGCACAAGGGGTACGTCGAGGGCTCGCGCCCCGACATCCGGGTGCCGGTCCGCCAGGTGCACCTCACCAACGGCAACGACGTGACCCTGTACGACACATCCGGTCCGTACACCGATCCGCACGCCGAGACGGATGTGCGCCGCGGTCTGCCGCCGCTGCGCGAGAACTGGATCGTCGGCCGCGGCGACACCGAGGAGTACGCCGGCCGTCCCGTGCGGCCCGAGGACGACGGCATCAAGCACACGTCCCCGCGCGGTGGTCTGCGCAACCTCGACGCGGTCTTCCCCGGGCGCCCGCGCCAGCCCCGCCGGGGACGCGGCGGGCAGGCGGTGACGCAGCTCGCCTACGCCCGGCGCGGCGAGATCACGCCGGAGATGGAGTTCGTGGCGATCCGGGAGAACGTCTCCCCGGAGGTCGTCCGCGAGGAGATCGCCGCGGGCCGGGCCGTTCTGCCCGCCAACGTCAACCACCCCGAGATCGAACCGATGATCATCGGCAAGCGGTTCCTCGTGAAGGTCAACGCCAACATCGGGAACTCGGCGGTGACCTCCTCCATCGAGGAGGAGGTGGAGAAGATGACCTGGGCCACCCGGTGGGGCGCGGACACGGTCATGGACCTCTCCACCGGCCGCAACATCCACACCACGCGCGAGTGGGTGCTCCGCAACTCCCCCGTGCCGATCGGCACCGTGCCGCTGTACCAGGCGCTCGAGAAGGTCGACGGCCGTGCCGAGGAGCTGACCTGGGAGATCTACAAGGACACCGTCATCGAGCAGGCGGAGCAGGGCGTCGACTACATGACGGTCCATGCCGGCGTGCTGCTGCGGTACGTGCCGCTCACGGCCCGGCGCAAGACCGGCATCGTCTCCCGGGGCGGCTCGATCATGGCCGCCTGGTGCCTCGCGCACCACAAGGAGTCGTTCCTGTACGAGAACTTCGAGGAGCTCTGCGAGATCCTCGCCGCGTACGACGTCACCTACTCGCTCGGCGACGGACTACGGCCGGGCTCCATCGCGGACGCCAACGACGAGGCGCAGTTCGCCGAGTTGAGGACGCTCGGGGAACTCAACTCGATCGCCAAGCGGCACAACGTGCAGACCATGATCGAGGGCCCGGGGCACGTCCCGATGCACAAGATCAAGGAGAACATCGACCTCCAGCAGGAGATCTGCGAGGAGGCCCCGTTCTACACGCTCGGCCCCCTGACGACCGATGTGGCGCCCGCCTACGACCACATCACCTCCGGCATCGGCGCCGCGATGATCGCCTGGTGGGGTACGGCGATGCTCTGCTACGTCACGCCCAAGGAGCATCTGGGCCTGCCGAACCGGGACGACGTCAAGACGGGCGTCATCACCTACAAGATCGCGGCTCACGCGGCGGACCTCGCCAAGGGGCACCCCGGCGCGCAGGAGTGGGACGACGCGCTGTCGGACGCGCGCTTCGAGTTCCGCTGGGAGGACCAGTTCAACCTGGCCCTGGACCCGGACACGGCACGTGAGTTCCACGACGAGACGCTGCCGGCCGAGCCGGCGAAGACCGCGCACTTCTGCTCCATGTGCGGTCCGAAGTTCTGCTCGATGAAGATCAGCAGAAGCATCACGGAGCAGTTCGGCGGCGACGGGCCGGCGGCGTCGGACACGGAGATCGCCGAGGGCATGCTCCAGAAGTCCAGGGAGTTCGCCGCCTCGGGGAACCGGGTGTACCTGCCGCTGGCGGACTGAGCCGGGTGACGGCACCGGTCCACGGCTTCATGCCGCCGTGGACCGGTGCCGTCACTGCGACGCGGTCGTGTGGTGGATCGCCGTCACGCGGCGTACGTGCTCGAGTGCACCGAGGCTGGGGCCGGTAGAGCCCGGATGGCCCGGTTTGCGGGTTTCCGATGATCACGGAAGTGCGGCGGGTTGATTGCTGTTTCAGTGAGGCTCTGAACTGCTCTGACCCCATGGGGACGCATGGATAATTTTCGGCCGCTTGGCTGAAATTCTATGTGCCTCTGACAAGGGGCCAGGGGAGGGAACCGCAGTGAACTGGTACCTGGCGGTACTCAGGAACTACGTCGGATTCGGGGGGCGTGCGCGCCGCAAGGAGTACTGGATGTTCTCCGTGGTGAACATCGCCGTCTTCGCAGTGCTGGTGGGCCTCGGCTAATGCCATCGACACGATGATCCCGTACTACGTCTACTACGCGGCGATTCTCATCCCGGCGCTCGCCGTCACGGTCCGCCGGCTGCACGACACGGGTCGGTCGGCCTGGTGGCTGCTGATCGCCCTCGTGCCGCTCGTCGGCGGAATCGTTCTCGTGGTCTTCCTGGCCACGGAGGGCGAGGCGGCGCCGAACAAGTACGGCGAGAACCCCAAGTCCGTTCCGGTCGCGGCCTGAAGCCACGGCCGTGACGGCACAACGGCGAAGGCCGGGGCGGCCCGCGGCTGCCCCGGCCTTCGCCGTGCCCGTCCCGGCACGAGAGCTGGAACGACGACGTCCCGCTGTGACCGCTTCTACTCGGGCTGGTGTTCCGGCGGCCCGAACTCGGGGCTGGTGAAGTCCGGGCTCGTGAACGTCGGGCGGGAGCCCGCCGAGGTGCCGTCGCTCGGGCTCGAGAAGTCGGGGCCGCTGTAGCCGACCTTGGGAAGGCGGCTGACCCGGTGGGGCGGGGCGGGGAAGGCAGGATCGGCGCTGGGATCGGCCAGGGCGGCGCGCAGGAAGGGCAGGACGCCGCGCTCCAGGAGCGCGTGCCGCCAGGCATCCTTGGCGCGTGCCACCTCGTCGGGCAGTTCGCCGGTCGTCGCGTCCTCGGCGGGCACCTGGGTGGCCCCGTTCCGGATCGCCGTGATCAGCAGCCCGATCGCGGCGGCGAGCAGTCCGGCCGCCGTCAGGGCGCCGAAGAACCAGCCCGCCGTCAGCAGGGTGTCCGCGAAACCGGTGTCGGGGCTGACGGCCTTCAGGATGTAGCCGACGAGCAGGAAGATGAGCGCGGCGGTTCCGGCGAGGACCGGTGCCAGGACGGTGAGCACCGCGGCGAACCCGGCGCCCGTCTCCGAGGACGCCCCGACCGCGGGCCCGAGGACCGAGTGGCCGACGGGCACTCCCGCGGATGTGCGTGCCTCCTCGCGGACCTTCACGAAGTGGTCGTACTCGGCGGTGGCGGCGCTGGTGATGAGCGCGGTGGCGTTCAGCGCCATCGTGCGCAGCTGTTCGGCGTTGAGCCGTTTGCCCATACCGTCGAGGTCTGGGCGGTCGTGCGCTGTGCGCAGCGCGTCGTCGAGGATGCGCTCGTATTCGGAGCGGTCCTCGGCCAGCAGGTGCGGAGCGCTGTTCATGTGCATCCCCCGATGCTCCGTAGGGCCGGTTTGCCCATGTGGGTCGGGCAGTCGGGCGAAACGGAGGAGAGCCTGCTACGGATATGCCGATGGTAGAGCGGTTATGGCGGGGGGTGACAGGGGGTTTCCGGAAATCGCCTGCGCGGGATTGCCTCAGGCCTGTAGCGGGAGCTGGGCCACCAGCAGCTTTCCGGCCATGGTCACGCCGCCGTCCATGGCGATGGCGAGCCCGTCCGCGTACACGTGCGGCCCTTCCACCAGCGGCTCCGAGTTCCCCTCGCCGTCCGCGTCCTCCGTGCCGACCTCGCCCAGCAGGTACGGAATGGGGCTGTGGCCGTGGACGACCCGGCCGCCGCCGTAGGCGGCGAGCAGTTCCCGGACGGCTTGCGGGCCGTCGTCGTCCCGGAAGGCGAAGCGCTTGGTGAACTTGCGGAAGAGGTCCCAGCACTCGTCCGCGTCATTGCGGTTGATGATCTCGTGGACGTTGTCGTTGACGTCCTCGATCGTGGTGCCGTAGTCGAGGTAGGCGGTCGTGTCGGAGTGCATGAGCAGATGCCCGTCCTCCTCCACCACCGCGTCGAGCCGGGACATCCACTGCAGATGGACGTCCTGGAGGCGGTCCATGTCGCTCTTCTGGCCGCCGTTGAGGAGCCATGCCGCCTGGAAGGTGGCGGTGCCCGCGCCGGAGTTGACGGGCGTGTCGCCGAAGCGTTTGGCGCCGATCAGCAGCAGCTCGTGATTGCCCATCAGGGCCTTGCAGTAGCCGCCGGCCGCCGCGGCCTCGGCCGAGAGCCGCATGACGAGGTCGATGACGCCGATGCCGTCCGGGCCGCGGTCGGTGAAGTCGCCCAGGAACCACAGCCGGGTGTTGCCCGCGGACCAGCGGCCTTCGGCGTCGACCAGGCCCTGGGCGGTGAGCGCGGCGACGAGTTCGTCCAGATAGCCGTGGACGTCCCCGACCACGTAGAGCGGGCCGAGGCCCTCGGCGGCGGGAGCCGGCTGCTCGGCGGGGGCGACGGTGACCTGCACGGTGTCGCCGCGGTTGATCACCGGCAGGTCGCGCTCGGTGGGGGTGTAGCCCTCGGGCGGCTCGTCGTCCGGGAACGCGTCGCCGGGGTGCTCCGGCGGTGCCTGGGGAACGGAGTCCTCGGGGCGGGCCGGGGCCGCCCGGGTGTCGCCGTGTTCCGTTCCGGGGGCGTCGGCGACCCGGTGCGGGGCCTCGGCGGCGGTCGCCGGCCGCGCGGAGGACTCCCCGGCTTCGCGGGGAACCGCCCGTGGGACTGAGTCCTCCGGGTGCGCGAGCACGTATTCATGGGAAGCGGATTCCGACTGCACCGGAACCTGTGCGTACGGCGGGACGCGGAAGTCGCGCAACGTCGCCGTACGCACCACGGGTCCCTGACCGGCCCCCTGAGTCATCGACCCCTCCACCACCGTCGCGCCGCCCTCACCGCCGGACCGGCCTGGTCGGGGACGGTCCGCGGTGTCGTGCGCCCATCATAGGAATGCGGATCGTGCTGTGTGATGCACCAGGGGTGCTGAATCCGGGTACACCGCCGGTTCGCTGTTCGTTTCGCCCCAATTGCGTTGGTCTAGTCCTGGGAAGGCGAACGCGGGGCGCTCACCGTCGTACGGGGAGAGCGCCGCTGTGAAGAGGTCCGGACGATGAGTTCGGTCGGTATCACCTGCTCGACCGGGCGGCCGCCGTCCACTCCCTCGATCGCGTCGATCAGCAACTGCACCACGGCGGTGCCGATGCGCCGGGGCTTGAGGGAGAGAGTGGTGATCGACGGCTCCGTGTTGGCGTACACGGTGGACTCGCTGCAGCAGACCAGCAGCAGGTCGTCCGGGACGCGCAGTCCGTACCGGCGGGCGGCGGCGAGCAGGTCCGTGCCGTTGGGGTCGAAGAGCCCGTACACGGCGTCGGGACGGTCCGGACGGGCGAGCAGCCGGTCGGCGGCGACCGCTCCGGCGCACGGGTCGTGTGCGGGGTAGGCCTCGTACACCGGATCCTGGCCGACGCGTTCGCACCAGTTCAGATAGGCCGTGGTGGAGAGCCGGGTGTACGTGTCCGTGGTGGTCCCGGTGAGCAGGCCGATCCGGCGTGCTCCGCCGGCCGCCAGATGGTCGAGCAGGTCGAGGACTGCGGCCTCGTGGTCGTTGTCGACCCAGGCGGTGACGGGAAGGGTGCCCGCGGGGCGCCCGTCGGAGACGACCGGGAGGCCCTGGCGGACGAGCTCCGCGACCACGGGGTCGTGGTCGGAGGGGTCGATCACGACGGTGCCGTCGAGCGCGACGTTGGACCAGACGTCGTGGCGTGAGGTGGCGGGGAGGATGACCAGGGCGTAGCCGCGGGCGAGTGCGGCGGAGGTGGCGGCTCTCGCCATCTCCGCGAAGTACGCGAACTCCGTGAAGGTGAACGGCTCGTCCCCGTACGTCGTCACCGTGAGGCCGATGAGTCCGGACTTGCCGGTACGGAGCGTGCGGGCCGCGGCCGACGGGCGGTAGCCCAGCCGGTCGGCGACCTCGCGGACATGGCGGCGGGTGGCGTCCGGGAGCCGACCCTTTCCGTTCAGCGCGTCCGAGACGGTCGTGATGGAGACACCGGCTGCGGCGGCTACGTCCCGGATGCCTGCTCGGCCTTGCCGGCTGCCCCGGCGTGATGTCTCCGTCCGGCTCACCTGGTGCTTCCCTGCTGCTGTCATGGCAGGCCGATAGTAGGGCGAGGCGGGGAGGTGGAGTCGGTCGCATATGCAGTCGTTGACAGGAACGTTTCTGCATGGCCATGAGTCGTCAAATGCCATGGAATGCAAGGTAGTTGGGGCCTTGTGTGAGCGTCTCATGGTTGCCGACAGGCGCGGACCTGCCAAATGGCTGAGGCATCGAAGAGGTCTCAACTCACCACTACGAGGGATGCGCGCCACGGCGCGAGCCACCGGCGCGCGGTGATCCGAAGAGCGCTCCTCTCCTCGCTGCCGCTCCCGGTCCGTACCCCGGTTGTTCCTGGCTCGCCCATTCGCAGCAGCCGGGAATCCTCATAGGGTGAGAAGTATTGGTGAGCACGATGCACGACGGTCGAGGAGGACCTGCGGTGAGCGAGACGAGCCCCAAGCTGCGCGCCGAGCTGGACGGCATCCCCACATACAAGCCCGGCAGGCCGGCCGCCGCCGGCGGGCCGGTCGCGTTCAAGCTTTCCTCCAACGAGAACCCCTATCCGCCGCTGCCGGGTGTGATGGAGACCGCCGTCGCCGCCGCGGGCGACTTCAACCGGTACCCGGACATGGCCTGCACCGGCCTGATGAACGAGCTCGCCGACCGCTTCGGGGTCCCGGTCTCACACCTGGCGACGGGCACGGGCTCGGTGGGCGTCGCGCAGCAGCTGCTCCAGGCCACCTCGGGCCCGGGCGACGAGGTCGTCTATGCCTGGCGGTCCTTCGAGGCATACCCGATCATCACCCAGATCAGCGGCGCCACATCGGTTCCGGTGCCGCTGACCGCGGACGACGTGCACGATCTCGACGCGATGGCGGACGCCGTCACCGACCGGACCCGGCTGATCTTCGTCTGCAACCCGAACAACCCGACGGGCACGGTGGTGCACCGCGCCGAGCTGGAGCGGTTCCTCGACCGGGTCCCGTCCGACGTGCTCGTGGTCCTGGACGAGGCGTACCGGGAGTTCATCCGGGACGCCGAGGTGCCGGACGGTCTGGAGATCTACCGCTCGCGACCGAACGTGGCGGTGCTGCGCACCTTCTCCAAGGCCTACGGGCTGGCGGGGCTGCGGGTCGGCTTCGCCGTCGCCCACGAGCCGGTGGCGGCCGCGCTGCGCAAGACGGCCGTGCCGTTCGGCGTCAGCCAGCTCGCCCAGGACGCGGCGGTCGCCTCGCTTCAGGCGGAGGACGAACTCCTGGGCCGGGTCGGCGCGCTGGTGGCGGAGCGGACGCGGGTGTACGAGGGCCTGGTGAAGCAGGGCTGGACGGTGCCGCCGACGCAGGCGAACTTCGTCTGGCTGCGGCTCGGGGAGCGTACGGCCGAGTTCGCCGCGGCCTGCGAGGCGGCCGGGGTCGTGGTGCGGCCGTTCCCGGGCGAGGGAGCGCGGGTCACCATCGGCGAGTCCGAGGCGAACGACATCTTCCTGCACGCAGCGGACGCGTTCCGCAACAGGACGTAGCAGTCGGCCGCCCTTGCGTGATGGCCCGCCCTCGCTCCGGGGGCGGGCCGTCTCCGTTCCAGAGCTTCAACAATCGGTTGACTGGATGAGCGAGGTGCTGTTCGGGCTCCTGTGTACCGACCGGCCGGTGTGTCGCTCGGGGACCCCCGCTCACCGGTTCGGATCCGGTATGGGTCATAATTGCTTGTGAATGTGAACGCGTTCACAAGCGGTCCGGAAGCTCTCGCTATGTCATGGATGTCCTGGGCAACTGTCGTGACGTATCCGACGAGCACGCCGATGTGACCACGCCGACGTAAGGAGAGACGACGTGGACCTCGCTCTGGCGCCAGAGACTCTGGCGCGCTGGCAGTTCGGCATCACCACCGTCTACCACTTCCTCTTCGTTCCTCTGACGATCTCGCTGGCGGCGCTGACGGCCGGCCTGCAAACGGCGTGGGTGCGTACGAACAAGGAGAAGTACCTCCGGGCGACCAAGTTCTGGGGCAAGCTCTTCCTGATCAACATCGCCATGGGTGTCGTCACCGGCATCGTGCAGGAGTTCCAGTTCGGCATGAACTGGTCCGACTACTCGCGCTTCGTCGGCGACGTCTTCGGCGCCCCGCTCGCATTCGAGGCGCTGATCGCCTTCTTCTTCGAGTCCACCTTCATCGGGCTGTGGATCTTCGGCTGGGACAAGCTCCCGAAGAAGATCCATCTCGCCTGCATCTGGATGGTCTCCATCGGCACGATCCTCTCCGCGTACTTCATCCTGGCCGCCAACTCCTGGATGCAGCACCCGGTCGGCTACCGGATCAACCAGGAGAACGGGCGCGCGGAACTCACCGACATCTGGCTCGTACTGACCCAGAACACCACCCTCACCCAGGTGTTCCACACCCTCTCCGCCGCCTTCCTCACCGGCGGTGCGTTCATGGTCGGCATCGCCGCCTTCCACCTGCTGCGCAGGAAGCACGTCCCGGTGATGAAGAGCTCGCTGCGACTCGGCCTGGTCACCGTGGTCATCGCGGGTCTGCTGACGGCGATCAGCGGCGACTTCCTCGGCAAGGTCATGTTCAAGCAGCAGCCGATGAAGATGGCGGCCGCCGAGGCGCTGTGGGACGGCGAGGGCCCCGCACCCTTCTCCGTCTTCGCCTACGGCGACGTGGACAAGGGCCACAACAAGGTCGCCATAGAGATTCCGGGTCTGCTCTCGTTCCTGGCGAACGACGACTTCACGTCGTACGTGCCCGGCATCAACGACACCAACAAGGCGGAGCAGGAGAAGTACGGGCCCGGCGACTACCGGCCCAACATCCCCGTCACGTACTGGGGCTTCCGTTGGATGATCGGTTTCGGCATGACGTCGCTCGCCATCGGCCTGGCCGGGCTCTGGCTGACCCGGAAGAAGTTCATGCTGCCGGCGGCGTCGAGGGTCGGTGAGGACGACGTGCCCCATGTGGTGCTGTTCCGGAAGCCGCTCGGACCGAAGCTCACGCGGCTGTACTGGCTCGCCGCGATCTGGACGCTCGGCTTCCCGCTGATCGCCAACTCCTGGGGCTGGATCTTCACGGAGATGGGGCGGCAGCCCTGGGTCGTGTACGGCGTCCTGCGCACCCGGGACGCCGTCTCCCCCGGCGTCTCCCAGGGCGAGGTGCTCACGTCGATGATCGTGTTCACGCTCATCTACGCGATCCTCGCCGTCATCGAGGTCAAGCTGTTGGTCAAGTACGTCAAGGCCGGGCCTCCCGAGCTCACCGAAGCCGACCTCAACCCGCCCACCAAGATCGGCGGCGACGACCGCGACGCCGACCGGCCGATGGCCTTCTCGTACTGAGACCGAGGACTGGGATCTGAGGCATGGAACTCCACGACGTCTGGTTCGTACTCATCGCCGTCCTGTGGACCGGCTACTTCTTCCTCGAGGGCTTCGACTTCGGGGTCGGCATCCTGACGAAGCTGCTCGCCCGCGACCGGGTCGAGAAGCGCGTCCTCATCAACACCATCGGACCGGTCTGGGACGGCAACGAGGTGTGGCTGCTCACGGCGGGCGGGGCGACCTTCGCCGCCTTCCCCGAGTGGTACGCCACTCTCTTCTCCGGCTTCTATCTGCCGCTGCTGCTCATCCTGGTCTGCCTGATCGTGCGCGGTGTCGCGTTCGAGTACCGGGCCAAGCGGCCGGAGGAGCACTGGCAGCGCAACTGGGAGGAGGCCATCTTCTGGACCTCGCTCATCCCTGCGTTCCTGTGGGGCGTGGCCTTCGGGAACATCGTGCGCGGTGTCAAGATCGACCAGGAGATGGAGTACGTCGGCACCTTCTGGGATCTGCTGAACCCGTACGCGATCCTGGGCGGCCTCGTGACCCTGACGCTGTTCACCTTCCACGGGTCGGTGTTCACGGCGCTGAAGACCGTCGGGGAGATCAGGGAGCGGGCCCGGAAGCTCGCCCGCAACCTCGGGCTGGTCACGGCCGTGCTGGCGCTCGGGTTCCTGGGCTGGACGCAGGCGGACAAGGGCGACGGCGCGAGCCTGGTCGCCATGGTCATCGCCGTCGCGGCGCTGGTCGCCGCGCTCGGAGCGAACCAGGTGGGGCGCGAGGGGTGGTCGTTCGCCCTGTCGGGCGTCACGATCGTGGCCGCGGTCGCGATGCTGTTCCTGACCCTCTTCCCGAACGTGATGCCCTCGTCGCTCAATGAGGCGTGGAGCCTGACGGTCACCAACGCGTCCTCGAGCCCCTACACCCTGAAGATCATGACCTGGTGCGCCGGGATCGCCACCCCCGTGGTGCTGCTGTACCAGGGCTGGACCTACTGGGTGTTCCGGAAGCGGATCGGTACGCAGCACATCGCCGATCCGCACTGAGGCCGGAGTTCCACGGGGACCGTCCGGTCCCCTGACCAAGGGATGTTTCACGTGAAACCCGTCGACCCGCGACTGCTCCGGTACGCCCGTGCCACCCGCCTCTTCCTGGCGACCGTGGTGGCGCTGGGCCTTGCCGGGGCGGCGCTGGTCGTCGCCCAGGCGATGCTCATCGCCGACGTGGTGGTCGGCGCCTTCCAGAACGGGATGGACGCAGGTGAGCTGCGGAACCCGCTGGTGCTGCTGGCCGCCGTCGCCGCCGGCCGCGGACTGGTGGCCTGGCTGACGGAGCTGGCGGCCCACCGGGCGAGCGCGGCGGTCAAGTCCGAGCTGCGGCTGCGGTTGCTGGAGCGGGCCGCGCAGCTGGGACCGGGGTGGCTGAGCGGGCAGCGGAGCGGTTCGCTGGCCGCCCTGGCCACCCGGGGGGTGGATGCGCTCGACGACTACTTCGCGCGCTATCTGCCGCAGTTGGGGCTGGCCGTGGTCGTTCCGGTCGCGGTGCTGGCCCGGATCGTCACCGAGGACTGGGTCTCCGCGGCGGTCATCGTGATCACCCTGCCGCTGATCCCGATCTTCATGGTGCTGATCGGCTGGGCGACCGAAGCCCGGATGAACCGTCAGTGGGCGCTGCTGTCGCGGCTGTCCGGGCACTTCCTCGACGTGGTCGCGGGACTGCCGACACTGAAGGTCTTCGGGCGGGCGAAGGCCCAGGCCGAAGCGATCCGGAAGATCACATCGGAGTACCGGCGGGCGACGCTGAAGACCCTGAGGATCGCCTTCCTCTCCTCGTTCGCCCTGGAGCTGCTGTCGACGCTCTCGGTGGCGCTGGTGGCGGTCGGTATCGGCATGCGGCTCGTCCATGGAGATCTGGATCTCCACACCGGACTCGTCGTGCTGATCCTCGCCCCCGAGGCATATCTGCCACTGCGGCAGGTCGGGGCGCAGTACCACGCCGCGGCGGAGGGACTGTCGGCGGCGGAGGAGATCTTCCG
Source organism: Streptomyces marianii (assembly GCF_005795905.1). NCBI lineage: Bacteria > Bacillati > Actinomycetota > Actinomycetes > Kitasatosporales > Streptomycetaceae > Streptomyces > Streptomyces marianii. Next base: position 4,266,215 of record NZ_VAWE01000001.1, read on the forward strand.
GGTGCTGGAGACCCCGGTCCGGGCCGGCGGCGCGGCGCCGGTGCCTGCTGCCCGGGGGGTTCGGCTGGAGCTGGACTCCGTGACGGTACGCCACGAGGGCCGTGCCGTTCCCTCGCTGGACGGCGCGTCCCTGACGGTCGGGGAAGGCGAGACCGTCGCCCTGGTCGGTCCGAGCGGGGTCGGCAAGTCGACGCTGCTCGACGTGGTGCTCGGCTTCACGGCTCCGGACGAGGGCACGATCCGGGTGGGTGCCCCCGGCGAAGGACTTTCGCAACACGCCCTAGTGGACCTCGCCTCGCTGGACCGGGTGGCCTGGCACCGGCAGATCGCCTGGGTGCCGCAGCGGCCGTACCTCTTCGCGGGGACCATCGCTGAGAACGTACGGCTGGCGCGGTACGAAGCGGACGACGCGGAGGTCCTGGCGGCACTCCGGGAGGCCGGTGCGGCGGACTTCGTGGCCGCGCTGCCGGAGGGCATGGAGACGGCCCTCGGTGAGGACGGCGCGGGGCTTTCCGCTGGTCAGCGCCAGCGGATCGCGCTCGCCCGGGCCTTCCTCGCCGACCGTCCTCTGCTGCTGCTCGACGAGCCCACGGCGGCGCTCGACGGGGAGACCGAGGCGGGGATCGTGGACGCGGTGCGGCGGCTGGCACGGGGCCGGACGGTGCTGCTCGTCGTCCACCGGCCCGCTCTGCTGTCCGTCGCCGACCGGGTGGTCGAACTGCGCCCCGCCCAGCGGGTTCTTGCCGGCGAGGAGGCTCGGGGGGAGCTCGTTCCCTCCCGGGTTCCCCGCCCGTCGCCGTCACCCGACGGCACGGCCGTGACGGCGCAGGCCACGCTGCCCGTCGAACCCATGGAACGGCCGGCCTCCTCCGTTGAGGACCCCGCGTACCGGGCCGCCCGAGGAGCGTCCGGGCCCGTCGGCGTCGGGGTGCTGGCGCGGGTGCGTGGGATGGCCGGGGCGTTGCGCGGCCGGCTGGTGCTGGCGCTGGTGCTCGGAAGCCTGGCGCTGGGCTCGGCCGTGGGCCTCATGGCCGTGTCGGGGTGGCTGATCTCGCGGGCATCGGAGCAGCCGCCCGTGCTCTATCTGATGGTGGCCGTCACGGCGACCCGGGCGTTCGGGATCGGGCGGGCGGTGTTCCGGTACGCCGAGCGGCTCGTCTCGCACGACGCCGTGCTGAGGATGCTGGCCGATCTCCGGGTCGGGGTGTACCGCAGGCTGGAGCGGATCGCGCCCGCCGGGCTGCGCCGCACCCGCCGGGGCGATCTGCTCTCCCGGCTCGTCGCCGATGTGGACGCCCTCCAGGACTACTGGCTGCGCTGGATGCTGCCGGCCGGTGCGGCGCTCTTCGTCGGGGCCGCGTCCGTCGGGTTCACCGCATGGCTGCTGCCCGAGGCCGGCGCCGTGCTGGCCGTGGGCCTGTTCGCGGCCGGGGTGGCCGTACCGGCGCTGAGCGGGATGTTCGCACGCCGGGCCGAGCGACGGCTCGCCCCGGCCCGCGGAGTGCTCGCCACCCAGGTCGTCGATCTGCTCAAGGGCACCGCCGAGCTGACCGTCACCGGGGCTCTGGCACGGCGGACGGCCGGGGTGCGGGAGGCCGACCGCGTTCTGACCCGGATCGCCTCGCGCGCCGCGGCCGCCACCGCGCTGGGCGGCGGGCTGTCGGCCGTGGCCTGCGGTCTGACCGTCGCCTTCGCGGCGTACGCAGGTGTCACGGCCGTGCACTCCGGCCGGGTCGAAGGGGTCGAACTCGCCGTCGTCGTGCTCACGCCGCTCGCCGCCTTCGAGGCGGTCGTGGGGCTGCCGCTGGCGGTGCAGTACCGGCAGCGTGTGAAGCGCAGCGCCCAGCGGGTCTTCGAGGTGCTCGACGCCCCGGTGCCGGTGAGCGAGCCCGCGGAACCGGTCCCCGCGCCTGCCTCCGTGTTCCCCCTGGAGGTCCGGGGGCTCACCGTGCGCCATGCCGGCGGGCGGGAGGACGCGCTGTCCGGCTTCGACCTGACACTCACCGCCGGCCGGCGCGTCGCCGTCGTCGGTTCCTCCGGGTCCGGCAAGACGACCCTCGCGCAGGCACTGCTGCGCTTCCTGGACGTACGGGCCGGGACTTACACGATCGGCGGGACGGACGCGACGGCGCTCGACGGGGACACCGTCCGCCGCCGCGTCGGCCTCTGCGCCCAGGACGCCCATCTCTTCGACAGCTCCATCCGGGAGAATCTGCGGCTCGCCCGGACCGGTGCCTCCGAGGAGGAGCTGCGCGCGGCACTCGCGGCCGCCCGGCTGCTGGACTGGGCCGAGGGGCTTCCGGACGGGCTCGACACCCTGGTGGGTGAGCACGGAGCCCAACTCTCCGGCGGTCAGCGCCAGCGGCTGGCCCTGGCGCGTGCCCTGCTCGCCGACTTCCCCGTGCTGCTGCTCGACGAACCGGCCGAGCATCTGGATCTCGCTACGGCGGACGCCCTGACCGCAGACCTGCTGGCCGCGACCGAGGGCCGTACGACGGTGCTGATCACCCATCGGCTCCGCGGCCTCGACACGGTCGACGAGGTGCTGGTACTGGACGAGGGCCGCACCGTGCAGCGCGGGCCCTACGCGGAGCTGGTGGCAACGGACGGTCCGCTGAGCCGCATGCTCGAACGTGAGCGTGCCGGTGATCTGCTCGGAGAGCGCCTCAGGGATCCCGCTTTCTCGGCCAAACAGGAATAGGTCGGACTCATCGGCGGGGGTCGTGCTGCTGCCGAGGGCGAAGGCGGACTGGAGGTGGTCGAGGGCGGTGGCGGTACGGCGGTCGCCCGGGAGGCCCGCTCCAGGCGCAGAACGCCCTCGCCGCGCCATCGGCCGACGCGGCGGGGCCGAGCCGCCGCGGGCGTGGTCCCTCCCCCCGACGCCCCGTCAGCAGGTGGTCCGGCCACCAGTCCGGCGGTCCCGACGCACCGTCACCAACGCGTCGTGAGGTGTCGCCGAGGGCCCCCGGACGGCTGGGCCGGATGGCCGTACGTACCTGGATAAATGTGGCAAAACCTCAGGGTCTGATGTGACGATCCGAGCATGGGACACCGACAACGCGACTGCCACCGGCGGCTGTTCAGGCCATTGCTGTGCGCGCTGCTGGTCGCCTTCCCACTGCTGCCCGCGCCCGCCGCGTCCGCGAATGACGGCCCCAACGTCAGCGTGCAGGTCGCCCAGCTGCTCGAGGAGGTGTCCAAGGCCACCGCCACGTACGAGCGGGGACTGCAGGCGTCCGTCGCCGAGCGCGCCCGGCTCGACCAGCTGCAGTGGCAGCTTGCCGACAGACGGCGCGAGATGCGGAAGATGCATGACAAGCTCGGCGCGGTGGCCAGGGCGCAGTACCGCAGCGGTGGCAACCTTGCGCCCACCGTCGAGCTGATGTTCGCCTCCGATCCCGATGAGCTGCTGCGCGGGCAGCGGATGTACGCCAAGGCCACGCTGACGGTGAACCTGCTGCTGGAGGAGGCCAGGGAAGCCGAGCACCTGACGGCCGTGGCGGAGAAGAGGGCTCGTGAGGCCTGGTACCGCCTGGACGCCCGTACGGCGGAGCTGGCGCGGATCAAACGCGGCATCGAGACCAAGCTCGACGCGGCGCGATGGTCACTGCAGGCACAGGCGGACCGGAGCGCGGCCTCCGGGCAGTGCTCCGGCTCGGTCCCGCTGCCGCAGACGGACTTTCCCGAGGGTTCGGCCTGGGTGACGCCCGTCCAGCGCTACACGCTGTCGGCCGGCTTCGACAGTGCCGGTACACGCTGGGCGAACCGGCACACCGGGCAGGACTTCGCCGTCGGGATCGGCAGCCCCGTGCGCTCGATCGGCGCCGGCCGGGTGGTGTCCGTCTCCTGCGGCGGAGGCTTCGGCATGCAGATCGTCGTCCAGCACAACGACGGCTGGTACTCGCAGTACGCGCACCTCGCCTCCGTCACGGTGGACCAGGGCGACCGGGTCCGCACCGGCCAGTGGCTCGGCCAGGCCGGGACCACGGGCAACTCGACCGGGCCCCATCTCCACTTCGAGGTGCGGCTCACCCCGGACTTCGGATCGGCGGTGGATCCGGTGACCTGGCTGCGGAACCGCGGAGTCTGGCTGTGACCCTTCGGCGGGCGGCCGAGGCCCGTCCCCGATGCTTCCCGGGCGCTACGCCCGCGGCCGGGCTCCGTGCGACGCGGCGAGGAGCCGCTCGATGACGACCGCGACACCGTCGTCGTTGTTCGCCACGGTCCGGCCGGACGCGGCGGCGACCACGTCGGGGTGGGCGTTGCCCATGGCGAACGACGTGCCCGCCCAGGTCAGCATCTCCACGTCGTTCGGCATGTCGCCGAAGGCCACGACCTCGTCCGACGATATGCCGCGCTCCGCGCAGCACAGGGCGAGCGTCGAGGCCTTGGACACCCCGAGACCGCTCACCTCCAGCAGCGAGGTCGGGCTGGAGCGGGTGATGGTGGCCAGGTGCCCGGCGGCAGTGCGGGCCAGGTCGAGGAAGCCGTCGGGGACCAGTTCGCCGTGCTGGGCGAGCAGCTTGAGTACCGGGGCCGCGGACCCCGCCTTCTCCTCGTGCAGCAGCTTCTCGGCGACGGCGACCGTGGCGCCGGGGTCGAGGTGGAAGGGCGGGTAGCCGGGTTCGTAGTGGATCCCCGTGGCGGTCTCGACCGCGAACGAGGTTCCGGGTGCCGCGTCGCGCAGCCTCCGTACGACGTCGAGCGCGTTCCCGCGCCCCAGCGGACGGACCTCCAGGAGTTTCCCGCCGGCGTGCAGATCGACCACCGCCGCGCCGTTGGCGCAGATCGCCAGCCCGTGGCCGTGCACATGGTCGCTGACGACGTCCATCCAGCGCGCCGGGCGGCCCGTGACGAAGAAGACCTCGATCCCCGCCCTCTCCGCCGCCGCGAGTGCGGCGATGGTGCGCTCCGAGACGGACTTGTCGTCACGCAGCAGGGTGCCGTCGAGGTCGGTGGCGATGAGCCGGACGGTCGAGGGCAGTGGCAGAGGATCGGTAGCTGAGGTCACGCGTGCATTCTCCCGTACCCCCTGCACGGCCGTGCAGGGGGTCGCACATCTGAGTGGTCGTCCGCTGGCTCCCCGTAACCGGGACGCCGTCGGGCCCTGCGTGATCAGCCGAGCCGGGAGACGGCCTCGGTGGCGATGCGCTCGAAGACGGCCTGGTCGGCAGCGAAGACGGAGTCGTCGATGGGCCAGTGGACGACGATCTCGGTGAAACCGAGCTCCGCGTACCGCCCGGCGAAGTCCACGAACGCCTCCAGGGAGTCCAGCGGACGGCCCCGCCGGGGGGCCGGGACGGCGGGATTGAAGTCCGGGGTGAACCCGGTGAGCAGGATCCTGTCCAGCTCGGAGGCGTCCCGGCCCGCCTCGGCACAGGCCTTGCCGAGCTTGGTCAGCTGACCGGCCACGGCCTCGACGGACTGCTCGGGAGTGCCCGTCTCGAAGAGCTTCGGATCGCCCGTCGTCACCCAGGCCTGCCCGTACTGGGCGGCGAGCCCCAGTCCGCGGGGGCCCGTGGCGGCGACGGCGAACGGTAGGCGGGGCCGCTGTACGCAGCCGGGTACGTTCCGTGCCTCCCGGGCCGCGTAGAAGCGGCCCTCGTGGGTCGTGCCGGCGGGCTCGCGCAGCAGCCTGTCGAGCAGGGGTACGAACTCGCCGAAGCGGTCGGCCCGCTCCCGGGGCGTCCACGGCTCCTCGTCGCCCTTCAGCAGCGTGGTCGCGTCGAAGCCGTTGCCCCCGGCCCCGATGCCCAGCGTCACGCGGCCGTCGGAGATGTCGTCGAGAGTGATCAGTTCCTTGGCGAGGGTGACCGGGTGCCGGAAGTTCGGAGACGTGACGAGGGTGCCCAGGCGCATACTCTGTGTTGCTGTCGCGGCCGCCGTGAGCGTGGGCACGGCGCCGAACCACGGGCCGTCCCGGAAGGACCGCCAGGAGAGGTGGTCGTACGTGTACGCGGCATGGAAGCCGAGGTCTTCGGCCCGCCGCCAGATCTTCTGTCCTTCGGCCCACCGGTGGATGGGGAGGATCACCGTGCTCAGTCGCATGCCAGCGACCCTACGCTCCTGCGATCGGTGAGCGTCGGGCGCGCGAGGCTTCCGCGACTGCGCTGCGGCGGGCGGCGTTGAGTCCACGTACTCCGAGCGGTACCTGGCGCCGTTCAGCTCTCGCGGTAGCGCGCGAAGACTCGAGCGCGCTCCTGCTCCCAGGTCGAGTCCGCGGCCGTCCGGCTGAATGGGGCACCCTTCGTCAACTCGAAGAACTGGCCGGCGGGCCTGCCGGTTGCCTTGAGGACCACGATGGCGGACAGCATGGGCTCAAGCCCCAAGCTGTCCCGGCGGCAGGCGTCACCCAACAAGAGGCTGATGATCCGGCCGCGGTAGTGGACGCTGTGCCCATTCGCCTTCAGCTCTTGGCTGAGGGACTTGTACCAGCCGTCGATACGTCCTCCCGTGCCCAACGCCGAAGGATCTCCATCGTCGCGTCCAGTGCTGCCAGGTACTCGGCGTCGCCCTGTCTCATCCGAACCCCGCCCGTCTCGGTAACTCCCCCATCCCGGCGGAGCATGTCGACGTCGTGCCCGCCACGACTGCTCATCCGGGGGACGGTGACGTGACCAGCGAAGCTGGATCCGCCGCCGACTCGACACAACCTGCCGCATAATCCTCGGGTGTCCCAGACCCCCGTACCGATACCGTCAGGCTCCGTTTCCGAAGGCGTTCCCGCCTGGCTGTCCGCCGACGCAGCGGCCTGGGCGAGCGCCCGCCCTGCCTCGTGGGCGAGGCCGCTGTGGTCCATCCTGGCGCTGTTGGCGACGGTGGTCGCGGCGATTGCCATGGAGCCGGTACCGGTGTGCAGCGACGCGGACCCGTGCGGTCCGGACTGGATCGGCATGGTGCAGATGGGCCTGGCCGTCGGCTTGTTGTACTGGTACGCCCGGCTCCCGGAGCTCACCCTTGTCGCTGCACCGGCTCTGGTGGGCATCGTGGCATGGGAGGAAATTCCTTCCTTCGGATGGGCATCCCGGGCAGCGAATCTGGCGGTCATCGCGGCCCTCGGCTTCGGCTGGGCAGCGGCGTGGGCCCGGCTGGCGGCCCGGCAGCGGCAGCGGCGGCTCGTCGAGCGGACCGCCGGCGCTGAGCACCGCCGGGTGGAGCTTGTCGGCCCGCTGAGGCGGGGGACGATCCCGATCACCGCCGGGCTGGTGCTGTGCGCCGTGGCCGTCGGCGCGATCGTCCTGGGCTTGCGTGCTGTGCAGGTGGACGAGCGGCAGGCCGCCGTGGCGACGCGTACCGAGGCCGAAGTCACCAGCCGTACAGACATGTCGCTGCGTGTCCGCACCCATGACGGGCGTCGCATTACCGTCGACGCCCTCTTCCCCGAGGATTACAGACTCGGAACCACCGTGGTGGTGCTGGAGGACGGATCGTGGCGGCGCCTGGCCACCGAGCCGTACGACGCGTTCGGCTGGCAGTTGCTGACCCTGGCCGGCGGATTGCCCGGGCTCTCACTGTTGACGACGGGGATTCTGGCACGTCGACGCGATACGGCGCTGCGTCTCGGACCGGTGCACGCTCTGCGGATGCTGGAGCGGTTGGACCACGAGGGCCGGACCTGGGTCTACGCCGCCGACGACGCCGCGGGGCGCACACCCCTCTTCGTCTGTACCTGCGTACCGGTGCTCCCGGACGCGGATGACCGCGAGGAGCCCGGCGCGGAGACCGGTGTCGTCCACGACGCCGACGGCGCCGACGACATCGACGACGTCCCGATCACCGAGACGAGGCTCCACGAAGCCGTGATGCTCGGCGCGCCGTACGAAGGTGGCGAGTTGGCCTTCATCACCACGGGCGCCGATGGGACCCCCGTAGTGACCCACACCGTCGGACCAGTCCGGATGCCCGGGCCTGGGGAGGGGCCCGTAGGGGAGACTCCTGCGGACATGGACGCCGCATCCGCCGTCACTGAAGCGCGGCACGGCGACGGCGTGGATCGCGCTGACCATGTGGATAGTGTGGCCGCGGGCCGGAAGCCCACCGATCGTCCCATTCGCTGGGGACCGGGCGCCGTGGCCAGAGTCGGCGGGCTGGCGCTCAGCGCGGTGATCGTCGGCGGGGTCCACGTCCTCACCGGCTCACTAATGACCGACGGACTCGGCTGGGACATCGTCCCCCTGCTCGGCCTGCTCATGCTGATCAGCCCGGCGGCCACCCTGCTCAACTGGCGCGTCACCGCGGACCGGGAGGGCGTGTGGCTCGTCGGCCCCTGGAACGTGCGGAACGTGCCGTGGGACCAGTTGCGGGCAGCCGTGTACACCCCGGACGGCAGCGTCGAGATCCGCCTCTGCAGAGGGGACCTCTGGCGCCTCCCCGGCCTCGGCTGGCCATGGGTCGAGCGCCGACTGGGGCTGCGCCCGTCACACACCCGGGTGGTCGAAGAACTCACCGTCTTGCACCGTCAGCCAGAGCTGCGTCCCGTCGGGCAGCGCTTCTCACGTCGCAATGGCCTGCCACTGGGGCCCTCCCTTGCCCTGGTGGTCGGCCTGGCCGCTGCTTCAGCGTTCGTCGGATGAGAGCTGAGGCGGCGACGCCGCGGGTATGCCCGCATGCATGATCGTGGGGTTGCCGAGCGCGGCTCCCCGCTCGCGGCGCAAGGAGCGTTTCAGCAGGTCAGCCCGCGATGGGCGGACGAGGTTTGACTGACGTGAACTTGTGCCTCCCGGCTTTCTGGTCTGGATGGTTCACCTGGCGACTCACGGTGGCGGTCATATCTCGTTCAGGTCGGTGACCGCTGCTCCCAGACTGGGGCGAGCGCCGCGACGGGGTCGGTGTTGGCCGATGCTGCGGGCCACCATGCGCCATCGTCGTACCGGAGATGGGATACCAGCGGTGTCATGGCCGCCCTGTGTCACCCCGAGGGTGGCTAGTGTTGCCCCATGAGCGCGTTGGACACGGCCGAGCTTGAGGCCATGATCGAAGATGCGACTGTCGACGCCTACAACGAGGACGAGCAGCTGACCGGTCTGTTCACCATGCTTGAGGAGCACCTCTGCCTGCCCTTCACCACCCCGGTTCTCGGCGTCGAGGTAACCGTGGGCGGCATCGACCTCACGCCGGACGGAAGGATCGTCGCCCTGTGCTCTCGCGGCGGCATGCGGCAATCGATCGGAATCCTGGAGCTGCCGTTGCCCAGCCCGGCGCCTGAGGGCGCGGAGTGGATCGAGGCGTACCGTCACTGGGCCGGTTGAGGTCGGGCACCGCACACCCCACTCGGAACCGGCTTGTCTGGGAGGGCTGAACGTGGCTGACGCCGTACAGGGCACGCATCGGGGCGGCGGCGAACCGTCGCTGGCCGACCTCATCGAGCGCAGTGCCGAGTTGAAAGGGCAGCTGGTCGCCTTCGGGCAGAGCGCCCGCTTTGACCGGTGGTTGACGCCCCTCCTGCTGGAGGCCGCTGGGCCTGAGCGGCAGTTGGACGAGGGCGGGGCAATCCGGATCATCGACCACTTCATCCTGCGGTACCGCCTTCCGGGCGGTTCGACCGTGGTGGACCGTTTCGTCGCGGGACGGAAGGACTTGACCGCGGTCGACCGGGAGATTCTGCTCGGCTGGCGTGACCCGGTCGAGGGCATCTTCGAGATCCAGCGCAAGGAGAAGGATGCCGTCGTCTTGCTGAACCTGGTCGACGACCTGGAGTACCGCACGTACTCCAATGTCGGGCGGGCGGCGTTCCGTGGAGTGTCCAAGGGGGGCTTCCTGCACACCTGCCTGGTACCGGTCCACTCGGCCGGCGGGGCGTGGCTGGTGTCCGGGGCGATGTCGAGTTACCCCAAGTCCAGTGCCACCGAGATCGCCCAGGCTGCTATCCGTCTGGCGACCAACCAGCCCGAACTCGTCTTCCGCAACCCCGTGAAGATCGAGCAGGGCTGGCAGCGGATGCGGGAGGACCGGGCCGCGTTCGTCGAGTTCTGCGGCGGCGACGAACTGGTCCTTCCGCCTGCCGAAGCCGAGGACCTCCTCAATGGCTACTACCGCCACCGCCAAGAAGCCGCCGTCGCCGGACAGCCCGGCCGTGCCCGGGGCAGGCGGCTTCCCGGCCTGGACTTGCCCTTCTTCGAGCTGCCGCGAGAACTGGCGGACTCGGACACCATCGGTGTCATCTACGACCAGGTTGACGGGCTCAACTTCTACGTGGACTACGGGATGCTGCGGGACCTGTTCGCAGACCCGGCCCTCGTGGCCCGCAGGCAGCACCAGGACCTATTGCGCACGTACCTGCGAGAGGAGTCGATCGCTCCACTGCCGATCCGCCGACTGGCTGCCGCTCACCCGGAGACAGCCGACGCTGTATTCCGGAAGCTGTTGCGGAAGCCCGGATTCACCTGGAGCGAGCACGGCGAGGCGCTGCTGCGCCGACGCAAGCCCTGGTACTACGCGGACGAACCCCGCCCCGGTGTCTCCGTGATCGGCGACAGACTCAGCGCGCTTGCCGTCGGCCGCTGACAGTCACCGATTCCCGTTGAGGCCCCGGGCCGCTGTCGGCCGCGGCCCATCGGAGCGGAGGAACCGCAGGCCGGAATGGCCCGAGGGTGCGCATATCGCAGTATGCTCGGGTCATGGCGGACACGACACGGATCACGGTGACGCTGCCGACCGAGCAGGTCGCCGAACTGAGGAAGCTCACCGACAACGTCTCCGGTTATGTGGCCGAGGCGGTGGCGCGTCAGCTGCGGCACCAACTGCTCGGCGCCGACCTGCAGCGCCACCAGGAGGAGCACGGGGCGTTCACCGAGGAGGAGCTGGCAGAGGCTCGCTCCAGGATCTTCGGGACGACGGGCGCGGGCGGGTCGGCGAGTGCGGCGTGAACGAGCACGTCGAGACCGTCGTCCTGGACTCCCAGGGGGTCTCCGCCTGGATTGTCCAGGACCGCAAGATCCTCGCGATGTTCCAGGTGTTTCATGCCATGGGTGCCGATTTCGTCATCGGAGCCAACACCATTGTGGAAGTCAGCCATGCGCGGGTGAACATGCCCCGGCTGCGGTGGGTGCTGTCCCGCGTCAAGGTCGAGCCGGTGACCGAGAACGCAGCGAAAGCGTCCGCGGAACTGCTCAAGGCCGCAGGTCTGCATGGCCACAAGTACGCGATCGACGCGACTGTCGCCGAGATGGCACTGCGCCAGCCCGGGCCGGTGGCCATACTGACGTCCGACCTTGACGACATGGCCCGGCTGTGCGGTGACCGAGTCCGGCTCATCGGCGTCTGAGTACGGAAGTGCCGTTGCCACCACCGGCCCAAAGCGAATCCCCCAGGTCACGTTGCGATAGGCGAAAAAGCCTTGACTGACGTGACGAGGGTGCCCAGGCGCATACTCTGTGTTGCTGTCGCGGCCGCTGTGAGCGTGGGCACGGCGCCGAACCACGGGCCGTCCCGGAAGGACCGCCAGGAGAGGTGGTCGTACGTGTACGCGGCATGGAAGCCGAGGTCTTCGGCCCGCCGCCAGATCTTCTGTCCTTCGGCCCACCGGTGGATGGGGAGGACCACCGTGCTCAGACGCATGACCTCGACCATACGCGGGCTTCCCGCTGCCCCGGCGTGTACCCTTCCGGGCGGCTGCCGGTCCCTCAGTGGGGGAAGCGCAGGAACCGCGGCGGGACGCCGTCCGTGAGCCAGACGCCGTTGGCGCTGACGTGGAAGACATGGCCGGCGCGGTGCATCGCTCCCGCGTCCACGGCGAGGACGACAGGGCGGCCCCTGCGGGCACCGACCCGGGTCGCCGTCTCCCGGTCCGGCGAGAGGTGCACGTGGTGGCGGGCCATCGGGCGCAGCCCCTCGGCCCGGATCGCGTCCAGGCTGCGGGCGACCGTGCCGTGGTAGAGGTGTGCGGGCGGCTCGGCGACCGGTAGATCCAGGTCCACCTCCACGGTGTGGCCCTGGTTCGCCCGGATCCGCAGGCCGTCGATCATGAAGCGTCGTTTGTCGTTCGCCGCCACCACGTGGTCCAGCTCGTCCCGGGTGATGGGGAACCCGTTCCCGGCCGCGGCGCGCAGCAGTTCCTCGATCGCGATCCAGCCGTTCGCGTCCAAGGTGATCCCGATGCGCTCCGGCTGGTGCCGCAGGTGCTTCGCGAGGTACTTCGACACCTTCACGGTGCGTTGCTCGTCCATGTCCTCAGGGTGCCGCCGGAAGTCGAAGCGCCGCCACGAGATTTTCTTCCGGACGACAACGGCCGAAATGTTTGGTCCACAGCCAACTCGGTTTATCCACAAGCAAATTGACGATGTTGTGGACAACTACGCGGGCCGTCAGCCGTTTTGATCAACATCGATGGCCTCGTGCCTGTTTGCCGTAAGTGCATCCAATGTCCTTGTATGTACCTCCCTTTCCGTGGCGGCGGTGATGAAGTCCGCTGCGTGCTCTCGCCCAACAAGCGCTTCCACGGCCCGAATCGTCTCCGCGGGAAGAGTCACCCGGCGTGAGTCGTCGCCGCTCTCCGGAGCCCCCTCGGTGCCGAGGTGGTAATGCAGGTGGCGCGTGGCGAACAGCCGCATGGCCCGCGCCAGTTCGGCGTCGACGGTCTGCTGGGCGAGGGGCCGCAGCCGTCGCGCCATCGACGCCGCATCCGCCGCGTCGGCGTCCGTCGGAGGTCGATGGCCGAGATAGCGGGCGAAGACGTGCTCGGTGGTGAACTCCAGGAAACGTGAGGCTATATGCTCCACTTGTCCTCGAAGTTCCCTCAGATGGCCCGAGATCGCCACCAAGGGGACGCCGGCGGCGTGCAACTCGGCGGCCACTGCCAGCTCCTGGGGGCTCGGCACCAGGAACTCGTCGTCCCTGCCCGGGATGCGCTCCAGTACGCCGAGGTCCACCGCCTCGGCGATCGCCTCCTCGTCGGGTTCTCCTCCGAAGGCCGCTTCCAGCTCAACCCGGCTTATCCGGTCGGCCTCCTCGTCGGACCAGGGGCCGTGGACCTCCGCGACGAGCCCCAGCACCCCGCCCAGTCCGCGCCCCGCGTCCCAGGCATCCAGGAGCTCCTTGATCGATGCAAGGGTGTACCCGCGGTCGAGGAGGTCGGCGATCTGACGCAGCCGTGCCAGATGGGAGTCCCCGTACACGTTCGACCGGCCGCGCCGCTCCGGTTTGGGCAGCAGTCCGCGGTCCTGGTAGGCGCGAATCGTCCGGACCGTCGCCCCGCTGTGGTGGGCGAGGTCCTCGATCCGGTACTCCACCGCATGCTCCCCGGACACGACCACTCCTCACTGCTCCATGACGGTCGGCACGCCCCATCTCTCGCGGGCGCCTCCAGGCCGGGACGCCGCCTCCCGGCCGGGGGGCCGGTGCGGCGCGACCACATCATGACCGCTCACAGCGGAGGTTCCAACCGTGCAATCGCCCGCAGGGCCCCGGGTGTGAACCGGGACAGCAGCCGGGCGCCCCGGGCCTCCGGGGTCACCGGCACCACCGCCTGGTCGTTCAGGACGGCGTGGAGGATCGCCCCGGCCACCTTCTCCGGGGGGTAGTTGCGCATCCCGTAGAGCTTGGAGCTCTTCTTCCGCAGCCGGTTCTCCTCCTGCTCGGAGACTCCGGCGAAGCGCGCCGTGGCCGTGATGTTCGTGTTCACGATCCCGGGGCAGATCGCTGAGACCCCGATGCCCCGGCCGGCCAGCTCCGCCCGCAGGCACTCGCTCAGCATCAGGACCGCGGCCTTCGACGTCGCGTACGCGGGCAGGGCCTTGGAGGGCTGAAAGGCCGCTGCCGACGCCGTGTTGACGATGTGGCCGCCCTGGCCGCGCTCGGCCATCTGCCCGCCGAAGACCCGGCAGCCGTGGATGACCCCCCACAGGTTGACGTCGAGCACCCTGCGCCAGTCGTCGGCCGTGGTGTCCAGGAACGAGCCGGAGAGCCCGATCCCGGCGTTGTTCACGAGCACGTCCACGATGCCGTACTCGCCGGCGACCTTCTCGGCGAGCTTCTCCATCGCCGCCTCGTCGGAGACGTCGACCGTCTCGGGCCATGCCTCCGGCGCTCCGATCAGCCGGGCCAACTCCGCCGTCCTGGCGGCCCCCTCGCCCTCCCGGTCCACTGCGACCACGCGTGCTCCGGCCTCGGCGAAGGCGAACGCCGTCGCCCGTCCGATGCCGCTGGCCGCGCCCGTCACCAGCACCAACTGCCCGCCGAACCGCTCCGCGTACTTCCCCCAGGACCCCGTCGCGGGAGTGGGCCGGGAGGTGCCCGAGGTGCCTCCCTCCTCGTGAGTGGTCACGAACTCGGCTATCCAGCGGGACAGTTGATCGGGGCGGGTGCGGGGCACCCAGTGCTTGGCAGGCAGCGTGCGGCGCACGAGCCGCGGGGCCCACAGCGCGAGGTCGTCGTAGAGCCGCTCGGAGAGGAACGCGTCACCGGTGGGGGTGATCAGCTGTACCGGCACGTGTGCGTACGCGTCGGCGCGGGGGTGGAGCAGCCGGAAGCGGACGTTGTCGCGGTAGAGCCAGGCTCCGTGCGCCGCGTCCGACGGCAGCGAGGCGGTGGGGTAGTCACCGCCCGGCACCTTCTCCAGCCGCTCCAGGATCTTCGGCCACCGCCGGCCCAGTGGCCCGCGCCAGGCCATCTCGGGCAGTGCCGGGGTGTGCAGCAAGTACACGTACCAGGACTTGGCGCCCTGGCCGAGGAGCTGTGCCAACCGGCGCGGAGTGGGCCGGGCCGTACGCTTCTTGATCCAGTGGCCGAAGTGGTCGAGCGACGGGCCGGACACGGACGTGAACGAGGCGATCCTCCCCTCGGTCCGTTTCACCGTGACGAACTCCCAGGACTGCACCGAGCCCCAGTCGTGGCCCACCAGATGCACCGGCCGGTCCGGGCTGACCGCGTCCGCCACTGCCAGGAAGTCGTCCGTCAGCTTCTCCAGGGTGAAGCCCCCGCGCAGCGGCACCGGAGCCGTGGAGCGGCCGTGGCCCCGGACGTCGTACAGCACCACGTGGAACCGGGCCGCCAGCCGGGACGCGACCTCGGACCACACCTCCTTGCTGTCCGGATAACCGTGCACCAGCACGACGGTCGGCTGCCGTTCGTCGCCGAGCTCCGCCACGCACAGCTCGATCCCGCCCGTGCGCACCCGGCGCTCGCGTGCTCCCTCGATCCCCGTGGTCACACCGTCTCCTCCTCGGTCCAGCGCCGCACGTGCGGCAGGTCGTCGTCCAGCCAGAAGGCGCTCTGCTCCGGGTCCTTCGAGTCCGTGACCACCAGGATCTCCTCGAACTTCGCGCCCGTCCCGCGGAAGCCGAGATGGGGCTCCACGGCCCACAGCCCAGGTTGCGGCGGATGGTCGGAGAAGCGGTAGGGCGACCACAGAGGCGACCAGCCCTCCCGGTGGCCGCGCAGCGCGTCGCTCGCCAGGCCCTTCAGCGAACGCGTGCCGAACCCGAACAGCGTCGGTGTCCAGCGCCGCGGCCCGACCCGGTCGACCTTGTGGGCGATGACGCCGAACGGATACGCCCGGTGCCGGTTGGCGTAGCCCTGGCGCACCATGAGCCCGTCCACGTCCTCGTAGACCTCCCGGAGGGAGCGGCGCTCGCGCACCTCGCGCAGGATGAGCTCCCGGTGTGCCCGGAGGTCCCCGAGCAGCCTGTCGTGCAGGGGGTGGGGCCCGAGACATCCCGAATAGCCGATGTCGGCCGTGAAACCGTTGTGGATCGGTGCCATGTCGAGGATGAAGGGCATGCCCGCCTCGAGCCTCCGGTCGGTCGGGAAGAACTGCAGCGGTATCCGGAAGCCCGCGAACGCCGTCCGGTCGCCGAACCAGGCGAAGGGGAGATGGAACCAGTCCCGCACCCCCCGCCCGTGCAGCCAGCGGCGCTGCATGCGTGCCGCCTCCCGCTCGGTCACCCCGGGTCTCAGCTGCGCCGCGACCGCCTCCGCGCACTCATAGGCCAGGCGCTGCACTTCCCGGAACCCCCGCAGTTCTGCGGTTCGTTCGCTCAGCACTGCCGAGGTCATGCCACCGTCCCGTCCGGATCCGACGCGTAGCGTCCGTCTGCCTGTGCGGTACGTGCTCGTAACGTGACACTGATGACTGTGACAATGTCCCACGGCTGCGTCAAGGGGCCTGCGGACGCCTGTGGACGACCGCCGGCGCACCGCGGCCGTCTCCTCCTCCGGCGCTGGCCCCTACGGGTCCGTACGCCTGGAGTCGGATGCGGAACCAGCCGCCAGGGCTGACGCCTGGTGTGGTGTGCACCACTACCGTCGAAGCGTGACTGTGATCGTGACCGAAAGCCTGAGCAAGCGGTTCCCCCGGGTGACCGCGCTTGACCGGCTCTCCCTGGACATCGGGCCCGGCGTGACCGGACTCGTGGGCGCCAACGGGGCCGGCAAGTCCACACTGATCAAGATCCTGCTGGGTCTGTCCCCCGCCACGGAGGGCCGCGCCGAGGTACTCGGCCTCGACGTCGCCACCTCAGGCGCCGCCATCCGTGAGCGCGTCGGCTACATGCCCGAACACGACTGCCTGCCGCCGGACGTCTCGGCCACCGAGTTCGTCGTCCACATGGCGCGCATGTCCGGACTCCCGCCGACCGCGGCACGCGAGCGCACCGCGGACACCCTGCGCCACGTCGGCCTCTACGAGGAGCGCTACCGGCCCATCGGCGGCTACTCGACCGGCATGAAGCAGCGTGTGAAGCTCGCCCAGGCCCTGGTCCACGACCCGCAGCTGGTACTGCTGGACGAGCCGACCAACGGCCTCGACCCGGTCGGCCGGGACGAGATGCTCGGCCTGATCCGCCGCGTCCACACCGACTTCGGCATTTCGGTCCTGGTCACCTCGCACCTCCTCGGTGAGCTCGAGCGCACCTGCGACCACGTCGTGGTCGTCGACGGCGGCCGGCTGCTGCGCTCCAGCTCCACCAGCGACTTCACCAAGATCACGACGACCCTGGCGGTCGAGGTCACGGACTCCGACACCCACCCCGACGGGACCGCGGCACTGCGCGAGGCGCTGTCGGCCGCCGGGGTCACCCTGCACGCCGGGGTCGAGGACGGGCTGCCGGGCGCCGGCCACATCCTCCTGCTGGAGGCCACCGGCGAGGAGACCTACGACACCGTCCGGGACACCGTCGCCGCCCTCGGCCTCGGCCTCGTACGGATGGAACAGCGCCGCCACCACATCGCGGAGGTCTTCCGCCCCGAGGCGGCGGCCCAGCCCATGGAGGTGCCGGCGCGATGAGCAACGGGACGACCCGCACGGGGACGGCGCTCAACGAGACCACCCGTATCCACAACATCGGGTACCGCAACTACGACGGAGCGCGGCTCGGCCGCGCCTACGCCCGCCGATCGCTCTTCGCGCAGTCGCTGCGCGGGGCGTACGGGCTCGGCCGCTCCGCAAGGTCGAAGGTGCTGCCGATGATCCTCTTCGCGGTCATGTGCGTGCCCGCGGCGATCGTGGTCGCCGTGGCGGTGACCACCAAGATGAAGGAACTGCCGCTCGACTACACGCGCTACGCGATCGTCACACAGGCGGTCATCGCCCTCTTCCTCGCCGCTCAGGCCCCGCAGTCCGTGTCGCGGGACCTGCGTTTCAAGACCGTGCCGCTGTACTTCTCGCGGCCCATCGAACGCGTCGACTACGTCCTGGCCAAGTTCGGCGCGATGGCCTCGGCGCTCTTCGTCCTCACCGCCGCACCCCTCCTGATCCTCTACATCGGCTCGCTGCTGGCGAAGATGGACTTCGCCGACCAGACGAAGGGCTTCGCACAGGGACTGGTCTCCGTGGCGCTCCTCTCGCTCCTCTTCGGCGGTCTCGGCCTCGTCATGGCCGCGCTCACCCCGCGCCGCGGCTTCGGCGTCGCGGCGGTCATCGCCACGCTCACCATCACCTACGGGGCGGTGTCCACGGTCCAGGCCATCGCCTACGAGACCGGGTCCGAAGGCGCGGTGGAGTGGCTCGGGCTCTTCTCGCCCGTCACCCTCATCGACGGCGTGCAGACCGCCTTCCTCGGTGCGTCCTCCTCCTTCCCCGGCGGACAGGGGCCCGGCACGGGCACCGGAGTGGTCTATCTGCTGGCCGTCCTCGCGCTCATCGCCGGCTCGTACGGCGTCCTGATGCGCCGCTACCGAAAGGTCGGGCTCTGATCATGACCACTGTCCACATCGACCACGCCTCGCGCTGGTTCGGCAACGTGGTGGCCGTCAACGACGTCACCATGGCCATCGGTCCCGGCGTCACCGGACTCCTCGGCCCCAACGGGGCCGGCAAGTCCACGCTCATCAACATGATGGGCGGCTTCCTCGCCCCCTCGACGGGCACCGTCACCCTCGACGGGGAAACGATCTGGCGCAACGAGTCCGTCTACCGGCAGATCGGCGTCGTGCCCGAGCGGGAGGCGATGTACGACTTCCTCACCGGACGGGAGTTCGTCCTCGCCAACGCCGAACTGCACGGCCTCGGTGCCAAGGAGGCCCAGCGCGCCCTGGCCACGGTGGAGATGGAGCCCGCGCAGGACCGCAAGATCGCCACGTACAGCAAGGGCATGCGCCAGCGGGTCAAGATGGCGTCCGCCCTGGTGCACGAGCCGAGCGTGCTGCTCCTCGACGAGCCCTTCAACGGGATGGACCCGCGCCAGCGCATGCAGCTCATGGACCTGCTCCGGCGGATGGGGGGCGAGGGACGCACGGTCCTGTTCTCCTCCCACATCCTGGAGGAGGTCGAGCAGCTCGCCTCCCACATCGAGGTGATCGTCGCGGGACGGCACGCGGCGAGCGGCGACTTCCGCAGGATCCGCCGGCTGATGACGGACCGGCCGCACCGCTATCTGGTGCGGTCCAGCGACGACCGGGCGCTCGCCGCCGCGCTGATCGCGGACCCGTCGACCGCCGGAATCGAAGTGGACGTCCAGGAAGGCGCGTTGCGCATTCAGGCGGTCGACTTCGGACGCTTCACCGAGCTCCTGCCGAGGGTGGCCCGTGAGCACTCCATCCGGCTGCTCACGGTCTCGCCCTCCGACGAGTCCCTCGAATCGGTCTTCTCCTACCTCGTAGCGGCCTGAAAGGAGCCAACGACATGTACGACCCGACAGTCGCCCGGCTCACCTACCGGGCCCTCCTCGGCCGCCGCCGCGCGGCGATCCTCTTCGTCCTCCCGGCGCTGCTGCTGCTCATCGCCGTAGCCGTACGGGCGTTCAACGGCGTGGACGACCAGGTCGCCGCCGACGTGCTGGGCGGATTCGCCCTCGCCACGATGGTGCCGTTGATCGGCGTGATCGCCGGAACGGGGGCGATCGGGCCCGAGATCGACGACGGCTCGATCGTCTATCTGCTGGCCAAGCCGGTGAAGCGGCCGACGATCATCGTCACCAAGCTGATCGTGGCGATCGCCGTGACCATGGTGTTCTCCGCGGTCCCCACGTTCGTCGCGGGATACATCCTCAACGGCAACGGACAGCAGGTCGCCGTGGCCTACACGGTCGCCGCGCTGGTCGCGTCGATCGCCTACGCCGCGCTGTTCCTGCTGCTCGGCACGGTCAGCCGGCACGCGGTCGTGATCGGTCTGGTCTACGCGCTGGTGTGGGAGACGCTCTTCGGCAGCCTGGTGCCCGGGGCACGGACGCTCAGCGTGCAGCAGTGGTCGCTGGCCCTGGCCGAACGGATCGGCGGGGAAGGGATGATCACCTCCGACGTGGGCCTGCCGCTCGCGACGGTGCTGCTCGTCGGGGTCACGCTACTGGCGACGGGATACGCCGGGCAGAAGCTGAGGACGCTGACGCTGGCCGGTGAGGAGTAACGAGGCATGGCGCGAGACGCCCCGGGGGCCCTCCTCCCGGGGCGTTCCCGTCCTCACACGGACCCGACGGGGCGGCGGGGACACTGTGGGTGAGAGGAGACCGTCATGCCGGAGGAGCCGACCCCCCGACCGGAGCCGGGACCGGACCCGGGTGAGTGCGGACCTGGACCGGACCAGGAGGAGCGCGGACCGGGACCGGACCCGGTGTCCGGCGAGCCCCGCAGCGGCCCCGGTGGCGGACCGCCGGGCCCCGCCGCCGTGGGCGGAGGCGCGGGCGGTCGTCCGCGGGGTGGTGCCGGCGGCGGAGGTCCCGGCGCCGGCGCGGGTGATCGGCGGGACGCCTGGGACGAGGTGGTTCTCGACGAGGACTTCGTGCGTGCCGCCGGGACCTCCGAGCCGTCGGCCCGTGCGCGGATGCTCACCGCCCGGTGGCGCGGCTCCGCGCCCGAACCGCAGCCCTGGCGTTCGGACGAGCCGCCTGCGGGCTGGTTCTGGAGCCGGGCCCGGGCACGGCGCCGCAGCGGCCGGCGCTGGTGGCGCCGGTGGCGCGGGTCTTGAGACGGTCCGCACGGATATTCGGTGGCATCGGAGGGTGCGTACCGGGCACAGTGGGCGATGCCGCCGCCGGATGTGCGGGGGCACAACAGGGCCACGATGTCCGAGACCGGGGAGGGGCGCGGCGATGACCGAGAGTACGAGTCCGTCGAGCTCCCTGCAGGGCAGCGCACGGCAGGCTTCGGAGTAATCATCGGACTCCGTGGAGCCGCCGGAAGACTGCCCGGGCGGCCGCTTCGAGCGCGCATCCGCGCGGGCCGCCCTCCCGGAGGATTGGCCGAGTGGTAAGGCACCGGCTTGCTAAGCCGTGGTCGGGGTCGACCCCCGCGCGCGTTCGATCCGCGCATCCTCCGCCATGGGTACGCGTCTGCGGACGCGTACCCGGAGTCCCGTGACGGGCCATGGGTCCGGCGGCCCGACGCCGCACACGACCGACCCGCCGGGGACGTTCCGGAACGAGCGGCAGCTCCGCATCGGACGGGAGGTCCGCACGCCGGCCCCGGGGGCGTGAGCGCAGTGGGCTGCGCCGACGACCGACAGCGCCGCGTGGGGGCACTCCCCCGTGCCCGGAGGGCCATTGGGGGAGTGCATGCCGGACGTCCCGGCCGGACGGGACTTTCGAACGCGCCCTAACGCCCCAGCAGTTCCTCCAGCACCTGTGCGATGCCGTCGTGCTCGTTCGACGCCGTGATCTCGTGTGCCACGGCCTTCAGTTCGTCGTGGGCGTTGGCCATCGCGACACCGTGCGCGGCCCAGCCGAACATGGGGATGTCGTTGGGCATGTCGCCGAAGGCGATCGTCTGGGTGGACTTCACGCCCAGCCGGCGGGCGGCCAGCGACAGGCCGGTGGCCTTGCTCAGGCCGAGGGGGAGGATCTCGACGATGTCCTCGCCGGCCATCACCACGTCCACCAGACCGCCGACCGTCGAGCGCGCGACGCGGGTCAGCTCGTCGTCGTCGAGGGCCGGATGCTGGATGTAGAGCTTGTTCAGCGGAGCCGCCAACAGCTCGGCCGGGTCGTCGAAGACCACGACCGGGAGCGGACCCTCCTGGAACCGGTAGCCGGGGCTGACGACCACCTTCCCGTCCAGGCCGTCGCGGCTCGCCGCCAGGGCGAGCGGACCGACCTCCGCCTCCAGCTTGGCGAGGGCGAGGCCGGCCAGCCGGCGGTCCAGCGTCACCGAGGTGAGCAGCTTGTCCTCACCCGCGTGGTACACCTGTGCGCCCTGTCCGCAGACCGCGAGGCCCTGGTAGCCCAGGTCCTCGAGGATGTGCCGGGTCCAGGGGACGGCCCGTCCGGTGACGACGATGTGGGCGGCGCCCGCCGCCGTGGCGGCGGCGAGCGCGTCGCGCGTGCGCTGCGAGACGCTCTCGTCGGAGCGCAGCAGGGTCCCGTCGAGATCCGTGGCGATCAGGCGGTACGGAAAGCTCACTTGGCGACCGGTTCCAGGACCTCACGGCCGCCGAGGTAGGGCCGCAGGACCTCCGGCACCCGCACCGAGCCGTCGGCCAGCTGGTGGTTCTCCAGGATCGCGACGATCGTGCGCGGCACGGCGCACAGCGTGCCGTTCAGCGTCGCGAGCGGCTTGACCTGCTTGCCGTCGCGCATGCGGACCGACAGCCGGCGGGCCTGGAAACCGTCGCAGTTCGACGCCGAGGTGAGTTCGCGGTACTTCCCCTGGGTCGGGATCCACGCCTCGCAGTCGTACTTGCGGGAAGCCGAGGCCCCCAGGTCGCCGGTGGCCACGTCGATCACCTGGAACGGCAGCTCCAGGCCGGTCAGCCACTGCTTCTCCCACTCCAGGAGCCGCTTGTGCTCGTTCTCGGCGTCGTCCGGGTGGACGTAGGAGAACATCTCGACCTTGTCGAACTGGTGGACGCGGAAGATGCCGCGGGTGTCCTTGCCGTAGGTGCCGGCCTCCCGGCGGAAGCAGGGCGAGAAGCCCGCGTACCGCAGGGGCAGCTTGTCGGCGTCGAGGATCTCGTCCATGTGGTACGCCGCGAGCGGGACCTCGGACGTGCCGACGAGATAGAAGTCGTCCTTCTCGAGGTGGTAGACGTTCTCCGAGGCCTGGCCGAGGAAGCCCGTGCCCTCCATGGCACGCGGGCGGACCAGCGCCGGGGTCAGCATCGGCGTGAAGCCCGCCTCGGTGGCCTGCGCCATGGCGGCGTTGACGAGGGCGAGCTCCAGCAGGGCACCGACGCCCGTCAGGTAGTAGAAGCGGGAGCCGGACACCTTCGCGCCGCGCTCGACGTCGATGGCTCCCAGCGCCTCGCCGAGCTCCAGGTGGTCCTTGGGCTGGAAGCCCTCGGCGCCGAAGTCGCGGACGGTGCCGTGCGTCTCCAGGACCACGAAGTCCTCCTCGCCGCCGACCGGGACGTCCGGGTGGACCAGGTTGCCCAGCCCGAGCAGCAGTCGGCGGGCCTCTTCCTCGGCCTCGTTCTGCTCCGCCTCGGCGGCCTTGACGTCGGACTTGAGCTGCTCGGCCTTCTTCAGCAGCTCGGCGCGCTCGTCCGGGGACGCCTTGGGGATGAGCTTGCCGAGCGACTTCTGCTCGGAGCGGAGTTCGTCGAAGCGGACGCCGGACGACCTGCGCCGCTCGTCGGCGGAGAGCAGGGCGTCGACGAGTTCGACGTCCTCTCCACGGGCGCGCTGGGAGGCGCGAACACGGTCGGGGTCCTCACGGAGCAGGCGAAGGTCAATCACCCCACCAGGCTACCGGTGTGTGCTCCCGGCACCCCAGTTGATATTGGTTGCGTGTCAGTTTGACCGAATTGCCGGAATTGAGGAAAGGGTCGGTGAATCCCGCGCATGGTCCGCGGGCGCCTCGGCGCCGGCTGCCGAAAAGGGGTGAATGCCGCTCCGTCCCGACGGTTGTCCGCTGCGGACCGTGGAACCCCGGGCCGTTGTCCACAGGGGAGGGAGGGGGCGCGTGAGTTATCCACAGGCTGTGGGAGGGGGCTGTGGATTGCGGAATTGATCATTCCGAAAGTCGGCAGAAGGTCCGGGGATTGCGTCTCCGAGCATGGCTCACGCACTCGTTCGAGTGGGAATTCCCCGCACTTCTTCGCCCCAAAGAGTTGATCAAAGGAATTGGGCTGACATGGGCATTCGATGTGTGCTGTGGAAGTAGCCGGGGTGAGTGAGATGATTTGTCGACTGTGTCGGATTGTGTTGTCGACTTGTCCCCAGATCGAGAAGCCGCCCTGTGGATAACTCTGTGGGTAACGGGGAGGGGCGAGGAGGACCGGGTGACGCAGGGGTGCGGTGAACCCCGGGTTAAGCGCGGCCGTCCTGACAGCGCGCCAGCCACTCCGCCGCGTCCACGAACTCCGCGTCCGAGGTCCCGGGACGCAGCGTGCGCCTGCCACGCCGCGGAGCCGCCACTCCCGCCTGCGGATAGGACCCGAGGAACCGCACCTTCGGGCAGATGCGCTTCAGACCCATCAGCGCCTCCCCCACCCGCCGGTCCGAGATGTGGCCTTCCGCGTCGATCGCGAAGCAGTAGTTCCCGATGCCCGCGCCCGTGGGCCGCGACTGGAGCAGCATCAGGTTGACGCCGCGCACCGCGAATTCCTGGAGGAGCTCCAGCAGGGCGCCAGGGTGGTCGTCCCGCTGCCAGATGACCACCGACGTCTTGTCCGCGCCGGTCGGGGCCGCGGGCCTTGCCGGACGGCCCACCAGGACGAAGCGAGTCTCCGCGTTCTGAGCGTCGTGGATCTCGGTGACCAGCGCCTCGAGCCCGTACGTCGCAGCCGCGAACTCACCCGCGAAGGCCGCGTCGAAGCGGCCCTCCTGCACCAGCCGCGCACCGTCCGCGTTCGACGCCGCCGACTCCCACACGGCGTCCGGGAGGTGGGACCGCAGCCAGTTCCGCACCTGCGGCTGGGCCACCGGGTGGCCGGTCACCGTCTTCACGTCCGACAGCTTCGTCCCCGGCCGCACCAGCAGCGCGAAGGAGATCGGCAGCAGCACCTCGCGGTAGATCATCAGCGGCTCGCCGGAGGCCAGCTCGTCGACGGTCGCGGTGACACCGCCCTCCACCGAGTTCTCGATCGGCACCAGCGCGGCAGCGGCCTCACCGTTGCGCACGGCGTCCAAGGCGGCCGGCACGGACACCATCGGGACGAGTTCGCGGGTGGCGGCCTCCGGGAGGGTGCGCAGGGCGGCCTCGGTGAAGGTGCCCTCGGGGCCGAGGTACGTGTAGCGCGTGGCGGACATACCCGTCACCCTAGTGCGCCCCGGACCCCTGCGGCGCGCCTCACGACTCCAGCAGCCGGCTGCCGACGTACCCGCCCTCGTCCGCGCCGCCCGGGACGGCGAAGAGGCCGCTCGCCTCGTGCCGGATGAAGGGGGACAACGCGTCGCCGCGGTCCAGCTTCCGCTGGACCGGGACGAAGCCCCGCAGGGGGTCGGCCTGCCAGCAGACGAAGAGCAGACCCGCGTCGGGAGTGCCGTCCGCCGCCATGCCGTCGTGGTACGAGAACGGCCGGCGCAGCATCGCCGCCCCCGCGTTCTGCTCCGGGGCGGAGATCCGGGCATGGGCGTCGGCCGGAATGACCGGGGAACCGTCCGGCCCGGTCCGGTCGAGATCGAGCTCGGTCGTCTCGCCGCCGCCGGTCAGGGGGGCGCCGTCGGACTTGCGGCGGCCGATAACCAGCTCCTGGTCCTTCGGTTTCAGCTTCTCCCAGTCGTCGAGCAGCATCCGGATCCGGCGGACGACCGCGTACGAGCCGCCCGCCATCCAGGCCGGCTGGTCCGGCGAGCCCGACCCGGACCCGGGGACCGGGACGAACACCCTGCGGTCGAAATCGGGATCGGACGGCTTGGGGTTGCGGGTGCCGTCGATCTGGCCCATGAGGTTGCGGCTGGTCATCGGCCGGGACGTGATGCCCGGCGAACGGTTGAAGCCGTTCATCTGCCAGCGCGTCCGCGCCGCGCCGCCCGCCGACTTCTGGACGGCGCGCAGCGCGTGGAAGGCGACCAGTGCGTCGTTGGCGCCGATCTGCACCCAGAGGTCGCCCTCCGAACGACGCGGATCCAGCCGGTCGCCGGAGAACGCCGGCAGCGGGTCGAGCTGGACGGGGCGCCGCGCGGCCAGACCCGTGCGGTCGAAGAAGGTCCGGCCGAAGCCGAAGGTGACCGTGAGGGAGGACGGGCCCGCGTCCAGGGCGACGCCGGTGTCGTCGTCGGCGGGCTCGCCCGCCGCCAGCCGGGCGGCGGTGGCCGACCAGCGGCGCATCAGAGCGGCCGCCTCCTTCCGGCCCGCCCCCGGCGCCAGGTCGAAGGCAACGAGATGGCCGTGGGACTGCATCGGCGTGGTGATGCCCGCCTGGTGCTCGCCGTGGAACGGCTCGCCGGTGGAGCCGACGGTCGCCAGGGCGGTCGCGGGGTCCGCGGCGGCCGCCGCGTACCCGGCGGCGCCGCCCGCCGCGCCGAGGGCCAGTCCGGTCGCTCCGGCGGCACCGACCGTTCCGAGCAGCCTGCGCCGCGAGATCTCGTTGTCGCTCATGCCTTGCCCACTGTTCCCACTGTTCCCGCTGTGCCTCGTCGGCCGACCACGTCAGCCGATCCTCACGTTCTTCTCGACGGTCGTCTGGTCGATGTCGGACGTCCGTACGGTGATCCGGACCTGCCATTCGCCCGGCAGCGGGATCTGGATGTTGCTCGCACTCCACCGGCCGGCCGCGACGCGTTCCGGGACCAGCGGGAGCGGACCGATCTTCTCCGCGGTCAGGGTGAAGGAGACCTTGACCTCGGGCGCGTCCAGGGACTGCCCACCCGGGCCCTTGGTCCACAGACGCAGTTCGTTGGCGCCCGAGCGGCCAGGGCTGACGGTCAGCCGAGCCGTGCCCCTGCCGTTCGCGCCGCCGGTGTCGAAGGGCAGGGTGACGTCGACGGGCTTGGACGGCGCGGCCTCGGAGTTTCCGCCGCCCGCCCGCGCCGCCTGCTCCTCCGTACGGCCGGGTTCGGTGGACGTCAGGACCGTCGTCACGGCGAGCACGACGACGGCGACGCCGGCCTCCGCGAGGACGGAGCGGCGCAGTCCGGAGCGCTCAGGGTCGGCGTCCCTGAGGCGCTTGCGGGCGGCCGCGGCCACGGCGGCGTCCTGCCGGGCGAGTTGGGCGGCGCGCACGGGGTCGTCGGGCGCCGCTTCGGCGGCACGGGCCCCACCGTCGTCCTCGGTGGAGGCGCCCGTGTCCCCGCCCGTGCCCGTGTCCGCCTCCCCGTTCCCGTCCGTCGGCGTACGTTCCGACAGCCGGGCCGTCCAGCGCCGCGAGATCCAGGCGATCCCGACCAGCACCGCGACCAGCCCGACCTTGACCAGCAGCAGCCGCCCGTACGAGGTGCCGGTCAGGGCCGACCACGAGCCGACCTGCCGCCAGGACTGGTAGAGCCCGGTCGCGGCGAGCACGAGGACGGACCAGAACGCCACCCGGGAGAAGCGGAGGACGGCCGGCCGCTCGATGGAGGGCGCCCGGTGGAGCGCCACGAGCAGGGTGGCCAGGCCGCCGAGCCATACGGCGACGGCCAGCAGGTGCAGCACGTCGACGGGCATCGCGAGACCGGCCTGGACACCGGCCGAGGCGTGCTCGGACAGTGCCCAGGTGGCGGCGATCCCGGCCGCGACGACCGTGCCGCCGACGGCCAGACCGAAGGTGAGATCCTGGTTCTCCCCGGCCCGTTCCCGGGCCGCTTCCGGGTGGCCCCCGGCGGCGTCCGCGCCCAGGTCCGCGGTGCTCTCCGGATGGGCCGGGCTGCGCACGGTGGGATCCGCGGTGCCCTCCGGATGGGCCGGGCTGCGCACGGTGGGATCCGCGGTGCCCTCCGGATGGGCCGGGCTGCGCACGGTGGGATCCGCGGTGCCCTCCGGATGGGCCGGGCTGGGCACGGTGGGATCCGCGGTGCCCTCCGGTCCGGTGGCTCGCTTCGGGTAAGCCCCGAACAGCACCGCGATGAACAGCGCCGCCGCGCCGAGCAGCAGCAGCCGTGAGACGAGCGCCGTCCCGGTCTTGGTCGTGAGGACGGCCTGCAGCCCGGCGAGGTCGAAGGCGTCGCCGAGTTCGCCGGAGCCGGCGTAGGGATTGCGCAGCATCAGCATCGCGAGGGTGGCGGCGGTGAGCGTCACCCAGCCGCCCACCACGAGCCGCTGCACCGGCCGGACGACCGCCCCACGCGGCCAGCACGCCAGCACGAACGCGGCACCGCCGACCAGGACGGTGAAACCGGTGTACGCCGCGTACCGGGCGATGCCGTAGAGCGTGCCGACGAGCCCGCCGCCCGCCTCCTGCTTCGGCAGTTCGACGGCGGTCTTCGAGGGCGCCCCGACCGAGAAGGTGAACGCGCCGGCGATCGGGTGGCTGTCGGCGGAGACGGCCTGCCAGGCGACCGTGTACGTGCCGTCCGGCAGGCCGGAGCGCAGCGCCACCCCGTACCTGACGACGTCCGC
Source organism: Streptomyces marianii (assembly GCF_005795905.1). NCBI lineage: Bacteria > Bacillati > Actinomycetota > Actinomycetes > Kitasatosporales > Streptomycetaceae > Streptomyces > Streptomyces marianii. Next base: position 4,293,995 of record NZ_VAWE01000001.1, read on the forward strand.
TGTGCCGAGGTTCCTCACCTCGCCGGTGTCGATGCGTTTGCTCTTGGGGTCGAGGACGCGGATCGAGTCGTTCCCCAGGGCGACCTGCTCGGAGAAGGTGAGCGTGACGTCCTCGGGGGCGACGGCCAGCACCGCCCCGTCCTTCGGGTCGCTCCCCGTCAGGGCGGCGTGCGCGTTCGCCGTGCCGGTGAGCACGGTGCCGAGCAGCGCCGCGGTGATCAGCAGCAGCCGCAGGAGAGTCGCCGTGCCGAGGCGCGGGGCGGTGGTGGTCATCGTGTGTCGTCAGTCCCTCGAATGGCCGAGAGCCTCTGCACGGGGCTCAGTGCTGCTTCGGGTTGTGGGTCCGCTCCTCGACGGGGAGCTCGACCCTGATCGGTTCCGACTTCTCGAAGTGCAGCTCGACGTCGATCGTGTCGCCCTGCTGCGGCTGCTTCTTGATGCCCATGAACATGAGGTGGTCGCCACCGCGTTCCAGCCGCAGCTCCCCGTTGGGGGGTACGTCGAGCGACGTCACCTGCCGCATCCTGCGGTCCTTCGTCTCGTGTATCTGGACGTCGTCCGAGAGGCTGCTGGTGACGGACGTCAGCCTGTCCGCGGTGCCACCGCTGTTGGTGACGGTGAGGAAGCCGCCCGCCATGTCGCCGACGGGCTGTGGCATGAACGCACCGTCGACCGTCAGCTCGGGTGCGGACGAGGAACAGCCCGCCAGCACCGGACCGGCGGAGAGGGCCAGTGCCGCGGCGAGGGCGGTCACCGTTCGGCGGGTCACGGGTTCTCCCCCTCGACGAGCTTGGGGAGGTCCTTGGCGAAGTCCTCGGGGGTGGTGTCCTCTCCGTACAGGACGTAGCCCCGGTCGGTCTTCGGGGAGAACGCCACGACCTGCGTCCCGTGCATGGACACGACCTTGCCGTTCTTGTCCTTTGTGGAGGGCTCGACACCGATGCCCAGCTGGCGCGCCCCGGCCTGGATGGTCGGGAAGTCGCCGGTGAGTCCGACGAAGGAGGGGTCGCCCGCGGCGGGGAGCCACTTGGCCAGTTCGGCCGCGGTGTCCCGCTCGGGGTCGGTGGTGACGAAGACGACCTGGAGCCTGTCCCGGTCGGCCTCGGGCAGTTGCTTCATGGCGACGGCGATGTTGCTCATCGTCAGCGGGCAGACGTCGGGGCAGTGGGTGTAGCCGAAGTAGATCAGGGTCGGCTTGCCCTTGGTCCGCTCGCGGAGGTCGTACGGCTTGCCCGTGGTGTCGGTGAGGACGAGGTCCGGCTTCTCGAAGGGCCGGTCGAGGACGGTCGCGGCCTTGTCCCCGGGCTGGGCGGAGACCTCGGCGACGGAGCCGTCCGCGTTGTCCGACCCCCCGTCGGGGCCGCAGGCGGAGAGGGAGAGTACGGCCGCCACCGCCAGGGCGGCGGCCGTCACGATCTTGTTGCGCATGGAGAGATGTCCCGGAAGTGGAGGATGTGACGTCGGTCAGGCGGTGCGACGGCGGCCGGCCAGCACGCCGAAGGCCACGCCACCGGCACCCACGAGGATGCCGACGACGGCGAGGACCCGCGCCGTGGTGTCCGTGGAGCTCGCCGTGGTCCCGTCCTCGCCGTCCGCGTGGTCCGCGGCGTGGGCGGCGTTCTTGCCGTCCGCCGCGTTCTTGCCGTCCGCGCCGCCGCCGTGGTGGTCACCGGTCGCCGCGGAGAGGGCGAGCACGGGCGCGGGGTGCTCCGGCTCGGCCGCGTCCTCCTGCGGCTCCTCGATCCAGCGCACGACCTCCTTGTTGTCGTACGTCTGGAGCGCCTTGAAGACGAGCTCGTCGGCGTCCTCCGGCAACCGGCCGAGGGACACCGGGAACTGCTGGAACTCACCGGGGCCGATCTTGCCGCCGGCCGCGGTCCAGGTGATCTTCGAGACGGCCTCGGTGATCTGCTTGCCGTGCACGCTCAGCGGCTTGGCCAGCTTGGTCTTCGTGACCTCGGCCTTCCAGCCCGGGACGGGCTGCGGCATCACGGACGACAGCGGGTGATCGGCGGGGACGGTGACCTCGAGCTTCACCGTCGAGGCGTTGTCGCGCTCGTTCGGGACCTTGAAGTTGACCGTGGCGTAACCGCCCTTCGCGGCCTCGCCCTGCGGCTGCACGCTGACGTGCGCGAGGGCGGGGCCGCAGAGCAGCAGTACGGAGGAGGCGGCGACGCCGCCTGCGACGGCGAGGCGAGAGACCTTGTTCATGGCAGGGAAACTCCACGTGAGCAGGGAAGGTGATCGGTCCGCGCGCGGGTGCGCGGGAGCGCCGCGGCACCGATCACCAGGGACACCCGTTTCGGGGTACGTCGCCGGGTGGCGCCGCGTTCAGGCTGCGAGAACGCAGACTGCGGGGACGCGGTGCGCGGGAGGGCCGCGCCTGATCACGATGTGCTGGAGAGCGGCCGCCACGGGCGGAGCGGAGCCGCCGGGGTCCGCCCCGACGGGTCCGGGACGGGCGTCCGGTGCCGCCGGCAGACCGGCGAGCAGCTCGCACACGAGGACGAGCGCGGCCCGCAGGGCACGCACGAGCGCGCCTTCGGCCATCACCTCGCCGGCGCCCTGGGCACCCTGCGCGGAGAGCTCGGCCAGCCGGAACAGTGCGAGGTCGCCGCGGCGCAGCAGCCAGCCGGTGACGAGCGCCGCGAGCAGATGGCCGAGGACCATGGGCAGGCTCGGCAGCAGCCCGGTGGACTCGAGTGCGGCGTTCGGCCCGGCGGCGGCGTGCCCGGCGTGGGCGGCCCGCGCCGCGGCTGCCGGGTCGATGCCCGCGCCGGCGACGATCCGGTGGGCGTCGGCCGGGCTGAGCGCGTTGCCGCCGGCCCCGCACACGAGTCTGGCCGCCATCCGGATCAGGGCGTCGTCGGCGCTCGGTGACACGGTGAGCGGGCGCTGGCCCAGTCCGAAGAGGGTGTGCAGGCCGAGCTGCCCGAGCGCCAGGGCGCCGACGACCGCGGGGAGCGAGCGCGCGCGGCCGGCGAACGGCACCACCACCGCGAACACCGCCAGGAAACCGGCGAGGAGCGTCCACCAGGGGACGGTCGCGCAGGCTGCCAGGACATGCCCCAGCGCGGACAGCACGAGGCAGACCGCGGCGAACACCGCGGCCCTCAGCAGCCGCGGTCCGGCCGCGGCCGGCGCGTCGCCGGGTGCGACCGGCAGGTGGGCAGACATGGCCGGGACATCATCGCACTGCGCCTTCCGGAGCCGTGCGGCAGGTCCGGAAGATCACGTTTGAGACCCACTCGCCCACCTGGCGTGGGCATACACCGGCATGGCCGATCGACGCATCCGCCGAATGAGGGCAATCGCGTCAACTCCACGCTTACGAGCGTGATGACGCGGCAATACGTAACCGTATGTCGAGCCGCAGCCAGGAGGCTGGAGCATGAGCATCTGGTGGTCTCTCCATTTGCGGCGCGAGGCTGCGAGCGTGCCGCTCGCTCGACGTCTTCTGCTCGGTGCCATGGAGACCGCGGGCGTCGATCCCGACATCTCCTTCGATCTCTCCGTCGCGCTGAGCGAGGCGTGCGCGAACGCCGTCGAGCACGGTGGCTTCGGCGCTCCCGGATCGGCGGCGGACGGATACCGCGTGACGGCGTATCTGGACGGCGAGAAGTGCCGTATCGAAGTGGCGGACGGAGGGCCGGGGTTCCCGGACTGCGCCCATCTCACCGGCGCGGGGCCCGCCGCGGAGAGCGGCCGCGGCCTCTGCCTCATCGAGCAGCTCGCCGACCACGTCCATCTGCGGAACCGGCCCGGCCGGGGCGCGGTGGTGAGCTTCGACAAGGTGCTGAAATGGCGGGACGGCGCCCTGCTCGGAGCGGTCTGAGCGAAGGCGCCGTCCCGGTGTGGCGGCCGGTCCGTCCGTACGGGCCGCGCGGCCCGTACGGAGGGTGCGGGGATCAGCCCTTGAGCCGGGCCATCCACGACTCGACCTCGTCCGCCTGTCGCGGCAGCGCCGCCGAGAGGTTCCGGTTGCCGTCCTCGGTGACGAGGATGTCGTCCTCGATCCGGACGCCGATGCCGCGGTACTCCTCGGGCACGGTCAGGTCGTCGGCCTGGAAGTACAGACCGGGCTCGACGGTCAGGCACATGCCGGGCTCCAGCGTGCCCGCGACGTAGGTCTCGCGGCGCGCGGCCGCGCAGTCGTGGACGTCCATGCCGAGCATGTGCCCGGTGCCGTGCAGCGTCCAGCGGCGCTGGAGGCCGAGCTCGAGCACCTTCTCGACGTCGAGGTCGCCGAGCAGACCCCACTCCACGAGCCGGGTGGCCAGGACCCGCTGGGCCGCGTCGTGGAAGTCGCGGTAGGGGGCACCGGGCCGCACCGCGGCGATGCCGGCCTCCTGCGCCTCGTACACGGCGTCGTAGATCCTGCGCTGCAGCTCGGTGAAGCGGCCGTTGATCGGCAGGGTGCGGGTGACGTCGGCGGTGTAGAGCTCGGTGGTCTCCACGCCGGCGTCCAGGAGCAGCAGCTCGCCGGAGCGGACCGCACCGTCGTTGCGGACCCAGTGCAGGGTGGTGGCGTGCGGACCGGCCGCACAGATCGAGCCGTAGCCGACGTCGTTGCCGTCGACCCGGGCGCGCAGGAAGAACGTTCCCTCGATGTAGCGCTCGCTGGTGGCCTCGGCCCGGTCCAGAACCCTGACGACGTCCTCGAAGCCGCGGGCCGTGGCGTCGCAGGCCCGCTGGAGCTCGGCGATCTCGAACTCGTCCTTGACCAGGCGGGCCTCGGAGAGGAAGACGCGCAGTTCCTCGTCGCGCTCGGCGGTGACCTTGTCGTTCAGGGCGGACTCGACGCCGGCGTCGTGGCCGCGGACGACGCGGACCGGGCCGGTCGCCTCGCGCAGCTTCTGCGGCAGCTCGCGCACGTCCTCGGCCGTGATGCCCAGCAGCTGCCCCGCCTCGGTCAGCGAGTGGCGGCGGCCGACCCACAGCTCGCCCTGGCCGTCGAGCCAGAACTCGCCGTTCTCCCGGTTGGAGCGCGGCAGCAGGTGGACGGTCGCCTTGTGGCCGTCGGCGGTGGGCTCCAGCACCAGGACGCCGTCGTGGCTCTGGTCGCCGGTGAGGTAGGCGTACTCGGTGGAGGCGCGGAAGGAGTACTCGGTGTCGTTGGAGCGGGTCCTCAGGTTGCCCGCCGGGATCACGAGCCGCTCGCCCGGGAAGCGGGCGGAGAGGGCGGCGCGGCGGCGCTCGGTGTGCGCGGCCTGGGCGACGGGCTCCAGGCCGTGGAGCTCGGTGTCGGCCCAGCCCGACTTCATGTTCTCCGCGAGCTCGTCGGAGACCTCCGGGTACAGGCCGTTCTTGCGCTGCTTGATCGGCTCCTCGGTCCCTTCCGCCTCGGCGGTGCGGTCGGACTCGTTCTCCGGGGTCTCCGGGGTGAGCTCCTCTGCCACGGGTCTGCCTCCTAGTCGGTACGACGCTGAACCCCCACCCATCGTACGGTCGCACCGCGACGGTGCCGGAAGCCTTGCGGCCCCCGGCCCGCGTCACCGGAGCGTCACTCGAACCGGGCAGCCAGCATCACCACGTCCTCGCCGTCCGCACCGGCGTCGAGCCCACCGGGCAGCACCGTGCGCAGCACGTGGTCGGCGACCGCGCCCGGGTCGTGGCGCATGGCCTTGGGCACGCTCGCCGCCGCGGTGTGCAGCCGGGTGAAGGCCCGGTCCATCGGATCGCCGGTGCGCCGGAGCAGACCGTCGGTGTAGAGCAGCACCGTTTCTCCTGGGGCGGGGGAGAACTCCACGCTGGGCGCCTCCCAGCAGGCGAGCATCCCCAGCGGCGCCGACAGCGACGTCTCGACGAACTCGGTGCGGTGCTGCCCGACGATCAGCGGCGGGGTGTGCCCGGCGCCGGCCAGCACGATCTTGCTGCCCGAGCCCTCGGCATGGGGCGCCGTCGCGGGTTCGCAGTACGCGAAGAGCGCGGTCGCCGAGCGGGCCGGTTCGGTGAGCCTCAGCAGCAGCTCCAGGTCCGAGAGCACGGCGACGGGGTCCTCCCCCTCCATCACCGCGTACGCCCGCAGACTGGCCCGGAGCCTGCCCATGGCGGCCAGCGCGCTCGGTCCCGAACCGGAGACCGAACCGACGGCGAGGCCCAGGGCGCCCTCGGGCAGTGGCAGCGCGTCGTACCACTCGCCACCGCCGCGCGGTCCGGTGAGATGGCGGGCCGCGAGCCGTACCCCGGGGATCCGGGGCAGCCTGCTGGGCAGCAGCTCCTCGGCGATGACGGCCATCTGCCGGCGGGCCCGCTCCAGCTCCAGCAGCCGGGCGAGGTGCTCGGTGGCGTACCGCCCGTAGAGGCCGACGAGATGGCGCTGGCGGTCCACGGGTTCGGCGGGCTCGTCGTAGAACCAGACGGCGACGCCCAGCCTCCCGGCCTCCTCCGTGGCGAGCGGCAGGGCGTAGCTCGCGGCGTAGCCGAGGCGGGCGGCGACCTCGCGGTGGAGCGGGTCGAGCGCCTCCTCGTGGAAGAGGTCCGCCTGGACGACGGGGGAGGGGACGCCGGCCGTCCCGCTGTCGAGGATCCGGCCGTACCCGGTGGCGCTGCGGGGGACGGTCTCGATGTGGCCCAGGTCGGCGCGGGCCAGGCCGAGTCCGACGGTGCCGGCGGGCCCGCGGCCGTCGGCCGGTTCGAGGACGGCCATGCCTCGGCGGGCACCGACCAGGGCGGCGCCCGCGAGCAGGAGTTCGTCGAGTGCCTCGTCCAGCGTGCCGGTCCTGGCGAGCCGTTCGGTGAGTTCGTGGAGCGTGGTCAGGTCGGAGACCCAGCCGGCCAGCCGGTCCTGGATCACCGCGCCGGGCGCGGGATCGGGGGCGAGCGGTCCGGCAGTGTGCGCGGAGGGCGGAACCGCTGAGTCGATTCCAGCCACTTTCGGCAGGTGAGGGGCGCTCATGGCAGCCGGCCGTCCGGCTGGTGCGTTCTGCTCAATAGCATCGCAAACCCCCATGTCAATCTGCGCCGCTATCACTGCATCCACATCTACACGCAGACAAAGGGGGATGTCCAGCATTGTCCTGGTGGTATCGCTGGTGTCCATGGGGTTGGTAACTTGGCCAAAAAATGCCCCCCATGAACGCGATTTGCGGTCGACTGAAGGCGTTCGGCATGGGGATCCCACCCAGGGTGAAGTCCGAGGCGAAGCCCGAGGCGGGAGTCATCCCGGGCGTGATGGGTACGTAAACGGTGATGGCCAGGGGCAGTTGGGACCGCCCCGGAACCTGGCGGGGAGCCCGGGCGTCTTAACCGTCGTGGGCCGCCGCCCCGTCCCGAGTGGCGGTACGAGTACAGCGGGAGAGCAAGCGCCATGCGCGCGCCACCCCTCGCCACGCGTTTAATGGACAGAGCCCATGAGGCCGCCCGTGCATACGGCAGGGGCGGCGAGACGCCGCTTTGTACGCACAGTCAAGTGATGCACACATGGTGTGATGGACCTCGGCGTTCAACGGAAAGGAACGAGCGCTCATGCGCGAGATCCTCGGAAGGCGACGCAGGCTCCGGTTCTGGCGCAAGGGGAGGCCTGCTCCTCAACTCGACGCGGCGCTGACCTGCGCCACCGTATGGAAATGGCCCGTGCTGCCCGGTGTGGGACTCACGACCGGCGGCGGGCGGGCCGATCGCGTCCGCGGCTGTGCCTGCCCCGACCGCGAGTGCGTCGTACCCGGCGCGCACCCCTTCGACCCCGGGCTCCTGGCGGCGACCACCGACGAGCGGATGGTGCGCTGGTGGTGGACCCAGCGGCCCACCGCCCCGATCGTGCTCGCCACGGGAGGCCGCGCGCCGTGCGCGGTGAGCCTGCCGGCGGTCGCCGGGGCCCGGGCGCTCGCCGCGCTCGATCGGATGGGGATGAGACTCGGCCCGGTCGTCGCCACGCCGACCCGGTGGTCGCTGCTCGTCGCCCCGTACTCGATGGAGCAGCTGGGCGAGCTGCTGCACGCCAAGGACCGGGTGCCGAGTTCGCTGCGCTTCCACGGCTCGGGCGGCTATCTGATGCTGCCGCCCTCGGAGACAGGCACGGGCCAGGTCCGCTGGGAGCGGGCCCCGCTTCCCGGCTCGGCCGCGCCCTGGCTGCCCGATGTGGAAGCCGTGGTGGACGCCCTAGTCGAGGCGAGCGTCAGCACCCCCTCGGGTGTGACGCCTCCGGAGACCGGGGAAGGGTCCCGCCTCGCGTACTGACGGCCGCCCTCTCCCGTACCGAAGGGCGCCGCCGTCGCGCGGACGACCGGGCGGGGGCCCGGAGACTCACTCGTTCGGGTAGGAGCCGGGCCCCGTCACAAGGGAATTGGGGCGGACGCGGATCCGGACGCCGCCGTCCGCCGATATCTTCGGCCCACATGAATCAGCGCCTGACCGGGATCGCGCTCGCCGTCGTCTGTGCCGCACTGCTGCCGCTCGCCGCCTCCGCCGCGCCGGAAGGTGCCGACGCGACGGCGAATGGCAAGAGGGCGGGGTGGTCGGCAAGTGTGGCCGGAATGTATGCCCCGCGTGGTCCACGGCAGGCGTCCGAGGCGGTTGACGACGCCGCCGGCGCCCGACGCACAAGCGAACACTGCGGCCCCGAAGTGATCTCACCGCACGGCATCGAAGCACAGACATGCGTCCTGACCGACGGCCCGGACGCTTGGGCGCGAACGTACTACCGCAACGCGACGGGCGGAGGAATCATGCCCGTGCTGAGCCTGATGGGGCCGGGCGGAAGGACGGTACGCGCGCATTGCGCGGCCGAACCGGGAGATGAGCCCGCAGTCTGCGAAACACCGCGTGAGAAGGCCCGGGGCGAAGTCGGCGGCTATTACGCGATCGCGGAGTTCGCACGTTCCGGAGAAGCCGGAGATGATCCGCTGTTGCTGCGCGCGGGGAGCAACTCACCGGTCTCCGGGAGCAGTTGAACCCGGGCGGACCCCGGGGTCATTGCGGGAAATAGAGACGCCCGGTCGCTGGCGACGGGGGATGCACCAGCGACCGGGCTTCCAGAACGGTAACAAGAGATCTGCTGTTCGCAAATTCGATCTCGGGTATTCGGACAGCGAATTATCGCCCCGCAGGGCCGGTTGTGACGGGGATCACTCGCCATGGGGTGGTGGGCGTCGTACCGCGGCGGGCGGCGGCCGGAGCCGCCGCCCCGTCACCGTTGTCGTCGGCAGGGCGCGAGGACGGCCCGTGACACCGCCGTCAGCTGAGCGTGACCTGGCGGTTCGTGAGACCGCTGCGGGCCCGGCGCTCCTCGCCCGTGAGCGGGGAGTCCGTCGAGAGTGCCTTGGCGAGCCGCTCGGCGAACTCCGCCGCCGGCTTCTCGCACTCCTCGGCGCCCATGCCGCCGGGCAGGTCCCAGACCGGGACCACCAGACCGTGCGCACGGAACGATCCGACGAGGCGGGTGCCTTCACCCAGGGTCGACGCGCCGGCCGCGTGCAGTCGGGCGAGCGCGTCCAGCAGGCGCTCCTCGGAGTGCGGCATGACCCAGCGCAGATGGTTCTTCTCCGGGGTCTCGCACCAGTACGCGGCGTCCACGCCGGACAGCTTCGCGGTCGGGATCGCGGCCGCGTTGGCGCGCTCCAGCGAAGCGGTCACCTCGGCGCTCGTGGTCTCCACCGACTCGGGGATCCAGAACTCGAAACCACTGTGGACGACCGGCTCGAACGGGGCGTCCGCGTCGATCAGGTCCTGCAGCCGCGGACCGTCGCCGGGGGCGCGGCGCGGGGGCACCGCGTTGCCGGGCTTCGTGGTCAGCGCGCGCTGCAGGGTGTCGGCGAGGTCGCGGCTGAGGTCGCCGGAGGGCGTGTCGTTCTGCAGCGCGAGCATGACGGAGCCGTCCTCGCGGCGCAGCGCGGGCCACGCCATGGGCAGGACGGTCGCGAGCGTCAGCGACGGGACGTCCTCGGGCAGCCCGTCCTTGAGGGTCAGGGCGACGGTCGCGGCGGGCACCAGCTCGCGGAGGGCGACCCAGTCGCCCTCGCAGGGAAGCCCCTCGAAGGGGCGCTGGACCAGCTCGGTCACGGCGTGTGCGGCGGCCCGCCCGTGGCAGGCCTTGTAGCGACGGCCCGAACCGCAGGGGCAGGGCTCGCGGGCGCCGACCACCGGGATCTCACCGTCGGTGACCTGTGGCTTGGCGGCGGCCTTCGTCTGGGGGCGCTTCTTGGCCATGATGTGGCTCTCTCCCGATGACGGCGTGCTTGTCTCGGGCGCGAGCCTAGCCGTTGCGGCCGTGGCAGCGGTCACAGCGGCGCTTCACGTCGCGTGCCCGCCCCCGCCGAACCCGCCGGAAGGGCGTCTTCCGGGTTGCCCGCGGACAGGCTGGTGGGCGGTGTCCGGTCCGTGACCTCGGGAGAGTGCCCGGTCCGGCCTGGGCGGACGGCGTCCGGGACCTCAGTCCATTTCCTCGTAGGCGTCCGCGAACTCGAAGCCGGGACCGGTGACGCGCGTAGCGAAATCGTCGCGGCGATGCCCTTCGGTGACGAGGACCCATACGGTGACCTCGCCGGCCGCGCTGTCCCGTACGCCCCAGTCGCGGGCGAGCGCGCTGATGATGTTGAGCCCGCGGCCGCCGTGCGCCGTGACCGAGGGGGTCGACGGAACCGGGCGGGTGGGACCGCCCCCGTCCGTGACCTCGATGGTCAGCCCGCCCGACGGGTCGAGACGCCAAGCGGCGCGGATGTCGCCGTCGCCGATCTCCGCGTGCTGCCCGAGCGGTCTGCCGTGTCGGCAGGCATTGCTCAGCAGTTCGGAAAGGATCAGAACGGCATCGTCGACGACCGATTCGGGCACCGCGCTGCGCCGCAGTTGCTCACGCATCCGATGCCTCGCCTCACCCACGCCCGCAGGGCCATGGGGTACGGCCATGCTCGACGACGTGGGCACCTCCTGTGCCACCACCAACGCCACCCCCGAGACCTCCTTCGCCCCACGCCACGGTGTGGATGCCCCAATGGCCTGGACCGGAAACCGGCCAATCAGCGTCTGGTGACGCACTCGTCACGTTCGCACACGGATCGAACGCGCCGGAGCACTCCCTGTAATGGTCCGGTCGCGGTGCGGGAGCCTCCGGTACGGCCCGTTTGCCCCTCAGAGACGGCCCAACTGGGAGAGGACCTGCTTCGGGCGGTTGGTGATGATCGCCTCGACCCCGAGCCCGGCGCAGAGCTCGACGTCGGCCGGCTCGTTCACGGTCCAGACGTGCACCTGGTGACCGGCCGCATGCAGCCGGTCGACATAGGCGGGGTGGTTGCGCACGAGCCGGATCCCCGGGCCCGCGATCCGGGCGCCGGCCGGCAGCCGTGCCTCGCGCGCACGCAGCGGGAGGAACTGCATCAGGTACACGGACGGGAGGCCCGGCGCCGCGTCCGCGATCCGGTGCAGCGAGCGGGCCGAGAAGCTCATGACGCGCACGGGGGACTCGTCGGGTGCCGCCGGGGCGTCCAGACCGAAGCGCTTCAGCAGGCGGACCAGCCGCTCCTCCACCTGTCCGGCCCAGCGGGTCGGGTGCTTGGTCTCGATGGCGAGCTCGATCCGCCGCCCGGAGTCCGTCACCAGTTCGAGCAGTCGCTCCAGGGTCAGCACGGAGGTGAAACCGGGATCCTTCCAGTCCGGGCTCTCCTCGCTGTCCTTCCAGGAGCCGAAGTCGAGCGCGGCGAGGTCCGCGAGTTCCAGCGCGGAGACCGCGCCCCGGCCGTTGGAGGTGCGGTTCACCCGGCGGTCGTGGACGCAGACCAGATGTCCGTCCGCCGTGAGGCGCACATCGCACTCGAGAGCGTCGGCCCCGTCCTCTATGGCTCTCACATAGGCGGCCAGGGTGTGTTCGGGGGCGTCCTCCGAGGCGCCTCGGTGGGCGACGACCTGGATCCGGTGTTGAGTCACCGCGTCATGGTGTCATCCGTCGGAAGGCGGGCGCCCCGCCCCTGCCCGCGATGTTCGCGATGTTGGCGATGTTCGCGATGTCCGAGACGAGGAGAAGCCGAGGGGCGGAGAGGCGGAGAGGTTGGGAAGCGGAGGGAAGGGGAGGCGCACAAAGGCACAGAGGCACAGAGACACAGGTCCTGCTTACAGTGGCCTGACAGGCTGTGGGAAAAGCTGTCTGCAGCGCATCGGTGCGGTGCCGCGCCACCGCGGACCGCCGAATCGTGGAATCGAGGAAGAGGAAGCTGTGAGCACTGAGAACGAGGGCACCCCGGCACACGCGGGCCCGTCCGTACCTCCTGTGCCGGCGGCTGCTCCCGAAAGCGCTGCCGCGCACGCGCCCGCCGGTGCGGACGCCCCGACGCAGCCCGGCCGGGCGGTGCCCCCCGAGCCCCCGGTCCCGCCCACCGCCCATGGATCCGCACCCGGCGACCACTCCCCCGCCGCCACGGCCCCGTACCCGCAGGGTGGCTGGCCGCCGCCCCCGCCGCCCGTCTCGTCATGGGGCGAGCCCGCGCCCGGTCCGCACGGGCCGCGCAGGCGGTCCGGCGGGATCATCGCGTCCGTCCTCGTCGTCGCGCTCGTCGCCGGTGGTGTGGGGGGCGGGATCGGCTACTGGGCCGCCGAGCGCAACGACAGCGGGGTCTCGACGACCGTGGCCGCCGGCGAGGCCCCGGCGGGGTTCAAGCGCGACCCGGGCACGGTCGCCGCCGTGGCGAGCAAGGCGCTGCCCAGTGTCGTCACGATCGAGGCGAAGTCCGGTAGCAGCGAGGGCGAGGCCGGCACGGGCACGGGCTTCGTGTACGACAAGGAAGGCCACATCCTCACGAACAACCACGTGGTGGCCTCCGCCGCCGACGGCGGCACGCTCTCCGCGACCTTCTCCGACGGCAAGAAGTACGACGCCGAGGTCGTCGGCCGGGCCCAGGGCTACGACGTGGCCGTGCTGAAGCTGCGGAACGCGCCCGCCGGGCTCGACCCGCTGCCGCTGGGCAACTCCGACCAGGTCGCGGTCGGCGACTCGACCATCGCGATCGGCGCGCCCTTCGGCCTCTCCAACACGGTCACGACGGGCATTATCAGTGCCAAGAACCGGCCGGTGGCCTCGGGTGACGGTTCCGGCGGCAAGAACTCGTACATGAGCGCGCTGCAGACCGACGCCTCGATCAACCCCGGGAACTCCGGCGGTCCGCTCCTCGACGCGCGCGGCGCGGTGATCGGCATCAACTCGGCGATCCAGTCCGCGGGCGGCGGCAACGGCTTCGGCCAGCAGTCCCAGGCCGGCTCCATCGGCCTCGGTTTCGCCATCCCCGTCAACCAGGCGAAGAACGTTGCCGACCAGCTCATCAAGACGGGAAAGCCCGTCTACCCCGTCATCGGGGCGACGGTGAACATGACGGACAGGGGCGGCGGCGCGACGATCGCCCGGGAAGGCGCGGGCGGCACGGCGGCCGTCACCCCGAACGGCCCGGCGGCCAAGGCGGGGCTCAGGCCCGGCGACGTCATCACCAAGTTCGACGGCAAGCCGGTGGACAGCGGTCCGACGCTCATCAGCGAGATCTGGACCCACAAGCCCGGAGACCAGGTCCGGATCACCTACGAGCGGGACGGACGGGAGGTCACGGCCACGGTCACGCTGGGCCAGCGCGAGGGTGACGGCTGACCCGGGTGGCTTCCGGCCGGTGAACGGGACCAAGGGGCTGCCGATCCACTCGGCAGCCCCTTCGTCGTGGGGTTCTGCCCCCGTGGTCTCCCCGTGGCCGTGCGTCGCCGCCGGGGAGCCGTGGCCGACCCGGTGGTGCTACGGGTGCAGCACCACCTTGGTGTAGCCCTCGACCCTCTTGTCGAACTTCTCGTACGCCGACGGGGCCTGGTCCAACGGCAGCTCGTGGGAGACGACGAAGCTCGGCGTCGCCCTGCCCTCGATGATCATGTCGCGCAGGTACCGGTTGTAGCGCTTCACGTTGCACTGTCCGGTGCCCATCTTCAGGCCCTTCTCGAAGAGCCTGCCGATCGCGACGCTGAGCATGCCGTGCTTGGACTGCTCGTCCGGACCGCCGGGGTCGGAGGGTACGTACAGCCCGGGTACGCCGAGCATTCCGGTGGCCCTGACGGTGCCGATGAGCGAGTTCAGCACGGTCGCGGGCTCCTCGCGTCCCGTGTCGCGCACCGTCGCCTGGTAGCCGACCGCGTCCACGCCCTTGTCGGTGCCGATGCCCTCGGTCTGCTCCTTGATCTGCTCCACCGGGTCGCCCTCGGCGAAGTTGATCGGCGTCGCGCCGATCTCCCGTGCCTTCTCGAGGCGTTCGGGGACACGGTCCACGACGAAGACCTTCTTGGCTCCCCGCAGCAGGGCCGAGTACGCGGCCATGAGGCCGACCGGTCCGCCGCCGTACACGGCGACGCTCTCGCCGGGGCGCACCTGGGCGAGTTCGCAGCCGTGGTACCCGGTGGGGAAGATGTCCGCGAGCAGGATGAAGTCGGTCTCGTGCTCGTTCCCCGCGGGCAGCTTCAGGCAGTTGAAGTCCGCGTAGGGGACACGCAGGTACTCGGCCTGGCCGCCGGGCCAGGGGCCCATGGCGACGTAGCCGTAAGCGCCGCCGGCGAACCCGGGATTGACGGTCAGACAGAACCCGGTGTACCCCTCCACGCAGTTCATGCAGAACCCGCATGCGACGTTGAAGGGCATGACCACCCGGTCGCCCTGCTTCAGCGAGGTGACGCCGTCACCTGTCTCCTCGATGATCCCCATGTTCTCGTGGCCGAAGACGATGCCCGGCTCCGCCGCGGTACGGCCCTCGTACATGTGCAGGTCGGAGCCGCATATCGCGGTGGAGGTGACCCGTACGATCACGTCGTTCGGGTGGTGGATCCGCGGCATCTCGACGTCCTCGACGGCCACCTCGAACGGTTCCTTGTACACAACGGCTTTCATAGCTGTGACCTCCGCTGGCGATACGTGCGTGGCTATGCCCCCGCCCCCCACCCCTCCCTTTCACTGGTGACCCACTTGTGGCACATGTCTCATGATTCTCCGGCCCGAAGGATCGGACAAGCCGGTAATCTCAGGAGGAATCCCCACGCCGGGTGGTGCCTCCAGGTACCGCACCGAGTCAACCGAACGGGAGGGTGAGAAAGTGGCAGCACAGAGGCTAGGGACCCTGCTCGTCCCCGTACCGGGCCTCTCCGGAGCCACGTACCCGGCCGGTACGACGGTGACGGTCCGCGGTCGTGGCGCCACGGTGGATGCCTTTGTCGACGGCGACTGGCTTCCCCTCTCGTGGTGGGAGTTCTCCGACGGTCTCCGCGAGGACATCGCCGACCGCTGAGCCACCGCCGGGCCGACGCTCGGCCACGGCCGAGCCACGCCCTGCCCCACCGGGTCCGGCACCTCCGGGCGACTCTTCCCGGGCCGCCTCACGGGAGATCCGCGAGCCGGTAGGCTGTAGCCCGCCCCGCAGCAGGTGAAGCGGGGCGCAGGTGGGTTGCCCGAGCGGCCTAAGGGAACGGTCTTGAAAAACGTGAGGACGTGAAAGCGTCCCCGTGGGCTCGAATCCCACCACCTCCGCAGGTCACAGACGTGCTGGTCAGAAGGAGTGCCCCTTCTGCGTGGAGGCTGTCTCACTCTGATCCGGCCGTGTCGCGTTGTGGATCAGTGCGTGTGGACCAGGCGTGGACCAAGAACCGGCGGACGGGGGCCGGGAACCTGCTGGTCAGCGGCCTGGGTGTATTGACACGCGTCGACAACCCCGCGGGTCGATACACCCAGCGCGCCACGCGGTAGCCGGCTCGGCTCGCAACCGCTCGAACTCCTCCGCCAGGCCGCCGGAGACCAGCCGCATTGCCCCGCACCGCCGACAGTCTCAAACACGGCTAAGGGGCGTCCCGTGTGTCATCAGCCGTTGTCGCGGCTGTGCTCAGCCAGAAGTGCGAACCCGTGACGGTCGACTGGTGCGGCGGTGGCCGAGAGGATGACGACGCCAGTGCCGGTGCTGCGGTCGAGTCCGAGCCAGGACCGGAAGCCGCCGGTTCCGCCGTTGTGCCAGGTGATCGGTTGGCCTTTCACCTGGACCGTGATCCATGCGGCGCCGATGTAGGCGTCCGTGCCGAACGGGGCGATCGGATCGAGTGCGGTGATGCCCGGGGCGCTGCCGTCGAGCATCGCTGCTGTCATGCGGGCCATGCTGGTGATGGAGGCCCGGATGCCGCCTGCCGGTCCGAGTCCCTCGCCGGTCCAGGGTTGCCGCGGTCGCCCCCGGCGGCTTCTGCCGTTGAGCGCGCCGAGGCGAAGTTGGTCGACCGTGCCCGGGGCATAGAAGCAGTCGAGTTTCAGCGGGGTGGCGACGCGCCGGTGGACGAGCTGGGGGTAGGTCGTCGCGGCGGCATGGGCGAGGGCGTGGCCGAGTAGCTCGAACCCGAAGTTGGAGTAGCGGGGCCGCGGCTTGCCCGGCGGAACGTCCCGGGCCTGGTCGAGCAGCTGTTCGAGATCCTCGCCGTAAGGATTGGTTCCGCGTCGCCACAGGGCGATGGTGCGCCGCCATGGTTGCGCGGACTTGGGCAGCTGGGGCAGGCCGGACCGGTGCGTGCTCAGCGACCGCAGTGTCACTCGCGCGGCGGGGACGTCGCCCAGCGGCAGCAGCTCGCCAAGGGTCGCATCAGGGTCGATCTCGCCTCGGGTGAGCGCGTCGGCGTACAGCAGCCCGGTGACGCCCTTCGAGATCGAGCCGATCTCGAAGTCGGCGTTGAGGTCGGTGCCGCGGCCGACCACTGCCATGCCACGAGGAGAGACCACGGCCGCCGCGGCGACGGGGTGGCGTGGGCCTAATAGTTCGCCGAGCCTGGCAGCGAGCCTCTCGTCGCCATGGATCGCGGCGGTCATGACCGACCGTCGAACAGGCGTCGGCCGCCGTGCTTTTTGTGGACCGCCTGCTTCGAGACGCCCATGACGGCAGCGATTTGCGGCCACGTGGTGCCGTTGTTGCGGGCGCGGCGCACCAGTACAGCTTCGATGCGCTCCATCTCGGTGCGGAGCTGCGCCACGGCGCCCAATCCCACCAACGGGTCGTGGTCGGTCGTCGACGCCGCGAGTTCGGTCAACTGTTTCACATCCATGCGTCAACCATGGTTGACCACAACCCAGTCCGTCAATCAAAGTTGACGCCATTCCGAGACGGCGAGAAGGCGCCACCCTCTTCCTGGTAGGGGTGAGGATGGCGCCTGTGGTCGAAGCGCCGCCGGTCTATTCGCCGTCGTCAGCCTCCAAGGCCCTCTCGATCTGTTCGTTCGCGCGCTGCTGATTGCGGTGGATGGCCTTGGCGTAGAAGCGGAACAAGACTGCGATGCTGTGGCCTGCCCGGCGTGCGACTTCTGCTGGGGAGACGCCGGACTCAAGCCAGAGCGAGACGCCCAGATGACGCAGGGAGTACGGCAC
Source organism: Streptomyces marianii (assembly GCF_005795905.1). Classification (NCBI taxonomy): domain Bacteria; kingdom Bacillati; phylum Actinomycetota; class Actinomycetes; order Kitasatosporales; family Streptomycetaceae; genus Streptomyces; species Streptomyces marianii. Next base: position 4,311,321 of record NZ_VAWE01000001.1, read on the forward strand.
GTCAGCCAGGGGGGAAGCCGCTTCGGATTCGGTCAGCACCGCGAGTCGAGCCGCTTTCCAAACCTCCCCGTACTCCTTGGACAGCAGGCCGCCACCCTGGGCCGCAGGGTACAGCCGGCTGTCTTCAGCGGTGCCGAACTCCTTGATGTGCTCGCGGACCAGGCGCACGAGCACGGGGGGAATCGGCACAGGCCGGGTTGCCTTGCGGGCCCGCTTCTTCAGGCCGCGCGTATCGAACGACTCGCCTGTGTCGGTCCACCCGGAGCCGACGCGGGGTGTGCTCGTGGACAGCAGCACTTCTCCCCAGCCCTCTTCGGACAAGGTGAAGTCTTCTTCCCGGAGATTGGCCACCTCCCCAGGGCGGTTGGCCGTAGTGGGTGTGTCGTTGATATTAGACACTCCCGGCGTCGGTGGGCACGTGAGTCGTTGGCGTGATCAGCGGGTCTACGCGCACCCCGCGCAGCATGACGTGTCCGGGCTTGTCTCCCGGCAGTGCTGACACGCGGGTCATACGCCAGGCATCAGCCAGGTAGGGGGCCGCTTTCTGATATTGCGCCAGGCCGCCGCCCGGCAGACAGGTCGCCCGCGCGATCACCCCGAACGCGTCATGCGTGACCTTCAGCGTGGGTACCAGGACGCGGGGCTTGACGGGCTTGCCGCATCGTGCTCCATCCGTCGGGGCTTCTTCCCTTGACCTCATGTATTCAGCTACGGCCGTGACTTGATGCCCCGACAGAAGAAGGGTGCCTCCCACCTGCGATGATCTGGATTTCCTAGATCAAAACCGTCGCAGAGAAGAGACACCCAACAGGTGCAGGCTACCGAATGGGATCACCGGCTTGCCGTGCGGGCCGATGGCAAGAACCTGACCGGCCACGCGGGCGTGGTGCTGCTGCGGAAGGTCGCCGACCGCGTCGGCCTGGCCACCGTGCTCAGCGCGGCGCTGCCGAAGGGCACTGGGCCTGGCTGGCGTGACCGGGGCATGGCGCTGGTCCAGCTGGCCTGTGCGATCGTGCTCGGCGCGACGAACATCCTGGAAGCCGAGCAACTACAGCACCACTGGAAGAGCCTGTTCCCGCGGCCGGTCTCGGACAGCACCCTGCGCCGCACTCTGGAGGCGATCGACGGTCCGGTGGCGGCGCGGATCGAGCGCGTGCGCGCCGTGGTCCGGCGCATGGTGTGGACCCTGCTCGCCCTGCGCCCCGGCGGCTTCCCTTGGATCGCGGTGTGCGGCAGAGAACTCACCGGCTGGTACGTCCTCGACCTCGACGCCACCATCGTGACCTGTAGCAGCAAGAAGGAGGGTGCGGCCGGCACCTTCAAGGGCAGCTTCGGCCGCATGCCGCTGGGAGCGTGGGTGGCCAACACCCGCGAGTGTGTCGCCATGCTGCTGCGACCCGGCAACGCGCCGCCGAACGATGTCGACGACCACAAGAGTGTCCTGGCCTCGGCGTTTCGGCAGCTCCCGCTGCCGCTGTGGTCGAAGCTGCTGATACGGATCGACGGCGCGGCCTTCAGCCACGACGTCCTCGGCCACCTCCAGAGCCTGACCACCAGCCGGCGCCGGGTGCGCTGGGTGACCGGCTGGGCCATCAACGACGCCGACGAGAAGGCCATCGCCCGGCTGCCGGAGAAGGTGTGGACGGCGGCGCTGCGGCAAGACGGCCAACTGCACGAGATCAAGGGCCCCGACGGCGAATGGCTGTCCTACCAGGTCGCTGAGCTGACCGGGGTCCGTGACCTGACCGGCTGGCCCCAGGGGATGCGGTTGATCGTGCGCCGGGTCAAGCCCTCGCGCCGGGATGCGAAGAAGCTGACCGCCTTCGAGAAACGCACCGGCTGGCGCTACCAGATCGTCGCCACGAACATCCCCTCCCACCAGGGACTTTCAGGGGTACCCGGCTCCGGCCAGGTCTGGTTCGTCGACGCCCTGTACCGCGATCACGCCGAGGTCGAGGACCGCGTCAAAGCGATCAAGCGGGTCGGCCTCGGGCTGCTGCCCTCGAAATCCTGGCAGTTCAACGCCGCCTGGGTGCTGGCCGCCACGCTCGCCGCCGACCTCGACGCCTGGACCCGGCTCCTCCTCCTGCACGACGAGCCCGAACTCGCCGCCGCCGAACCGGAGACGATCCGCAGGAAGCTCTACCACCTGCCCGCCCGCCTCACCTCCCACGCCCGCCGCCGCACCCTCCACCTTGACCGCACCTGGCCCTGGGCGGCAGCGTTCACCGCCGCCTGGAAGCGAGCCACCGAACTCCCGGCCCGTACCTGACGACCGGCCACCACCCCGACGACACCGGAGAGGAGAGGACCGCAGCACCCCCGGGGCCCGTGGAACCCGACGCCCCGCAGCGTCACGCGACGGCCAGTCCCGACACGGCACGGGACATACCGGGCAGCCAGCCGCACACGGCGACGCCGTCACGCCACCGAAGAATCGAGGTTGACGGTACCCAGACCGCACGCTGCGTGTGCAGTGCTCCAAGTCAGTGAATACCCCGATGCCTGGGCCAGCCTCCCCTATGGTGGCCCAGACCTGCCGTCGTCCGCAGCAGCGCCGTCTTCAGGATCCCGATTCATCCGAGTGTTCAGTAGTCCCACGGCCGCGGGTACGTTGAAAGAGGTGCCTTGTCAGCAACGCCACCCAGGCCGCCAGACCGAACGCCGCGATGCACCGCAGCCAGGGCTCGGGTGCCGCTACTGGCGGCCGCCCACCCATAGAGCAGAATGTTGAGACTCATCCAGCCCGGACTATCGAAGAACTCCCCCACATTTCGCGACATCTCCGCCCTCCCTCCTCGCATGTTTCCTGCGCAGGCCGAGCAAGACCTGCTCAGGATCCGTCCCATATCCCCAGACGCTTGAGCCTGCGCTGCCGGAGCCGCTCTGACGCCGCTGTGAGACCAAAGATGAGTCCTAGGGACAGCCCGAAGAGCGTCGCGATGAGGATGTCCTCCAACTCCGCCTCATCAGAGAGCATTACGAAGAAGAGCACAAAGAAGAGCGCGGCGGGGGCGCCCACGCACAAACCGGCTTTGATCGGGTGTCGGCCCACCCACTTCTGGAACCGAGTCGGACGCCGCTGCCCGCCCAGAACCCGATCCAGAGCCCAGAACGCACTCGTCACAGACCGCTACCAGTTCGCCAGGTAGCGGGGCCAGGTGCCGGTGTCGGCGGCCCTGCTGGGGGCGGGTCTGCGGCTGTGTCGTCCGGGGTTGTGTCTCTCCCGGCGCTCGACGACGAGCCAGACCGCGGGCAGCAGCGCCAGCCACAGCAGCGCCACGACTACCGGTCCGGTTCCGGTCTCGTAACCGATGATGCCCGCCGGCACAGAGGCGAATACGGCTCCCATGGTCCATCGGCCCCGGGGTGCCACCCAGTCGGGCAGTGATCGCCGCCGTGCGTGGCGTACCGCCGTGGCCCCCGCGAAACCGCCGTAGCCTCCCACGGTCAGCAAGTCGAGCGCGAAGGCAGTCTGGATTTCGGGCCAACCCTCCGGGGTGTCGGTGGACTCCTGGGTCACGCCGTCCTTGGTGACGGCCGTCGCGTAGTCGCGCCAGACGGTCACCGTGACGTGGTCGCCTTTACGCAGATGCTTCAGCAGCGGGACCTCGTCGTCCATGTCGAGTTCCGCGGGAATCGGAGGCGGGCCGTCGAGCTTGAGCAGATACAGCTGACTCCGGCCCTGGTTCTCGACGGCCGTTCCGCGCACCGTCGCGGGGTAGGTGCGCAGGCAGTCGGCCGCGACGGCCGCCGGGAAGGTGCACGGCCGGGCGGAGCGAAAGGCCCGTACCTCGTTCACCGAGTCCGGCACGGTGACCAGGACCACGACGCCTGTCGCGCCTGCCATGACGGCCAGCGGCACCACGAGCAGCCCCCAGGCCCGGTTCCACCATGCGCGCCGACGCCGCCGCGCCTCCGCTCTCTTGCTCCTGCTCACCGGGCCTCCCTTCCGCTTCCGCCCCCGTTCGCGGGTGGGCATATTGAGCCACAGTGCCTTCCCCGGCACGTAGGCGGGACCACAGCATGATCCGCACACAGGTGTTTGCCGGAACCCGGCAGCAAGAGGTTTGGTGTCCGCCTCCCGCCAGGCCGATCCTTGTCGGCGAGGATCACCTGCCCGGCCCGGACGAGGCGGTGGTCGCGTTCCAGAGTGCGGCCATCACCTCCCGCTCGCCGAGTTTCGGGTTGGCCAGGCACCAGGTGACGGGCATGCCCTCGGCGGTGGTGACCAGGTAGAGCCGAAAGCAGCCACAGGAGTGTCTGGCCGTTGGCCCTCACAGCCAGAAGCCAGCCAGTGGACCCCGTGTGGACCAAGGAGCCCGCGCGACGCCCGAGCCCGGTACTCTGTAGCCGTTCCGCCCCTGGTAGGCGGGACGGAGGTGGGTTGCCCGAGCGGCCTAAGGGAACGGTCTTGAAAACCGTCGTGGCGCAAGTCACCGTGGGTTCAAATCCCACACCCACCGCCAGGTCAGCGTATGTGCTGGTCACAAGGGGTGTTCCGATTCCGGGGCGCCCCTTTCCCACGGACCTGTCTCACCGTGATTCGCCTCTGTCACGTCGTTGATCAGTGTCTGTGGACCAGGCGTGGACCAAGATCCGGTCCGCGGAGGACGAGAAAGCGCAGTTCACGACCACCGCTGTGGGCCATGTGTGGGCCATGTGCCCGACAACGCGAAGGCGCCACCTCTCCCGGTATCGGTGAGGTGGCGCCTTCGTGGCTGTCACGCCAAGGGCGGCTGCGAGTGGAGGAGGGCTGCTACTCGTCGTCGGCTGCTTCCAAGGCCCGCTCGATCTGCTGGTTCGAGCGATGCTGGTTGCGGTGGATGGCCTTGGCGTAAAAGCGGAACAAGACCGCGATGCTGTGGCCAGCGCGACGGGCGACCTCGGCGGGCGAGACGCCCGAGTCGAGCCAGAGTGAGACACCAGCGTGCCGCAGCGAGTACGGAACATTCGCCAGGGGCGAAGCAGCTTCAGGCCCTGTCGGAACCTCCTCCCGCGCGGCCTGCCAGACCTCCCCGTACTCCTTCGACAGGAGGTGTCCGCCCTGGACCGCACGGAAGAGGCGGCCGTCCTCGGCGACGCCGCGGCAGAGATCCCCGGATTCATGGGCACACGGCAGTCAGCGCATCGGTATGGGGCTGGTCAAGGGGTCCGCGCGGCGGAGCTGTTCAGAGTTTCTTTACTGGATCCAGACCTCCCCGTACTCCTTCGACAGGAGGTGTCCGCCCTGGACCGCACGGAAGAGGCGGCCGTCCTCGGCGACGCCGCGGCAGAGATCCCCGGATTCATGGGCACACGGCAGTCAGCGCATCGGTATGGGGCTGGTCAAGGGGCCCGCGCGGCGGAGCTGTTCAGAGTTTCTTTACTGGATCAAGGCGGCCCGCTGACGCGGGCCGCGCGCGCTGGCGGCCCGGGGCCGCCGCCCGCTCCTGTCTACCGCCCCGCTGGCACCGGCCCCCAACCGCTCAGCGCGCAGCCCGAAGGAGCGGACGCACCAGACCCGCACGGAAGTCCGACCGGGCCACCAGACAGCTCCGCACCAAGCAGCCGAACACGACGCCCCGACATCCACCCCGGGCAGCCCCGCCACCAGCCCGAGCCCACCGGCCAACCCCCTGTGGCCGGGGCGGACGGCTTCCACGGCTTTACCCACCTGTTCGGCCCGGGGCCCGCGTCGAGCAAGGCCAGGGGGCCACTCGGACACATTGCGGGCAGGGGACAAGCCTGCCCGAGTTGCCGGGCAGCGTACGGCCCCCTGACCATGCCCGACCCCAACCCGAACAGGACACCGGCCAAAGCCGCTCCGGCCGACCGCGATGCGCAAGCGCGGCAGCCGTCACCAAATGCCAAAGACGGGGCGGGAGTTAACGCACGCGAGCCCCAGCGCGGAGGGGTGCGCTGGGGCTCGTATGGGAGGCGCCAATCAGGCGGTCGGATGGGCCGGGGCCGGAGAACGGACGCCCGTCAGTTCCTCCGCGCGTCGGCGTAGGAGCGGGGCCAGCTCGACGTACCAGCCACGGCCCACGGCCTGGAGCATTTCGGCGAGGGCGATCTGTTCGCCGATCCGGCCGGCGGGGGTGTCGAGGATGTGGGCGAACTCGGCACGGATGCGGTCGGCGACGGCGGGGACGCGGAGGCTGTTGACGTAGAGCATCGCAGAGTCGTAGCCGACAGGGACGGCGCCCCAGCGCTCCCAGTCCAGGATGACGAGCGGGTCATGGGTGAGGTTGGCCCACTGTAGGTCGGCGTGCCCGGTGACGCGTTCGGTGATGGCCGGGGCGGGGATGCCCAGGAACTCGGGGAAGACCCGGTCGGCCCAGGACTGGCGGATGGTCTCACGGGGCGGTTCGGCGGTGCTGAGGGCGTCCAGGCTCTCCCGCAGGGTCGTCCACCAGGAGTCCGGCAGGCCCGGATCCGCGGTGAGGTCGGGTGTTTCCGGGGAGATGACGGGCTGGGCGATGTAGTCGATCAGCTCCGCCTCGAAGACGTACGCGCCGCCGTCCCAGCGGTGCAGGTCGTGGAGGTGCGGGCGGGACACCTTGTCGGACACCCGTTCCTCGGCGAGGGCGATCCCCTCGTTCCGGGTGGCGGGGGTCTTGGCTGCCTCGCCGCAGTGGACGCGGAGCCAGTGGCCGCCTGCGGTGCGGCTGCCGATGGTGCGGCCCAGCCATCCCCAGGCCGGCGCCCCCGTCGTTGTGGTGGAGAGATGGGCAGCGGCGTGGGCCAGGGCGTCCTCCATGCGTGCCCTGGTGGTCTCATCCTTGGGCGAGTACATCGGTGACCTTCCTGAGGTGGCCCGGATCGAGCGGGGCGGCAACGGTTGCCTTTGCGGCGGCCCAGTGGGGAGCGGTGCCAGCAGACAGCAGTACCACGTCCAGGCTCGGGCAGGAGGCCGCAGCGAGGAGACAAGCGGTGCCCGGAGAGGCCCCCGGGCGGATGAACTCGGAGAGTTCTGGTGTGACGAGGCCGGGCAGTTCGCCGCCGTGCAGAGGCGAGGAGCCGAAGGTGATCAGGCCCGCCGCACGAGCCAGGACGAGCGGGCCCCTGCCGTCGAGGGCGAGGGCGATCGGCCTTGCCACGACGAGGCTGACCGGCTGTTGGACGGCCCGGAGGTGATGTTCACCCAAACCAGCGGCCTCCATGGCCAGCCCCAGGAGTTCGGACACGGAGAAGGCGTCATGCTGGAACCCCGACCAGGTGGCCACGCCGTACCCGCCGATCCGGCCCGCAGCAGCGAACTCCTCCAACACCGCGAACACTTCACGAAGCGCCGAATGCAGCTCCGAGGGTCGAAGGCCGGCGTGCTCCGGGTTGTGGACGAACACGAGGTCGATCCGGCCGAGAGCGACCAGGGACCGTTCCGTCTGCCAGCGGACGAAGCCGGGGTCGAGGCTGTGTCCTGCCCGGACCTGGGCGGCGGTGAGGACCCCGGCCCGAAGAGCAGCCGCGCCCTCATCCGGGGTGAAGAAGCCCGTCTTCGTCGCCACCATGGCGCGCGGATGGTCGGCGATGACGGAGCCGAGCGACTGGTGGGCACTGCCGTAGTTGGGGGCGGTGTCGATCCACACGAGCCCGTCGGCGCACGCAGTGCGAGCCGCCTGTTCGACAGCGCGCACCCGGTACGTTCCCAGCCCCAGGGAAGCGGTCAAGAGGAGCCCCCGACCACGGCGACGGCTTGACCGGCAACCAGCGCGGAGACGACCTCCGCCACCTGGACGAGGGTGAGGCCGGACTCGGCGGCCAGGTCCGCGAGGGTGGCCGGCGGGCCACCAGCGAGCAGGCGGAGGACCGGGGCGACGGAGAGGGCGAAGGTCCACTCGTTCCCTGCCCCGGCGAAGGTCACGGCCTGGTCGTCCTCGATCCGGGCACGGGGCACCGTGGCCTGCACGGTGATGCCCGGTTCGGCAGGAACGGCGGTGAGGTGTGGCAGCGACAGGCGCGGGCGCCCGGGGTGCGTCGCGTCCAGGGACGTTTCCCAGCGGGCCAGAACCGCAGGGTCGTCCAGGGCGGCCAGTACGTCCCTCCGTACGGCAGCCAGGTAGTCCGCACGCTCCTCCGGGGTGCCGAAACGCGGTACGTCCGCCCGGACGGTCACGCTCGCCCGCAGGTCGTCGCACAGCCAGCCCAGGAACTCGGCTCCGGTCTGCGTGGCGAGTCCGAAGGTGAGGTGGAGGGAAGCGGTGCCCTGGTCGGCGCTCACGGCGTGCCACCAGCCGCGCGGGAGATAGAGCAGGTCGCCGGGCGTCATGACGATGTCCGCGATCGGCTCGCCGGTCGGGGCCTCGGGTGCTTCCATGTCGCGCCAGGCGGGGGACTGCCGGGTGGGGCCGTAGATCTTCCACCGCTTGGAGCCTTCGAGCTGGAGCACCACCACGTCGTGGTCGTCCCAGTGGGTGCCAAAGCCTTCCTCGGCGGTCCACGAGGCGTACGCGTTGACCTGCACGGGGGTGCGGAAGAACCGTTCGAGGCCGGCGGCGGCTTCCCGGACGGGCGGGTGGATCTGGTCGATCGCGTCGATGACCAGGGACGCGCCCTCGGCGAGCCGGGCATGGAACTCGGCAGGCTGGGGCTGGTACCAGGACACCCCGCGACGGTTCGTGCGGAGGATCGAGTATGCCGTGGCCGGGACAGCCTGCCCAGCACGCGAGAGCCGCATCCGAGGCGGTTCGAGCCGGTGAGCGGCCACGATCTCGTTGAGGTCGTCCCAGGTCAGCGGCGAGGGGAAGGTGGTGCCGTTGGAGCGGATCACTTTGTGGACCCGGAAGCACGTCTGGGCGAGGAACGTGTCCCCGCCCAGACGCTCGGCCCACGATGCCGAATCAATCACCGTGGGTCTCCTCGGTCGATCAGGTGTCGTTCATGTCCGACTTGCCGCCCGTGTTGTCCGAGGCTTCCTCGGCACGCGAGCGGGCCGCGGCGATGCGGCGGACACCGATCAGCAGACCGCTGGTCTGCTCGGTGGGAGCGTTCTCGTTCATCCCGTACTCCTTCCTGATCTCGATGGGTCCCCCCGGGGGACCGGAGGGAAATCTGTGGTTCAGCTCCTCGAATTTCCAGCTACGGCCAGGGCGACCACCAGGACGCTGACCGCGACGACGTACAGGAAGACGGCGAGCTGTTGACGCCAGCCCCAGGGGGCGCGTGCGGTCAGCCGCGTTCCAGGCTGGAGGGGTCCTCGACCACCCACTCCACCCCACCGCCCTCCGGCCGGGCGAAGACGGCGTTCTGCATGACCACACGAGTCTTCGGGTCCTCGAACTCGCCGATGAACTGCACGATGCCGGTGCGGCCCTTCACCGGGTCACGGATGAGGGTGCCTTCGCTGACCCAGCCGGGCACGGTCTGACGCTGACGATTGCGGCTCTTCGTGGACACTGCGCCTTACCTCGGTCTCGGTCGGGCTCTGCAATCCAGGGACACAGCGGGCCGCAGGTGTGACGTTGCGGACGGTCCTGCGGCCCGCTGCGATGGGGAGGCCGCCTCTCCGGGCGGCTGAGATCAGTCAACTCCGCTGGCCAGGCGCCCAACAGGGCATTCCTCTAGGCACGTTGCAGGCACCCAGAAGGCAGATTGCGGCTACGCTTTCGGCGCCCGACTCGACCAGCGGACGGCGGGATGATGGCGAACGAAGCTCTTCGTAGACGCAGAGACGCCCAGCGATGGACTCAGGCCCAGGTCGCGGAGCGCGTCTGCGCTCAGGTTCAGGCCGCAACCGGGCGCGATCCGGAGCTCGATGCGAACTGGGTGTCCCGTCTTGAGCGTGGAGCCATCACGTGGCCTTCCGGCGAATACAGGGCGGCCTTGTGCGTGGTGTTCCAGGTCGCCAACGAGGCGGAGCTGGGCCTCTATCCGAAGGGGTCCGCCGCACCAGAGGAAAGGCCGGCCGCAGAGACCCCGCCTGATGATGTCCGATCGCTGGCCGCCGATACGGAGCTGTCCGCCCGGTTGACTCGGCATGCGGCGGAGACCAACGTCAACGCCCTCGTGCTGGAGGAGTTCGACGCGGACGTTGAACGACTCGCGCGGGACTTCGTCAGCCGTCCTCTGTCTCTCCTAGTCCCGGAGATCCGCACGGCTCGTACTGAGGTGTTCCGGTTGCTGGAGGGCCGACAGCAGCCCAGCCAGACTCGGCACCTGTACGTGGTCGCGGGGTGGCTATCCGGTCTCGCGGCGCATGTTTCGCTCGACCTGGGGGACCGCTCCGCCGCAGCTACGCATGCCCGCACTGTGGTGCAGTGCGCGGAGATCTCCGAGCACTCACCGTTACGCGCGTGGGCACGGTCGTTCCAGTCACTGGCCGCCTACTGGGCGGGGGACTACCGGCGGGCAGGAGACCTTGCGCAGGCCGGCCAGAGCGAGGGTCGAGGCCCCGGCACGGGAACTATCAAAGCCCGGCTGCTGAGCTTGGAGGCACGGGCTCGCGCAGCCGAGGGCGACAACCGCAGCGCGCTGCGGATACTGGCACTGGCCCAGGAGGCGCGGGGTGCTGCGGGACCCGACGAGTTGCCCGGGGTCTTCTCGTTCCCCGAGGCCAAGCAGTGGACCTACGCCGGGACCACGCTGTTGGCCGTCGGGGGCGACGAGCAGATCCGGCACGCCATAAGCGCGTCCGATCGTGCCGTGGAGCTGTACCAGGCTGGGCCGGAAGGCGAGCGCTCCCCCGGCGATCTACAGGCCGCCCATCTGGACCTGGCCACGGCCTACCTTGCCAGCGGTGAGGTCGAGGGAGCCGCTGCGAAGCTCTCGGAGGTGTTCACCGCCGAGGGATATACGGCGAGCATCACCATCAGGCTTCGCAATCTGGCCGCACTCCTCGGAAGCGAGCCGTACCGTGGCGCACAGTCGGCAGTCAGTCTCCGCGCGCACATCCACGAGGTGACCGTCCGGCCTGCTCTCGCCAGCAACCCCACGGAGTCCCGATGACCACCCAGCCCAAGCATGATCATTTGGTCACCGACCGCAACCTTCTTTCGAGCAAGGCGTACGGCACGGGTCAGCACTTGGCCGCGCGCCAGTCCCTCTACCAGTGGCAGACGCCGCGGCATGATCTTCCGGGCATCGTGGTGAACGAACTGGTCGGCATACACGGCGCGGTCGCGGATGTGGGTTGCGGTAACGGCAAGTTCGTCGCCCGGGTACGGGAGGACCGTCCCGACTTGGCCGTGCTGCCCATGGACGTGTCCCACGGCATCCTCGGTGCCATCCCGGTAGCCGTCGTCGCGGACGTCCAACAGCTCCCCATCGCCGATGGAGTCCTCGGCGCGGTCCTTGCGCTACACATGCTGTACCACGTCGAGGACCAGGCCCAGGCCGTGCGGGAGCTGGGCCGTGTACTCGCGCCCGGCGGCATCGCGATCGTCTCCACCAACAGCCAGACCGACAAGCGGGAACTGGAGCACCTTTGGCGCCAAGCCGCGGGGGATGTGCTCGGCATTCCGGAGGGGCCGGCACGAGTGCAGCTGTCCGCCCGCTTCACCCTGGAGGATGCCCCGACGATCCTCGGAGCGGTTTTCGGCGACATCCGCACGATCCCCCTCCCCGGGGTGATCGAGGTGACCGACGCTGAACCGGTCGTCGCGCACTTGGCCTCATACGAAGCCTGGGCGGACAAGATGGGTGTTCCGTTCCTGGAGACGATCGAGCGTGCACGGGAGCGGGTCAACGAGATCATTCAGGCAGAGGGCGCTTTCCGCGTCACGTGCCTGGGCGGCATACTCGTCTGCCAGGGACCACAGCGGTAGAACTCACCTTTCGGGGCCAGTGGACCAGGTATGGACCGCCGTCGGCGGTGACGGGCCCCGGGGGCAGGGAACGTGCAGGTCATCCACCAGGTAGATGCTTCCCGCAGCCAGCACTCTCTTGAAAACCGTCGTGGCAGCGATGTCACCGTGGGTTCAAATCCCACACCCACCGCAGGTGAACGGCCCCTGAACAGGCAACTCGGTCGGGGGCCGCTGTGCTGCCGCTGCCTGCTGACGACTGTTGTTCCCCGTGGCTTCCCGCTTGATGGGGCACGCCAGGGGGCACGGCTACCGGCTGAGTGTCTCGGCCAGGTCCAAGAACAGCGATGCACCGAAGATGGCGACGACGCCGATCCCGATCACCAGCAGGGCGACGACCAAGGCGATCGCCATCATGATCCGTGTCCGTCTCACAGCCGACCTGTAGTCGGTGTCGTCGTTCCAGTTCTGATCAAGCACTGTGACCCCTTAGCAGGGGCACCGTACAGCGAAGGTCGGAGTCGCGGCTTTGGGCGTGTAGCTGTCATGGGGCGAGCTATAGGGGCCCGTACGCTGGTCAGTGAAATCGGGCAGCCTGATGGGCCTGACCGGTATCGGCCCGATGCGGGCCCCGATCTTCGAGGCTCGCCCCATCGTGGCTGCGCAAAGCCGCGGAGCCCGCCGCCCCAGCCGCAGCTGGATGAGTTGAGCGCTGAGATCGACCGGATCGCTGCCCTCGTGTCCGACCGTTGCGAGGGTGCCGAGGAGGCGATCCGGGCCTTCAACGCGATGACCGGTCACGACTACGTGGCCTACGACTTCGCCGAGTACCGGGGAGGCCGGAGTGTGGAGGAGTTCGCCAGGGAAGCGGCCCGGCCGGCTCGCCCGCGGGTTGCGGACATCACCAGGGCGGAGCTCGTCGAAGTCGTTGGCCGACTCCTCGCGGGTGACCTGGAGAGTGACTACTACCTGCGTCTCCTTGAAGTGAACGTGACGCATCCCGGAGTCAGCGGCTCGGTCTTCCGCCCCTCGGCCGACGGTGTATCGGCGGAGGAGATCGTCGACGAGGCCCTGCGGTACGGCCGATCGCGCTCTGAGTGGTCCCTACTTCGGCTTCGCGTAGTCCTTCGCCGTCTGACCGGCGAAGTCGTAGGCCACACACGGCTCGTCGCCGACCGTCCAGGCATCGTGCCCGGGGGAACACACGAAGACCTCCCCGGGACCGACCTCGGTCTCCGCTCCGTCGTCCATGCGGATGTGCAGCCGCCCCTGCACCACCATCCCGTTGTGATGGAACTGGCAGCTCTCGGTCCCGGCGATCGGTGCGACGTCCTGTGACCACCGCCAGCCGGGATCGAAGGTCGCCACCGAGAAGTCCAGCCCCGACAGGTGAACGGCCTCGAGGTGGCCATGGGGGAATTCCCGCTTCTCGTCCGGCCTACTGGGGGCCTTGACCTCCAACATGACGATGCCTCCTTCACTGGGCCGCATCTCCATCGTGCGCCGTCCATCACCTGTTGCGCCACACAGACGGTCGCCTCGGCCACTGCCCGCCTGGAAGTCCCGGACTCGGCGATGGACGGGCACAGGCGCCGGTCTGGCCGGCACGGTCGTAGGGACCCTGTGACCAAAGGTGATCGCGGTCGGCCGGTGCAGAATCGGCGCTCCACCGGTGACGACACGCGGGAACCGGTGCCGGGCGGCCGGAGCCGGACGTACGGAGGGGTCAGACGCCCGATGAGCGCGCGGCGGCCTCCTTGTGCCAGTCCGAGGTGCCGCCGAGGAGGTGAGCCAGGACCAGTCCGTCGTCGTCGGCTTCGGCGGAGACGTCGTTGTACGTCGCCTCCCAGAACGGGGCGAGCTGCAGGGGCCACGGCAGTGGTACCGATGTGTGAACCGATCCTTGCCGGTCTGCTCGACGGTGAGCGTCATCCACGGCGCATGCTGCTTGTGCCGCACCGCAGCAGCGGGGCCGATCACGGTCTCCCAGCCGCCGACGGTGAGCAGATCTCTCCCGTCGGCCCGGACCAGGGAGCACGGAGTGCGGCCCAGACGCCCCTTCCAGCAAACCTCCCACCGAAGCGTCCCGGAGGTCTCCGGGACATCGGCAGCAGCGGCCGCATCGGTGCCGCGGGAGGAGGTGAGGCCGGGCGGAGAAGCCGTGGCGTCCACGAGGTCCGGCCCGACCGCCGGCTCCCCCTGTGACGCCGGTCAGGCCGGCGCCCTGCCTTCCCCGCGCCGGAGACTCCACACCCGACACAGCGCCGCGGCACGGGGCGCCTGCCGGCGACGCCGTCTCCTGCCCGTCGGCGAGAGGGCGCCTTTACGGCTTTCCGCTCCGGACGCACATGGCGGCGGTGCGCTGCTGAGGGCGGCGCGGCACGGGATCGCCGTGCCGGTGGCGACCGGTCTGGTGGACGAGCTGACAACCAGCTGACGGTCGAGAAGTCGCACGGGGAACGACGGCGGTTGCGCGACGGCGGACGATCAAGGACGGGCGTCCCGCCGGCGGCACGGGGCGGGAGGAGCCGCCCCCGGCGCGCCGGCCGTCCCGCTGCGGCGGTGCTCCGGGCCCGCCGCCACGGGGCGCGGCGCGCCCCGTACCCGGCCGACGGGTACGGGCACGGCGCGGGGACGCGGCGTTGCGCCCGGGATCGCCGAACCCCAAGGTGGAGGGGTCAGGAGGGCGGCGCGGCCCGCGGGCCGGAGGGCGCCGTACCGGCCGCAGGACGCGGTACCGAGCGGAGGATGAGGCCATGGCCGTACCCGGGAGCACGTCCGGGACCGCACCGGTGGTCCGGCGCCGTCCCGACCCGGCGGACAGTCTGGTCTGGGAGCCCAGTGAACGCTGGGTCCGGGGGACGAAGGGCGGCGTCACCGTCGTCGACAGCCGCCGGCCGGTGCTGGTGTGGGAGCCGGGCGTTCCCGTGCCGGTCTACGCGTTCCCGGTCGGGGACGTCCGGATGGATCTGCTGCGGAGGTTCGAGCGGCCCCCCGGGCGGAGGCACGCCGGGGCGACCGACTTCTACGACCTCGTGGTGGGCGACGAGGTCGTGCGTTCCGCGGCCTGGGGCTGCCCCGGCGAGGAGCTGGCCGGGTATGTCTGCTTCGCCTGGTTCGGCCGCGAGGTCCTCGACCACTGGTACGAAGAGGAGGAGGAGATCTTCGTGCACCCACGTGATCCCCACAAGCGCGTCGACGCACTGCCCAGCACTCGCCGTGTCCAGGTCGAGATCGAGGGCACGGTCGTCGCGGACACGCGGTCCCCGGTGCTGCTGTTCGAGACGGATCTGCCGGTGCGCTACTACTTCCCGCGCGAGGACGTGCGCCTCGACCTGTTCACCCCGACCGACTCGAGCACCCGATGCCCGTACAAGGGCGTGGCGACCGAGTACTGGTCGTGGGCGGGGCAGGGCGACGTGCCGCCCGACATCGCCTGGAGCTATCCCGATCCGCTGCCGGCGGTGAGCGTCATCAAGGACCGTGTCGCCTTCTACGACGAGTACGTCGACGTCATCGTCGACGGCGAGCGGCAGGAGCGCCCGGTCAGCGTCTTCAGCAGGCGCTGACGGCACGCCCGGAAGGGCGCCCCCTGGAGACCGTCCGGCGGGAGCGCCCCTCCGCCGTGTCCGCGTCGCCCGAGGGCTGTCCGCAGTCCCTGGGGACCGGCGTGCGGCGGAGGATTCGACAACGCGGCGAGGTGCCGTAGCTGTCGTCGCGCGCCCGCCGGGGATTGCGGGGACAGCCCTTGGGGTCAGGACGCGGAGTCCGCCTTCCGGCGGCGCGTCGCGAAGACCGCGCCGGCGCCGAGCGCCACGGCCGCGCCGGCCGCGGCGAGCTGCGGCAGGGCCGCGGAGGAGCCGGTGCTGGCGAGGCTGGCGCTCGTGGTGGTGAGCGGCTGCGTGGTCGTGGTCTGGGTCTGCGTGCCCGTGGTGGCGCCCGGCGACGGGGAGGCGGACGGGGCGGGCTTGGCGGTGACCTCGAAGTCGTACGGGGTCAGCTTCGGTGAACCGCCGCAGGTGCCGTCCTCGTTCACGTAGTCGGCGGCGATGAACGCGGCGCCTGCGGCGTCGGGCGTGCCGGCGTCGACCGTCAGTCGCAGCTTGATGTCGGCGTGGCCACCGGCCTTCAGCGAGGCGACGGAACCGGCGGTGTAGTCGTCGCCCGCGTCCGTCCAGGTCTGGGTGGGCGTCGACCACTGCAGGTGCATGCGGTCGTTGACCGGTTCGTAGCCGCCCTTCTCGATCCCGTGGACGTAGACGAAGGGCCAGACCTCGTCGAGCGTCCTGTCCGTGCCGTTGGTGATGCGGAGCTTCGTCTCGACGGTCGAACCGGCGGCGATCCTGGTGGGCAGACCGGAGAGGGTCGCGGTGAGCTCGCTCTCGGGCCGGCACGGGACCGGCTCCGGCTCCTTCAGGGCGTCCTCGAGGGCCTTGTCGGCGGCCTTCTTGGCCTCCAGGGCCTTCTTCACGGCCTCCTGGGCCTTGCCCAACTCCCGTACGGACGCGACGCGGGCGTCGCCCAGGTCGGTGGCGGCCCGCTTCGCCTTCTCGTCGGCTGCGGTCTTGGCGTCCGCGGCGGTCCCGGCCGCGGTGGCGGCGTCCGCGACGGCCTTCTCGGCGGCGTCCTTCTCCTCCGGGCCGGCGGTCTCGGGCAGCGCGGCGAGGGCGGCCTCGGCATCGGCCAGGGCCTTGTCGGCGCTGGTCTTGGCGGTGGCCGCCTCGGCCGCCGCCTTCGCCGCCGCCTCGGCCACGACGGCGAGCGGGAAGTCGTCGGAGTGCGCGGCCTCCACGGCGGCCAGCGCGGCCTTCTCCGCGGCGACGGCGTCGTCGTACGCCTTCCGGGCCTGTGCGGCGGCCTTCTCGAGCTCCTCGACGGAGGGCTCGGCGGCCTGCGGCCCGGTGGCGTTCTCACCGGCGTCGATCCTGCCGGCCAGTGCGCCGCCGCGCAGCACGCCGGCGCGCTGCGCGGCGTCCTCGGCGGCGACCGGGGTGGTGACGGAGGCGGTCGGAGTGTCGTCGGCGAACGCGGGAGTGGCGCCGAACAGTACGGCGGGCGTGGTCACGGCAGCGGCGACGGCCGTTGCCACGGTTCGGCGGAGTGTCACGAGCACCCTTCTCTGGGGTCCGGTGTCTGGGCTACGGGAGCACGGGCAGCCGCTGCGGTTTCCCTCGCGCAGGGCGACTGGTCGCTGGTGATCGTATGACCGCCGCCGGTGCCGCGGAAGCAAGTTGTGCGGGCCGTAAGGCGACTGACGACGCCTCATACGGCGGGTGAATCACCCAAGCCGGACAGGTGCCCTCGATTGGCGGCATTCTCATGTGAGGCATATCACGGCCGATCCAGGGCCGGGGCGTCCCGGTCCGGTGCCGCCGGACGCCCGGATCCGACGCACCGGAGGTCGCGGCGCTCCGGCGGTCCCGGTGTGCCGGTGGCTCAACGGCTCGTCAGTCGTGCGGCCGACGCGATCGTCGCCCGGGCCTCGCGCTCGGTCAGTCCTGCACGCACGGCGGCTTCCGTCAGTGCGTCCGCGAGGCTCTCGCCGATGCCGTTCTCGTACGCCCGGCAGGCGGCCCAGAACAGCCGGGTGTTGCGCTGTCCCTCGTGGGCGGCGAGCACGAAGTGGATCAGGCCCTGGCCGTGCGGGGCCCGGGCGGGCGCGGGGTGGCGGGTGGCTGCGGGGGGTGCGATCAGAGTCAGCAGGGCGTCGGGGCACGGGGCGGGCGGCAGTTCCGCCGAGCCCGGTGCGAGCCGGTACGCGCCGTGCGCCGACACCGATCCCGGGCCGACGAGGTAGCCGCCGGCGCCGCGGATGTCGATTCCGGGGGCGAGGCGGCTCGCCGAGTTCGGCACCACCACGTCGGGTGGGCCGGTCAGCCACAGATGGCGGCCGCCGCTCGGGGTGATGACGGTGACCGTCTCCGGGATCGTGAACAGGTGCCGGAGCGCCAGCTGCCGCAGGGCCGCGGCCGAGTCCGTGGCGCCGCCGGCGGCCGTCCTGGTGTCCAGGTCGACGCCGATCAGATGGTGCGGCGGGCGTCCGCAGGCGATGCCGTACCCGGTGGCCCAGGGTGCGGCGGAGAAGAGTGCGCGGACGGCGGCGGGGTCGGCCGTCGCGTCGTGCACGCCGTGCCCTGGCAGGCCGCACTCGCCCCGGCAGCGGGCCGGCTCCGGGTCCAGGCGGTGCGGTGACGGCAGGGCGGGGAGCTTCGTGGGGGACAAGGGGAGCACGGGGAGTCCGCGCTCGGCGGCGGAGAGCGCGTGGGCTAGGGCCAGAGTGGCGGTGTGCCCGTCTGTGGTGGCCATGGCTCCATGTTCGTACGAATGTTCGAGTAAGGGAAGGGGGGGGAATGGTCGAGAATGCGCCGTAATGCTTTTCCTTCCGGGGTCGACGGACCCAGCCCTGCTCGAGCTGTGAGGTTCGCGGCCGGGTGGGGGTTTATCGACATGTCCTCACGCTTGAGGGCGAATCACCCCCTCCGGGGTGGTTCGCCGGAGAACCGCTGGGCAACTCTGGATGCGCGACGTCGTGAAGATCGACCGGAGCGGTCGGCCAACCGCTCTGTTTCCAGCCGTAGTTCCGCACGTTCGGTGCGCCGCTGCCCGGTGCACTTCCAGTACTTCGGAGGAATCGACATGGCAAGCATCCGTACCGCCCGCGCCCTGGCCGCCGTCGCCGCGCTGCCCCTGGCCGCCGCCCTCTTCGCCGGTGTGGCGCACGCCGGCAACGGAGCCTTCGCGGGCGACGGATCCAACGCCGCCGTGGCCACCATCAGCGGCAGTGGCGTGGGTGGTCACAACCTCGGCAACTCGACGACCACCCAGCAGGTGGCCACCGGTGCCGGTGCGTCCAACCAGAACAACACGGCCTCCGTGGACGGCTCGGCCTTCACGGCGATCGACCAGTCGAACGAGAACATCGCGATCACCTTCCTTCCGCTCTGGTAGGGGTGCCGCCCGGGGAGGGGTGAGCGGGGGGAGGGCGACGGTCTGTGCGGCGGTGCTCCGGCATCGGCGCACAGACCGTTCGCCGTTGCGGGGTGGGGGTGTGTTCCTGTGCGGCGCCGGAAGGGGCGTGGCGCGTGGTCCCAAGCGGCCGCGGTGATGCCCTTGTCCTTGACAGGGAAAGCTATCTGACGGACAGTCAGAAACCTTGCACCTGCGCCAGATCCCACCCTGCGCCGCCCGGGAGGACGCCGCCGTGCACCTCGCCCCGACAGAGCGCCAGCAGCGGCTGCGCGCCGAACTCCGCGCGTACTTCCGCGCTCTCATGCCGGACGGTCCCCCGGCCGCCGACGACCCCGCCGAACGGCGCAGGCTGCTCCGACGCATCGGTAGCGACGGACTCCTCGGCCTCGGATGGCCCGTCGAGTACGGAGGGCAGGGCCGTGGCGCGGACGAGCAGTTCGTCTTCTTCGACGAGGCGTACCGCGCGGGTGCGCCCGTCTCCATGGTCACGCTGAACACGGTCGGCCCGACGCTGATGGCCCACGGGACGGACGAGCAGAAGGCGTTCTTCCTCCCCGGGATCCTGCGCGGCGAGCTCGTCTTCGCCATCGGCTACAGCGAGCCCGGGGCCGGGACCGATCTCGCGGCGCTGCGCACGAAGGCGGTGCGCGACGGCGGCGACTGGGTCGTCAGCGGTCAGAAGGTCTTCACCTCCAACGCCCAGAACGCCGACTGGATCTGGCTCGCCTGCCGCACCGGTCCCGAGGCGCCCCGGCACCGGGGCATCTCGGTCGTCCTGGTGCCCACCGACGCGCCGGGCTTCTCCTGGACCCCGATCAGGACGGTCGGCGGGCTCATGTCGACGGCGACGTACTACGACGGCATCCGGGTGCCCGCGACGAACCTGGTCGGCGAGGAGAACGGCGGCTGGGGGCTGATCACCAGCCAGCTCAACCACGAGCGGGTGGCACTCGCCGCGATGGGCATGCAGGCGGAGGACTTCGCGGCGGCGGCCCTGCGACGGGCCCGCACACCCGATCCGGTGACGGGTGTGCGCGCGATCGACGAGCCCTGGGTGCGTTCGAGGCTGGCCGAGGTGCATGCCCGGCTCGCGGCCACGCGTCTGCTCAGCTGGCGCCTGGTGGGGGACGTGGGGAGCGGCCGGCTCGCCCCCGGGGACGCGAGCGGCGTGAAGTTCACGGGAACCGAGTCGGCCGTCGAGGTGTATCGGATGTGCCAGGAGATCACGGGCGAGGCGGGGCTGGTGAGGGCCGGTTCACCGGGCGCCGTGGGGGACGGGGAGCTGGAGCGGATGAACCGTGCGGCACAGATCAACACGTTCGGGGGCGGGGTGAGCGAGGTGCAGCGGGAGATCGTCGCGACGATGCGGCTCGGCATGCGGAGGGGGAAGCGGTGAGCGAGGACGAGCTGTATCCGCTGCTGAAGGTGTACGAGGGGCGCGGCGCCTCGGCCTCCGGCGTCGGCAAGGACCTGGTGAACACGCCGATGATCAGGCATTGGTGCGAGGCGATGGGCGACCGGAACCCGGCCTACGAGGGACCGGACGCGATCGCTCCGCCGACGATGCTCCAGGCGTGGACGATGGGCGGCCTGTCCGGGCACACCGGCCGCACCGGAGCACACGACGAGTTGTTCGCGCTGCTCGACGGCGCCGGGTTCGCCGCGGTGGTGGCGACCGACTGCGAGCAGGAGTATCTGCGCCCGCTGCGGCCCGGGCACCGGATCACCTACGACTCCGTGATCGAGACGGTCTCGCCGCGCAAGACGACCAAACTGGGCGCGGGCTACTTCGTCACGACCAGGATGGACGTCCGGGCGGACGGGGAACCTGCCGGGACGCACCGCTTCCGCATCCTCAAGTACGCGCCGGCGGCCGCGCGGCGGCCCCGGCGCCCCCGCCCGGTGGTCAACCGGGACAACGCGGCGTTCTGGGAAGGCGTCGCCCGGCACAGGCTGCTGATCCAGCGCTGTGCGTCCTGCGCGACGCTGCGCTTCCCGTGGCTGCCGGGGTGCGGGGCGTGCGGCTCCGCGGAGTGGGACGCGGTCGAGGCCGACGGCGCGGGGACGGTCTACTCGTACGTGGTGGTGCACCACCCGCGCTTTCCCGCCTTCGGCGGCTTTGACGGCGCCTCCCGGGAGGCGCCGGACGCGGAAGGACCGGGTCCGTACGCGGTGGGACTGATCGAGCTGGCCGAGGGCGTGCGCATGGTCAGCAATGTGATCGGGGTGCCGTACGACGAGGTGCGCATCGGGATGCCCGTTCGGCTGGAGTTCATGCGGGCCGACGAGGAACTGGAACTGCCGGTGTTCCGGGCCCTCGAGGAAGGGGCGGGATGACATGGACTTCACTCCGACCGACGGGCAGACGGCGGCCCGTGATCTGGCCGCGCGGATCTTCACCGACCTCTCCACGCCGGAACGGCTCGCCGCGGCCGGGGCGGGCACGGACGCCGAGCTGTGGAAGGCCCTGGGCGAGGCCGGACTCATCGCGGCGGTGGAGGACGTCGGACTGCTCGGTCTGGTCCTGCTGCTGGAGGAACAGGGCCGCACGACCGCGCAGGTGCCGTTCGCGGTGAGCTGTGTCTACGGCCTGCTGGCTCTGGGCCGGCACGGCACGGAGGAGCAGCGGGCACGCCTGCTGCCGGCGCTCGGGGACGGCTCGGCCGTGGCGACCGGCGCCTTTCCGGAGGGAGGCGCGGTGCGGGCCGACGCCCTGCGGGGCGGGGGAGCGGTGCGGGCCGGTGGCGACGGCCGGCTGACCGGGACGACGGGGTGGGTGCCGTGGCTACGGGACGCCACGCACGTCCTGGTGCCGGACTCGGACCGGAGCCTCTGGCTGGTCCGGGTGGCGGACGCGGAGACCGTCCCGGTGGAGACGACCGCCCCCTGGTCCGCGGCCGTGCTCCGGCTGGACGGCACACCCGCCGAACGGATCGGGAGCGGTGGGGCGTACCGGGATGTGCTCGCCGCGGCCAGAGTCGCCTTCGCCGGTCTCCAGGCCGGGGTCTGCGCGGGCTCGCTCGCCCGGGCGGTCGCCCACACGTCCGTGCGGGAGCAGTTCGGGCGCCCGCTCTCCACCCGGCAGGCGGTCCAGCTCCGGGCGGCCGACGCCCATATGGACACGGAGGCGATCCGGGTCACCGCGTACGAGGCGGCATGGCGGTTCGACGAAGGGCTGTCCTGCGCCGCCCAGGCGCTCACGGCGGGGTGGTGGGCGTCCGAGGCCGGACGAAGGGTCGTCCACACCGGTCAGCATCTGCACGGCGGTGTCGGCGCCGATCTGGACCACCCCGTCCACCGGCACTTCCTGTGGGGCCGCCAGATCGACGCCCATCTGGGCTGCGGCGCCCGGCTGCTGGACGAACTCGGCGCGTTGCTCGCCGGTCGGGAGCGAGTGCGGTGCGAGGGGCGCGGGGAGCGAGCGGCACACGAGGAGAAGGAGACCACGGCATGAGCGCGAGCGGTACCGCGGCCCGCGGCCCGCGTGCGGGCGACGAACTGTCCCCGCTGACCGTTCCGATCACCCGCACGCTGATCGTCGCGGGGGCCATCGCCTCCCGGGACTACCAGGACGTGCACCATGACGCTGAGCTCGCCCGGGAGAAGGGCTCGCCGGACATCTTCATGAACATCCTGACGACCAACGGTCTCGTCGGGCGGTACATCACGGACCGCTTCGGTCCGGAGGCCGTGCTCCGGAAAGTGGTGATACGCCTCGGTGCGCCCAACCACCCTGGCGACACGATGACGTTGACCGGGACGGTCACCGAAGTCGACGGGAACACGGCCGTGGTGCGGGTGGTCGGGTCGAACGGGCTCGGCCATCACGTCACCGGCACGGTGACCGTCGGCCTGCCCGGAGAGGAGGCGGCATGAGCCTGCACCGGGCCGACTCGCTCGGCGGCCGTGCCGCCGTCGTCGGTATCGGCGCGACGGAGTTCTCCAAGGACTCCGGGCGCAGTGAGCTGAGGCTGGCCGCCGAGGCGGTGCGGGCCGCGCTCGACGACGCCGGCCTCTCCCCCGCCGACGTGGACGGCATGGTCACGTTCACCATGGACACCAGTCCCGAGATCACCGTCGCCCAGGCGGCCGGGATCGGTGAGCTGTCGTTCTTCTCCCGCGTCCACTACGGCGGCGGCGCGGCGTGTGCGACCGTGCAGCAGGCGGCCCTCGCCGTGGCCGCAGGGGTCGCCGAAGTCGTCGTCTGCTACCGGGCGTTCAACGAGCGGTCGGGCCGCAGGTTCGGATCGGGGGTGCAGCGGCGTGAGCCCTCTGCGGAGGGGGCGGCCCTCGGCTGGAACCTCCCGTTCGGGCTGCTGACGCCTGCGTCCTGGGTGGCCATGACGGCCCAGCGCTACCTCCACGCCCACGGGCTGACGCCGGAGGCGTTCGGGCCGGTGGCCGTGACCGGTCGGCGGTACGCGGCCCGCAACCCGGCGGCGTACTTCCACGGAAGGCCCATCACCCTCGAGGACCACGCGGCCTCGCGCTGGATCGTCGAGCCGCTGCGGCTGCTGGACTGCTGCCAGGAGACCGACGGCGGCCAGGCTCTCGTCGTGACCTCCGTCGAGCGGGCGAGGGACCTTCCGCACCCGCCCGCGGTCGTGGTCGCCGCGGCCCAGGGCGCGGGCCGCGCCCAGGAGCAGATGACCAGCTACTACCGCGACGATCTCACCGGACTCCCCGAGATGGGCGTCGTCGCCCGGCAGCTCTGGCGGACCACGGGAATGGGACCCGCCGACATCGACGTGGCCATCCTCTATGACCATTTCACCCCTTATGTACTGATGCAGTTGGAGGAGTTCGGCTTCTGTGGACGAGGTGAGGCGGCGGCGTTCGTCGCGGCGGACGCGCTCCCCCTCAACACGCACGGGGGCCAGTTGGGTGAGGCGTATCTGCACGGCATGAACGGCATCGCGGAAGCGGTCAGGCAGCTGCGGGGCACGTCCGTGAACCAGATCGCCGGCGCGGCCCGCGCCCTGGTCACGGCCGGTACGGGCGTCCCGACCTCGGCACTGGTACTCGAGACGGACGGTTGAGCCGGTGACCCGCGGGACCCTGAGGCGGAGCAGCGATCTCCTCCACCCACAGGAGGTGGGGCCCGCTTCACCGCTACAACCTGAGGCGGATCCGGGTTCGGGACCTGGGGCCGATCCGGGTGGGAGGCCCCGCTCCTAGCGTGGAGCCATGACCACGCCAGTCTGCACGAACGCTTCCAGCGCCGCCGTGCCACCGACCTCCTACACGTCGTTCTCGTCGTACGTACGGGCGCGGGGGCCCGTGCTGCTGCGGACCGCCCGCTCCCTCACGGCCAACCCGAGCGACGCCGAGGACCTGTTGCAGACCGCGCTCGCCAAGACCTACGTCGCCTGGGAGCGCATCGAGGACCACCGCGCCCTCGACGGATACGTCCGCCGCGCGCTCCTCAACACCCGCACGTCGCAGTGGCGCAAGCGCAAGGTGGACGAGTTCCCCTGCGACGAGCTGCCCGAGCCCTCCGGGGCGTCCCCGGTCGACCCGGCAGAACGGCAGGTGCTGCACGACGCGATGTGGCGTGCGGTGATGCGCCTCCCGGACCGGCAGCGCGCGATGGTCGTCCTCAGGTACTACGAGGATCTCAGCGAGGCACAGACCGCCGAGGTGCTCGGTGTCTCCGTGGGCACGGTCAAGAGCGCGGTCTCCCGCGCGCTCGGGAAGCTCCGTGAAGACCCGGAGCTGTCCCCGGTCCGCTGAGCTTTCTTACCCGGGGGTAGTGACATACCGATCGGTATGTGCGCAGAATCTGCACACACCTAGGAGCTGTGCGCCCACCGGGAGGACGCCGTGCTGAGCACCATGCAGGACGTACCACTGACCGTCACCCGCATCCTGAAGCACGGGATGACGATCCACGGAAGTTCACAGGTCACCACATGGACGGGCGAGAGCGAGCCGCAGCGCCGCAGCTACCGTGAGATCGGCGAGCGCTCGGCCCGGCTGGCCCATGCCCTGCGCGACGACCTGGGCGTCACCGGCGACGAGCGGGTCGCGACCCTCATGTGGAACAACGCCGAGCACGTCGAGGCCTACTACGCGATTCCCTGTATGGGCGCGGTCCTCCACACGCTCAACCTGCGACTGCCCGTCGAGCAGCTGGTGTTCATCGTCAACCACGCCGCGGACCGGGTCGTGATCGTCAACGGTTCGCTGCTTCCCCTGCTCGCACCCCTGCTGCCGCATCTGCCGACCGTCGAGCACGTGGTGGTCTCGGGCCCCGGCGACCGCTCGGTCCTGGACGGCGCCACCGCCCGGGTCCACGAGTACGAGGAACTGCTCGCCGGGAAGCCGGCCACGTACGACTGGCCGGAGCTGGACGAGCGCTCGGCGGCCGCCATGTGCTACACCTCCGGCACCACCGGCGACCCCAAGGGCGTGTTGTACTCGCACCGCTCGATCTATCTGCACTCCATGCAGGTCAACATGGCCGAGTCGATGGGTGTGACGGACGCCGACACGAGCCTCGTCGTCGTCCCCCAGTTCCATGTGAACGCCTGGGGCCTGCCGCACGCGGTGCTGATGACCGGTGTGAACATGCTGATGCCGGACCGCTTCCTGCAGCCGGGCCCGCTCGCCGAGATGATCGAGTCCGAGCGCCCCACCCACGCCGCGGCCGTACCCACCATCTGGCAGGGCCTCCTCGCCGAGCTCACCGCCAAGCCGCGGGACGTGAGCTCCCTCACCCAGGTCACCATCGGCGGCTCGGCCTGCCCGCCGTCGCTGATGGAGGCGTTCGACGCGCTCGGCATGCGCGTCTGCCACGCCTGGGGCATGACCGAGACCTCGCCGCTGGGCACCGTCGCCCGGCCGCCTGCCCACGCGGTCGGCACGGAGGCCGAGTTCGGCTACCGGCTCACCCAGGGCCGCTTCCCGGCGGGCGTCGAGGCGCGGCTGCGCGGGCCGGGCGGGGAGTTCCTGCCGTGGGACGGCGAGTCCGCGGGCGAGCTGGAGGTGCGCGGTCCGTGGATCGCGGGCGCCTACTACGGCGGCGCGGCCGGCGAGCCGCTCCGGCCGGCCGACAAGTTCAGCGAGGACGGCTGGCTGAAGACCGGTGACGTCGGTGTCATCGGCCCGGACGGCTTCCTCACGCTCACCGACCGGGCCAAGGACGTCATCAAGTCCGGCGGCGAGTGGATCTCGTCAGTCGAGCTGGAGAACGCGCTGATGGCGCACCCGGAGGTGGCCGAGGCCGCCGTCGTGGCCGTACCGGACGAGAAGTGGGGCGAGCGCCCGCTGGCGACGGTGGTGCTGAAGGACGGCTCGACCGCCGACTACGCGTCGCTGAAGGAGTTCCTGGCCGGGCGCGTCGCGAAGTGGCAGTTGCCGGAGCGCTGGGCGATCATCCCGTCCGTGCCGAAGACCAGCGTCGGCAAGTTCGACAAGAAGGTCATCCGCCGGCAGTACGCGGACGGCGAGTTGCAGGTCACCGAAGTGCGCTAGGCGTACTGTCCCGGTTGGTCGCGAAAGCAGCTCCGTCCGCCCGCAGGTCAGGAGGGACTTTCGGAACACGTCCCGGGCCGTCACGGTGTTCGGGCACGGCCCGGTGCGCGACGCGTACCGGGCCGTGCCGCGTCCGCTCCGTGTGGTGTGTCCACCCGGTGCTCCGGCGGGTCCGCGCGCGAGCGGATCGGTGCGGAACCCGGGCGTCTCCGGTTCCGCGGCGGTCGCGAAGCCCCTGCCCCGGGCGACGAGATCGGCGACCGCCGCGCCGCGTCGGACGGTGGTCAGGTCACCGCACTGGTTCCAGAGGCGTCCTGAAGATCTTGAAACTGCGCCCGGTCTGCTCCGGTCTGCTCCGGTTCGCAGCGGTTGACATTTACGGGCAACCGGGGTGAGCCGGGCGGCCAGAGCAAGATCTTCAGCGGTCTTCTAGTTCAACACCGTTGCGTTAGCGCTGTGAGCGGCTGTTGAGGCCGTGGGCGAAGAACGCGACGGTGGTGTGGACGGTGTAGTTCTGGGCCTTCTGGGGGTGCTGTCCGGCGTTCGGTCCGTACTTGCTGGTGGGGTTCTTGCGGGTGCGGGCCTTCACTCGTTGCCGTCGGTGGGCGGGCAGGAGGTCGCTCAGGGCGGCGTGGCCGATCGTGCCGACCAGGTCGATGGGGGTGCCGGGGAAGATTCCATGGCCGGCGGTGACGGTGTCGGTTGCGGCGGCCAGCAGGACGGTGAAACTGATCCGTTCCCTGGGTACTTCCGGCCGCCTGGTCAGGGCGTCGTCGCCGGCGCGGATCAGAGCCTGGTAGGCGGTGAGCAGGGCGTAGACCTCCTGGTCGAGGCCGTCGGTGCTGCGGGAGCGCAGGACACGGCCGTCGAGCATCGTGGCCTTGATCGAAAAATACGTGGTTTCCGCCTGCCACCTGCGGTGATAGAGCTCAACGAGCTCGGCGGACGGATAACGGACGGGGTCCAGCAGGTTGGTGATCAGCCGCCATTGCTCGGTGCGGACGGTGCCATCGGCCAGGGTGACGGTGAGGGCCGCCTCGATTATGCGCACCGGCAGCAGCACCGGCAGGACGCCGTAGCCGATGCGGGCGATGTAGGAGCCGTCGCCCAGGTGCTCGGCGGGGGTGGGGACGCGGCGGGCCCCGGAGCGCACCAGGAACCGGGCCCCGCTCTGATGGACGGCATCAAGGAACTCGTTGCCGTCGAAGGCCGTGTCGGCGAGTAGGAGCATTGTCTGGTCCAGGGAGGTCAGAAGCCGCTTGGCGTAGGGGAGTTCGCCCTGGGACTCCGGTCCGAAGGCGGCGGCTATGAGCGCGCGGGTGCCGCACTCGACCAGGGTCAGCAGCCGCAGGAGCGGATAGCCGAACTCCAGACCCTCCCCGGCCCGTTTGGGGTAGTGCCAGGTGAGCGTCTCGTCGTCGGGGGTGTGCAGCAGGGTCCCGTCGACGGCCACCGTGCGCAGGCCCCGGTAGAAGGACCCCTCCTGCCCGGGGCGGGCGACGGGCCCGGCAAGCGTCTCGAACAGACGCCGCAGAGGTGCGGCCCCCACCCTGCGCCTGGCCCGCGTCAGCGAGGAGACCGCAGGACGCACCAGGGCCAGCGGGGTCAGGGCGGCAGTCAGTTGGGACCACACCGTGCGGTACGAGCGGTGTTCGAACAGCGCGAGAGCGAGCACGAAGTACACCACCACCCGAGAAGGCAGCAGCCGCAGGCGCTTCTCGCGCCGGCCGGTCTCCTCCAGCACCGCGTCCACCAGCGCGAAGTCCACGACCTGGGTCAACTCCCCCAGATGACCCGGCGCGAACACACCCCGGGCTGTCTCGATCGTGGACGTGATGACAGACTTCTCCTGCAACGGGACCCCTGACCTTGATCGACTCTCTTCGCCGATCGTTGATCTATCAGGTGGTCCCGTCGCGCTGTTCAGCAGGGCTTGACTTACAACTCAAAGACCAAACGCAACGGTGTTGTCTTCTAGTTGGTTCCGATCTTCGCCAGCAGGTCGACGATCCGGCCCTGGACCTCGGGGTTCGTGGAACGCTCGGCCAGGAAGAGCACGGTCTCGCCCGAGGAGAGCTTCGGCAGCTCCGCCTGGTCGAGTCCGGCCGAGGTGTAGACGACGAGCGGGGTGCGGTTCAACTGCCCGTTCGCGCGCAGCCAGTCGATGATCCCGGCGCGGCGGCGGCGCACCTGCATCAGGTCCATCACCACCAGGTTCGGCCGCGTCTGCTGGGCGAGCGCCACCGCGTCCGCGTCGGTCGCGGCCCGCGCGACCTGCATCCCACGCCGCTCCAGCGTGGTCGTCAGGGCGGCCGCGATGTCGGCGTGCTGTTCGATCAGCAGCACCCGGGACGGATGCTGTTCGCTGTCGCGCGGCGCCAGGGCCTTCAGCAACACGGCAGGGTCCGCTCCGTACGCGGCCTCGCGCGTGGCCTGGCCCAGTCCGGCGGCCAGCAGCACGGGGACCTCGGCGGCCACCGCGGCCTGGCGGAGCGACTGCAGCGCGGTACGGGTGATCGGCCCGGTCAGCGGATCGACGAAGAGCGCGGCCGGGAAGGCGGCGATCTGTGCGTCGACCTCCTCCCGCGAGTACACGATCACCGGCCGGTAGCCGCGGTCGCTCAGCGCCTGCTGCGTGGCGACGTCGGGCGCCGGCCACACCAGCAGCCGACGCGGGTTGTCCAGCGGCTCGGGGGGAAGCTCGTCGTCCTGGGGCAGCGGTGCCGGCCGGTTGGCGACCTCGACCGCGCCTCCGGGGCCGTCCAGCGGTTCCGGGCCCTCCGCACCCTCGTCCGGGGCGCCGATCGCGTACGCCCGCCCCTCGGTGGGCGCACCGAGCCGCTGCGACGGGCCCGGGGCGGTGGCGGGTCCCGGCAGCGGCTGCTGCGGATGGGGTCGCGCGCCCGTCTCGGACACCTGGTGCTCGGCCTCCTGCCGGGTGGCCAGCTTGCGGCGTCGGCCCGAGCCCGGCGTCTGGTTCTGGGCCGCGGCCTGCGGCAGCGCCGCGGCCGGCGCGGCCTGCCGGTTCTGCTGCTGTGCGATCTTCTGGGCGAACGGCACGCCCTGACCGAGCGTACGCACGCTGAACGCCCTGCCCTGCGAGGCGTCGGGGTCGACCGGCTCGGCAACGGGTGCCGGTGCGGCGGTCCCCTGCGCCGGTGTCGCCGTTCCGGCCACCGGAGCCTCGGCGGGCAGCGGCTGGGCGGCCCGACGGGACTGGGCGGGCGGCTCGGCCGGGGTCGCCGGGGGCAGCGGTACGGAACCGGTGTCACCGGAGGGCGCGGCGTTCGCGGCGGGATCCTGGTCGGCGCCGGGCGGTACCGGTACCGGGCCTGGTGCGGCGGGTACGACGGGACCCGTGGGCGGGGTCGTGGGACCGGTCTGTGCGGGGAGGGCGGGCGGTACTGGTACCGGGCCTGGTGCGGTGGGTGCCATGGGACCCGTGGGCGGGGTCGTGGGACCGGTCTGTGTGGGGAGGGCGGGCGGTACTGGTACCGGGCCTGGTGCGGTGGGTGCCATGGGACCCGTGGGCGGGGTCGTGGGACCGGTCTGTGTGGGGAGGGCGGGCGGTACTGGTACCGGGCCTGGTGCGGCGGGTACCACGGGACCCGTGGGCGGGGTCGCGGGAACGCCCTGCCCGGCCGTCTCGCCCTCGGCCGGGCGCGCAGCACGCCGACGTCCGGTCGGTACGGGATGCGGCTGCGGGGGGGTGTGGTCGGCGTCCGGCTCGGGACGCCCCTGGTCGTGGCGGCCCTCGTCCGCGGGTGCGGCCACGGGTGCGGCCGCGGGAGCGCGGTCGGCCTCGGCGGGCGGCAGCGCGAACGGGCCTCGCGGCTCCTCGGCGGGTGCCGGCCGGTCGTTGCCGGTCGCGAGCGCCCGCCGCGCCCGCCGGCCGCCCTGCTGCGCTCCGGACGCGGTTCCCGTGGCGGCGGGTTCCAGTGCTGCGACGCCCTGACCGGCGGACTGGCCGCCGTGCGAATCCGCGGTCTGCCCCGTGGCCGCCGGGCCGTCCGGGGCCGTGCCGCCCGTCGGCAGCGCGGGAAGCGCCGCCCGGGCCCGCCGGGCCCGCCGACCGGTGCCCTGCTGGGCCGCGGCTTCGGGGCTCACCCCCTGGGGCGGAACGGTGTCGCCCAGCGCGGGGCGGCCCGCACCGGCCTCCGCCGCGGTCACGACGGAGCCGCCCTGCGCGTCCGGGAGGGCCGCCAGCTCGGCCTCGGCCGGGCTCGGCCGACCACGACGACGGCCCGTGCCGCCGCCCGCCGCCGTGGGCTCGCGGCCGGTGCCCGCGCCCGTGTCGCCTTCCGCACGTGCCCGGCGCCGCCCGGAGGGCTCGGCGGGGGTGGGTGCGCCGTCGGGGCCCACCGGGCTCTCCAGGAAAGCGTCCGTCGAGGCCCGGCGCGCGCGCCGCCGCCCGCCACCGGACGTGGCCTGTGCCGGGAGGGCGGACGGCGCCTGCTCCGGGGCCGCCGCGGGGGCCACCGTTCCGGCCCCCTTGCCGAGCGGCACCTCCAGGACGTAGGCGCTGCCGCTCATGCCCGGTACCTCGTGCGTCTGCAGCACGCCGCCGTGCGCGGTCACGATGCCGCGGACGATGGGCTCGTGCACCGGATCGCCGCCGGAGTACGGACCGCGCACCTCGATCCGTACGACGTCGCCGCGTTGCGCCGCCGCGACCACGATGGTCGAGTCGACGTGACCGGCGCCCGGCACCACCCTGGCCTTGCCCGTCGAGTCGATGCCCGCGACGTCGGCGACCAGATGGGCCAGCGCCGTCGCCAGCCGTGCGCCGTCCACCTCGGCCTCGATCGGCGGGGCGTGGACCGCGAACTGCGCCCGCCCGGGGCCGATCAGCTCGACCGCGCCCTCGACACCGGCTGCCACGACCGCGTCGAGCAGGACGACGGCCTTGTCCAGCCGTTCCGCGCCGGCGTCCAGCCGCTGGAAGCCCAGGACGTTGTCGACCAGGGTCGTCATCCGTGCGTAGCCCGCGGACAGGTGGTGCAGGATCTGGTTGGCCTCCGGCCACAGCTGGCCCGCCGGGTCGGCGGCCAGCTTCCCGAGCTCGCCGCGCAGCTCCTCCAGAGGACCGCGCAGTGCCTCGCCGAGGACCGCGGCCAGCTGGGCGTGCCGGGCGGCCAGTGCGGCCTCCCGCTCGTCCCGGCTCTCGATCTCCGCGGCGTACTGCTCGGTCCTGTCCGCGATCTCCGCGGTGTGCTTCTCGGTCAGCTCCGCCAGTTCGGCGGCGTGCCGCTCGTCCCGCTGGGCCATGTCGGTCGCGTACTTCTCGTCGCGCTCCGCGATGTCCGTGCTGTACTTCTCGTCCCGTTCGGCGAGCTCCGCGGCGTGCCGCTCCGCCTGCTCCTCGTAGGGCCGCCGGTCGGTGAAGGTCATGACCGCGCCGACCAGCTGCTCGCCGTCCCGCACCGGCGCGGTGGTCAGGTCGACGGGCACGCGCTTGCCGTCCTTGGCCCACAGCGTCTGGCCGCGGACCCGGTGCTTGCGCCCGGACTTGAGAGTGTCGGCGAGCGGGGACTCCTCGTACGGGAACGGCTCGCCGTCCGGGCGGGAGTGCAGGATCAGCGGGTGCAGTTCCTTGCCGCCGAGGTCGCTGGCGCGGAAGCCGAGGATCTGGGCGGCGGCCGGGTTGACGAGGACGACGCGGCCGTCGGTGTCCGTGCCGACGACGCCCTCGGCGGCGGCGCGCAGGATCATCTCGGTCTGCCGCTGGGAGCGCGCGAGTTCGGCCTCGGTGTCGACCGTGCCGGAGAGATCGCGGACGACGAGCATCAGCAGTTCGTCGCCGGTGTAGCCGCCTCCGACGCCGGGAGAGTCGTACGCCTCACGGCCGTCCTCGAGGCTGGCGCTGGTCACCTCCACCGGGAACTCGCTGCCGTCCGTGCGGCGCGCGACCATCCGGGTCGGCTTCGTGCGGCCGAGTTCGTCGGCGGAGTCGGGGCGGCGCATCGAGCCGGGGATGAGCTTGGAGTCGAACGCCGGCAGCAGGTCCAGGAGCCCGCGACCGACGAGCGCGGTGCCGGGGGTCTCGAACATCTCGAGGGCGATGGTGTTGGCGTTGACGACCGTGCCGTTGCAGTTGACGAGGACGAGCCCGTCCGGGAGGGCGTCGAGTATGGCGGCGAGGCGAGCAGCGCCTCGGGATGGCCTGCTGCTCACGACGACGCTTCCTCCCTGACCTACAGCATCTTGCGGCGGACGGCCGGGGTCATCTTGCCCTCGCGGCCGCAGCCTGTCACTGGAGGGAGTCTAAGGGCTGGGCATGCGGCCGCGGCGGTGGATGAGGGGGAGCTCTCACTAAGGTTCTGTGTACACACAGTCGGCCTGGGCCCTCTCGGGCACGCCCTGACCTGCGCATGGCGTGACCGCCCCGGGCACTGGGCGCCACCGTGGGGCGTCAAGCGGGCGTGGGCGGGGGCGCTGGTCGAAACCCCGGGACGGGTTACGCCGGGACTCGGGACGGAGGCCCGTCCGGGTGGGGCGGGGCGTCATACCGGGGTGGTGCGGGCTTCGTCCTGGCGGGCGGTCGGCAGAACCGGTTCGAGGGTCTCCCAGCGGCGGATCTCGCAGCCGTTGGTGCGATCGAAGGTGGCGTCGACGTCGTGGCCGTGCCAGGTCCCGGTGATCCGCGCGGTGGCGGGGCCGCCGTGCTGCATCGTGCACATGGTGTCCGCGCCGACCGGACCGAACGGGTCCTGCTGGTCCGTCGCGAACTCGGCCAGCCGCTCGCAGGCGGCCTCCGCCTCGGGGTGCGAGCCGCCCGCCGGACCGCCCGCCGCGCCGCACCTCAGCTGGTACGTGCCGTCGGCCTGGGGGTTCCCGGTCTCCGAAGTGGTCACGGTGAGGCGGTCACCGGGCGCGGACCGGTCCGCCGGCTCCTGCTGACCGGGTTCGAGCAACGGCAGCGGGATCGGCGTGTGCGGGACGGCGCCGGCGGGGGGCGCGGCGGCGGTCAGCGCGGCGACGGAGGCTGTGGCCGTCGCGGCGACGGTGAGGACGAGGCGGCGCAGCATGGCGTACTCCTGGAAGCGATGGTCAGGGGGCGGAGCCCCGCTTCGGGGGACGGCGTCCCGGCATCTCTAACGCTCCGCGCGCCGGGGCGTTGCGCAACCCTGGCGGGGCCGATCGGGGTGTGAGCGCGTCTTTGCCCAGGAGCCCACGCGCCTAGTACCGTGGGAGCGATTGGTGACACCCCACCCGGCTGTGTCATCATCTGCACGCACCACCCGCGACCGCGCGGGTGTGCTGGAGGCGTCGCCTAGTCCGGTCTATGGCGCCGCACTGCTAATGCGGTTTGGGTCTTAAAGCCCATCGAGGGTTCAAATCCCTCCGCCTCCGCACCATCACCGAAGCCCCGGCCCGACGGCCGGGGCTTCGGTCGTTCCCGGTGTGTGTCCGGCGGTACCGCGAACGTCCCGGCCGTGGTCCCTGAGTCCGGTGTCCCCTGCTCCTCCGTGTCGCACCGGGCTCGCGCGATCTCCCGCTCCCGGCACCCGTGGGTCCGCCTCGGAGGCTCCGGGGCGGCACCCGGGTGATCCGCGCGCTTCCGCGTCGCTGCGGACGGCGGTCCCCAGCGGTGGGCGTCCGTACGGCCGTCCGGGTGTTTACGCAGGTCAGGTGGGGTGCGGCTAATGGATTTCGCCTGACGGCGCAGGTCATGTAATGTTGTTCCCGCAACGCCGACCGGGCCGAAGAGCCTAGGCAGACAAGCACTCGTAGCTTAACGGATAGAGCATCTGACTACGGATCAGAAGGTTGCAGGTTCGAATCCTGCCGAGTGCACACAGATCAGAAGCCCCGGATCATTCCGGGGTTTCTGGCGTTTCATGGGCGTACAGCAGCGAAGTACAGCAACCGCGTCAGTCCTAGGGGACCCGTGACCGAGAGCGCCATCATCCGCTTGGACGACGGTGTGCAGAGCGTCGCCGTCCGAGTGCTCTCCCGGGAGGAGGGGAACTACTACGACGCGGAGATCGTCATCGAGAGTGACTCGTCAACGCCACCGTCTGGACGGGATTCGACGCCGACGACATCCGGGCATGGGGTTCGCTACTGGAGCGCCGTCGAGGAAGACGAATACGACGAAGAAGACGACTCGGTGTTCGCCGGAGACTGGCCGCAGGAAGGCCGTACCGCGTACCCCGCCTTCGTGGCCGATGACCCGTACGTTGTCGAGGTTCGCGATGCGCCCAGCACCCAGATATGTGTCCGCGTGCCCTTGGATCTCGATGGTGACCGGATCACCGAGGCGCGAGAGCGGCACGCGGCCGCCAGGCAGGCGCTCGGCATGTAGTCGATCTGTCACACGTGGCCCATCGCGTCGGACAGCTTGCCGATCGGGGCGCCCATCTCTTCCTCGCTCGCCTCGGCATAGCCCTCCATCGTCATGGCGATCTGGGAGTTCCGGAGGATCCGCTGCGCCACCTCCGGATGGACCTTGAGAGCGACCAGGAGCGAGCTGCAGGTGTGCCGGATGTTCCGGAGCGGGATGGACCGGAGGCCGGCCGGCGAGCCCGCAGCGCGAACATGCGGGTGAGGTCGCCCGGCTTGATCGGGGTGCCGTACTTCGTGGTGAAGATCAAGTCATGACCGTCCTGCCAGAGGCCCCAGGCGGCCTTCCGGTCGCCGAGCTGCTGGGCAGGGCGCATGCGCAGGGCCTTGAGGCAGAGTGTCGGCAGAGACAGGAAGTCGTCCGAGTCCTCGGTCTTCGTCTCGCGGTGGAGGATCCGGCGCCCGGCCGTTGGATCTGGTGATCCACCTACAGCTCGCCGGTCTCGAAGCCGACGGACTTCCACGTCAGGCCGAGGACCTCGCCGAGGCGCAGGCCGAGGCAGAGGACGAAGACCCAGGCCGCGAAAAGATGGTCATCGCGGGCGGCAGTGTCAGCGAGGAACTGGCCTGCCTCGGCGACGGACCACGGCTCGATCCGGTGGCGCCGGGGCTTGGCACCTTCACGAGCGAGGCGACGTTCTTGCTGATCTCCTCCTCGGTGACGGCGTGGGTGAGAGCAGCCCGCAGGGCATCGCGGGAACCCTGGATCACCCGGCGCGATGGGAACGACTCGCAGCACTCCCCGACCGCGCAGTACTTTCGGCGGCCTTGCTCGCGCTTGGCGTCCTTGCCTTGGGCGCAGCACTGGCAGGTGGTCGTCAGCCTGGTCAGCCACTCCCGCACGTCCCGGACCGTCAGCTTGTCAAACCGCTTCGTGCCCAGATGCGCCCCCTGGTAGATGGGTTCTCGACCAAGAGAACCGTCTCCACCAGAGGCTCCGCATGCTCGTTTACCCTTCGGGCGTCGACGTGTCCAGCTCTGATTCGGCGTTCGGTGCGGGTCGGTGTCCGCCGTGGGCTGTGGTGCGGGCGGGAGGAGCGGTCGCTCATGCCGGCCTCGCCCAGGGCCCGGTAGCGGCGGCCCACCGCTGGGCGGTTGTTGGCGAGACCTGGAAGCGTTCGGCGACCCGGCGAAGCGGCCAGCCGTCCTCGACCACGCAGCGGGCCAGGCGCAGCCGTCCGGTCTCGGTCAGGGGTGCATTACGGTGGGGCACGAGGGCCTTTCTGGTCGCCGGCACAGATGTCGCAATCCACACCAGGCCAGAAGGCCCTCACCCATTTCAAGATCCCTCAGCCGAGATCCGCCTCACGGTTCACAACCTCCCGGGACAGCCCTTAGGTCGTGGCGCCCTGTGCAGCAAGTTCGATAGTCGCTTTGGGGCTGAATTAGAAAGATGGATCGTCTGTCGCGGCTTCACGTAGCAGTGTCTCAAAATGCGAGCCTCCGGTCTGAGTGAATAGCGAGATGTAAGCCTCGCGGTTCTCGCTGCTGACCGCCCGAGCAATTTTGGTGAGTGTTTCGGTCGAGGCCGAGTGCTCTTCGAAATCTGACACTATTAGCAGTAGTTTATTTTCATCGCATTTCTCTCCGATTGCCTTGAGTACTATATCGGCGTCCGAAGTTCGTGAATTGGTTTGGAGAAAGTCTACAACCTCGAAAATTCGGTCGCTACTGCGGTCGGAAGTCGCGGTGAGGACGTCTTTCGCATCTCGATAAAGTGATGCTGAGCGCAGATGGTCTACCGCCTTGGCGATTTTTTCTGCCAGGAACCAAGTTCCAACCCTTGATAGAAATGATTCTGCGTAGAAGCCCAGACTGGCCCTTCTGAGAGCCACAACGACGGCAGGCGAAGCATCAGCCCCATGCTTCCTCGCCGCGAATTCTATAAGCAATCCTACTGTGGCTTCGTTTGCGGCACTTCGGCGTCGGTCCCATCCACTCTGGAACGGATCTTCCGTATCTACATATGGAAACTCGGCATCGAGTGCTTTAAGGGTCTGAGCGATCGCTTGCGGGGTGTCCTCTGCGGCTTGACGCAGAAAATTGGTGGTTGCCATTTGTGCCTGCATGATGCCCGCAAGGAATTTGGGGAGCCAGTCCGCAACGGCATTGAAGCGGTTCTCCTGGATCATTTCTACGAGATCATCCATTTGCGCTGCGTGTAGTGGCGCAATGTCCCACTTGATCTCGCTTGGTG
Organism: Streptomyces marianii; assembly: GCF_005795905.1. Classification (NCBI taxonomy): domain Bacteria; kingdom Bacillati; phylum Actinomycetota; class Actinomycetes; order Kitasatosporales; family Streptomycetaceae; genus Streptomyces; species Streptomyces marianii. The sequence goes on from NZ_VAWE01000001.1 coordinate 4,348,032, forward strand.
CTGAGGTTGTTTCCTTGCGGTGTGAAGTGTTCGGCTGGGTTTTTGTGTACGCCGCAACCCTGTCCTGCCACACCTCTCTATTGATTTCCTTGTCCGGGAGAGGGGTGCCGTTGCTCTGGGCGTATTCTGCAAGGGCGTCAACGATGGAGAGCGCTTGAGTGAGATTTACCTTACTCTTTCCGCGCAGTTTTTCCTGAATTGTGGAGCGCGCCATATTTTGTGGCCTTCGCTGTTGCCCGATGAGTCGCTCCAGCACGCGATATGACGGGTCGCCTGCACGTGCGCGGAGCTCTCGAAGGTGACTCGCTAGGTCCATTGGCCCCCCTGGGGTGCTCTTGCGTGCGAGCGTCCGTGTCTGTCTGGAAGCGTCTGCGGGTGTCCGGGCATGGCTGAGTGATTCTAGGTCAACTGGGCGTATGCCGTCCGGTAGTTGCCGGGTACTGCCGGGACGACGATGGTGCGTTGATCGGACAGGTTGCATGGGTGCAGAAGAAGGCATGCCCTGCTCCTCACGGAACGAGGAGCAGGGCGTGGTCGATCGAGCCTGATGGTGGCTACCCAACGGGCCCGTCCGGATTGGAGAACGCAGCAGATGCCAACCCAACGTCCCCCAGGAGGGGAGCCTAGTGAAGTCCAGCCCCCCGCCGTAGAGGATTCCAGGGAAGTCAGTACGCGATGGAGTAGCCGCGTCTTGGTAGTCCTGACGCCCGTTGCCACCTTGATCGGGGCTGTGGCGGCCCTGATCACGGCCATCCGTTCGTAGCGCAAGCTCAGTCTGACCGAGCACCGCTGACATCAACGGTTGACATCAACGTTGGCGCACACGAGGTGACAACGGCTGCTGTAGGCGCGATGCCACGCGTGGCGGACTGTGGCTCGGGACTGGGGCAAGGCGGTCAGGTTGAGCTACTGCACCCGCCTACCGACCGGAAGGTTGCAGGATCGAATCCTGCCGAGTGCACAGCAGACCAGAGGCCCTGTGGAGTCATCCACAGGGCCTCTGGCTTGTGCCTTGACGGCAGTGTTGGCAGCAACCGTCGCAGGAGGCGAGTAGTGCTCCAGCCGGGCGTTGTCTGAAGAAGCGGGACCATTGCGCCCGGCCGAGCGTGTGCGTCAGACGGTCGCGGCGAGCCAACCGATGGTTTCGGTGGTGTGCTTGCCGTCGCTCTTGGTGGCGCCGGCGTACACCTCGTTCAGGCGGATGAGGAAGCCCGTGTTGGTGACGTCATGGACGCGGATGCCCGGCGTCTCCGGACCGTTGAAGGTCTGAGTCAGCGGGAAGACGACGACGTTGGCACCCGGCGGGAACGGGCTGGGGAACGTGACGCGTGTGAACGTCGAAGTGTTGCCGCCGCTCGTCTCGATAGGGTTGTCAGACCGCAGGTCGATCTTGCCGGTCTGGATGAAGCTCATGGTCGAATTCCTCCGTGTGAGGGGTGGGATTGCCTGCCGTCTGCGACGGCCGACGGGAGGCTTGTCACCGAATCGACCCTTTATGCCGGAGTCCCGCGAACGAGTGATCGCATTTCGGACAGCAGCAGGCTGTGCGTTTCCTCGCCGGCCCACGGACCCGAGGCGGCTGGACAGCTACGAGGGCACCGGCCGCGCCGTCGTCATCGTCCGGATCTTTGCCATCGCTTCTCAGTGCGTCCCCGACACGGTCGAAGGCGGACCGCTGGGGGTCGAGCCGGACGGAGGCGCAACGGAGGTGTAGATGTCCATGGTCACTCGGATCGAGCTGTGGCCGAGGACTTCCGTGATCATGCGAGTGTCGGCGCCCCGCTCGTGGAGGAGGGACGCGCAGGTCCTTCACTCCTTCGGTCGCCACGCGCACGGGCCCGTCGGGGGGCGGTGGCCCGCCCGGGGAAGCCGGCCAGGCCCAGGTCGGCATCCCCCCGTCCGGTAGCGTCCCCGTGGGGTTTCGAGGCGGCCGGTGCGGACGTTGACGACCGACCGGGCCCGATACGGATCGGAAGGCCGCAGGTGCGAATCCTGCCGAGTGCACACCGCCGGGGGGCCCCGCGAGATGGCGAATTCGGGGGCCTCTCGCGTGGGACGTGCTGGAGGAGTGCGGGGCATGGGCGGCGAGCGGTGGCGGTGCCGGGGGTTGAGCTGGGGGCGGGGGATCCCCGAGCTGCGGTGGGTGCGCGGTGCGGAGACGCGGACGAGCCGGCTCGCCCCCGGACGGGAGATCGGCTTCCGGGCCGTCGGAGTGCGGCACTGCGCCGGGGCGCGGGGCCATGTCTGCCCGCTCGGGGCCGTGGTGCCCGGCAGGAGCACCGGCGGGCAGTGCCCGGAGTGTGCGCGCCTGGACCGGGCGCATTCGGTGGCCGCCGACACCGTCGCCGACGATCCGCAGACGTTCCGGGTCTATCTGGCCTGGTTCGGACCCGGGGTGGCGAAGGTCGGGATCACCGCCGAGGAGCGCGGCACGACGCGCCTGCTGGAGCAGGGCGCGGTGGCGTTCTGCTGGCTGGGCCGCGGGCCCCTGATGGCCGCGCGGCGCACGGAGGAACTGCTGCGGGCGGCGCTCGGCGTGCCGGACCGGGTGCCCTACGCCCGGAAGCGGGCGATGCGTCCCCTGCTTCCGGCTGCCACGGACGAGCGGGCCGCCGAGGTCGTGGAACTGTACACGCGGGCCGTGTCGCTTCCGGGGTGGCCCGAGGCGCTGGAACGGACCGGGTTCGAGGTGGTCGACCACGCCCGGGAGTTCGGGTTGGAGCACATGGTGCCGCCCGGCGCGGCGGCCGGGGGTCCGGCGGTCCTGCGGGTGGTGCGGGAGCTGGCGGACGGCGGGGGCGTGGCCGGGCGGCTCGTCGCGGCCGCGGGTCCCGATCTGCACCTGGGCACCGACGACGGTCGGGTGACGGTCCTCGACACCCGGTTGATGTCCGGCTGGGAGCTCGTCGCGGCCGATCCCCGCTCCGTGGCGTCCGTGCCCGTGGACGAGCTGCCGACGGGTGTCCAGGACGGGCTCTTCTGAGCGGTCCGGGTCCCGGTGCCGGTCCGGTGCGGATCCGATGGGATCCGGCCGGAGCCGACGGGGGATCCGGTCCGGCCCCAGGCACGTCCGCCCGGTGCGGGGATCCGGTCCGGGCCCGGCACGCGGCGTCCGCCGGCGATCGCGTCCGGAACCGGGGCCTGGACAGTCCCTCGGTGCACGTCGGAGGGTGTGCGCATGAGCGATCACCCGGTGACGGAACGGAACCGCCCCGCCTCCCCCTGCTGTTCGCCGGATGCGGAGGGAGCGGCCGGGGGCGCGGCGGCCTCCGGCAGCCCGGGCCCGGACGGGACCGAGGCCCTGGCGGTACGGGCGTTCTGGCAGCGGCTGGGGCTGCCCGGACTCATCGACGTGCACACCCACTTCATGCCCGAGCGGGTCCTGGACAAGGTGTGGGCGTACTTCGATTCCGCCGGACCGCTGACGGGCATGGCATGGCCCATCACCTACCGCGCGGAGGAAGGCCGACGGCTCGCGCTGCTCCGGGAGTTCGGGGTGAAGCACTTCACGTCCATGCTGTACCCCCACAAGCCGGACATGGCGGAGTGGCTGAACGGGTGGGCCGCGGGTTTCGCCGCCCGGACACCCGACTGTCTGCGGACGGCGACGCTGTACCCAGAGGAGGGCGTCGAGCGCTATGCCCGGGCGGCCGTGGAGAGCGGGGCCCGGGTGTTCAAGGCACACGTCCAGGTCGGTGCGTACGACCCCAACGACGCCCTCCTCGACCCGGTGTGGGGCCTGCTCGCCGAGACGTGCGTGCCGGTGGTGATGCACTGCGGGTCCGGGCCGGCGCCCGGCAAGTACACCGGGCCGGAGCCGGTGGGCCGCCTCCTCGCCCGCCATCCCCGACTGCGGCTGATCGTCGCCCACATGGGGATGCCGGAGTACACGGACTTCCTGGACCTCGCCGAGCGCCACCAGGAGGTGCGCCTGGACACGACGATGGCGTTCACCGACTTCAGCGAGCGGTTGAGCCCGTTCCCGGCGGCCGAGCGCGTGCGGCTCGCGGACCTGGGGGACCGCGTGCTGCTCGGGACGGACTTCCCCAACATCCCGTACCCCTACCTCCACCAGCTCCGTGCGCTCGAGCGGCTGGATCTCGGCGACGACTGGCTGCGCGCGGTCTGCCACGGGAACGCCGCCGCGCTGTTCTCCGTCGGGCCGTGACCCCGGTCGGGCCGTGATCCCCGTTGGTCCCGTCCCCGCCCGTCCCCGTCCGTCCCGTCCCCGTTGGTCCCGTCCTGCCCCCGTCCCCGCCCGTCCCGTCCCCGTCGGTCCCGTCCTGCCCCCGTCGGTCCGCGGCGTCGTGGACCCGTGGCGCCGTCCGTGGCGGTCTTCGTCGTCGCCCACCCGTGAGCCGCGCATCGGTGCCGATCGCCCACCCCGGTCCGTGACGGTTCTCAGGGAATTCACAGGGAAGCGCAAGGTCCCTCTCACCGCGGCGCTCCAGAGTGACCGTATGACGACGACCACGGCCCGGGGACGGTCCGGACTGCGCAGGACCGACGGCGGCCCCGTACGGGTCCTTGTCGTGGACGACGAGTCCTCCCTCACCGAGCTGCTCTCGATGGCCCTGCGCTACGAGGGGTGGGAGGTGCGCAGCGCGGGCGACGGGGCCGGCGCGGTGCGCGCGGCCCGCGCCTTCCGGCCCGACGCCGTCGTCCTCGACGTGATGCTGCCCGACATGGACGGGCTGACCGTCCTCGGCAGGCTCCGGAGCGAACTCCCCGACGTACCGGTGCTGTTCCTGACGGCCCGGGACGCCGTCGAGGACCGGATCGCAGGCCTCACGGCAGGTGGTGACGACTACGTGACCAAGCCGTTCAGTCTGGAGGAGGTCGTGGCACGGCTTCGCGGGCTGATCCGGCGGTCCGCGACGGCGGCCGCCGCGCGGGACGAGTCGCTGCTCGTCGTCGGTGACCTGACGCTCGACGAGGACAGCCACGAGGTGACCCGTGGCGGTACGCCGATCCACCTCACGGCGACGGAGTTCGAGCTGCTGCGCTATCTGATGCGCAACCCCCGGCGGGTGCTCAGCAAGGCGCAGATCCTGGACCGGGTGTGGTCGTACGACTTCGGCGGCCAGGCCAACGTGGTCGAGCTCTACATCTCCTATCTGCGGCGCAAGATCGACGCGGGACGCACCCCGATGATCCACACCCGGCGCGGTGCGGGATATCTGATCAAGTCCGGTGACTAGATGAGCGGTGGCTCGCGCGGCGGATGGTCGCTGCGGACCCGGCTCGTGGTGTCCGCGGTGGCGCTCATCGCGGTGGTCGCGGCGGTCATCGGCACCGTGACGACGCTCGCGCTGCGCACATACCTGTACGGGCAGAAGGACGAGCAGCTCCACGGTGTCGTACTGCGGGCGGCCGGTCCGCCTCCGGGTTCCAAGGGCGGCGGCCCGCGGGGGCAGAAGCCGCTTGGATTCGTCACCGGCGGCGGCGCGCCGCTCGGGACCGTCGGCGCGCAGGTCGCGGCGGACGGTGTCCTCGGCGGCGGGGTCGTCTCCACCCAGCAGAACTCGGACGTACTGGGCCCACGGGTAACGGCCCGGGCCCTGACCGGGGCGGAGAAGGCCGTGCTCACGGCCGTACCGCGGGACGAACGGCCGCACACCGTGGAACTGCCGGGTCTCGGCGACTACCGCGTCGAGTACCGTGCGGGCGGCAACGGCGCGTTCCTCGTCGGCGTCCCCCTGTCCGAGGTCCACAGCACCCTGGCCACGCTCGTCGTCGTCGAGATCTGTGTGACCGCCGCCGGACTGGCTGCCGCCGGACTGGCCGGCGGCGCTCTCGTCGGGGTCGCGCTCCGCCCGCTGCGGAGGGTCGCGGCGACCGCCACCCGGGTCTCCGAACTGCCCCTGCACAGAGGCGAGGTGGCGCTGCACGAGCGGGTGCCCGAGGCGGAGGCCGACCCAGGCACCGAGGTCGGCCGGGTCGGCGCCGCGCTCAACCGGATGCTCGACCACGTTCACTCCGCCCTGCACGCGCGGCAGGAGAGCGAGACGCGGGTGCGGCAGTTCGTGGCGGACGCCGGCCATGAGCTGCGCACCCCGCTCGCTTCCATCCGCGGTTACGCCGAGCTGACCCGGCGCGGCCGCGAGCGGCCCGGGCCCGACACCCGGCACGCGCTCGCCCGGATCGAGTCGGAGGCCACCCGGATGACGGGGCTGGTGGAGGATCTCCTGTTGCTGGCACGGCTCGACGCGGGGCGGCCCCTGGCGTACCGGAGCACCGATCTGTCGCCGCTCGTCGTCGACGCGGTGAGCGACGCCCGGGCCGCCGGACCGGAGCACGTCTGGCGTCTGGACCTGCCGGACGACCCCGCCGTGGTGTGGGCCGATCCGGAGCGGCTGCAGCAGGTGCTGGTCAATCTGCTGGCCAACGCGCGTACGCACACTCCGCCGGGCACCACCGTCACCGCGGCCGTGCGGCCGCTGGAGTGCCGGACGGCGGTGGCGCTGGAGGTCCGGGACGACGGTCCGGGCATTCCGCCCGCCCTGCTTCCGCACGTCTTCGAGCGCTTCGCGCGCGGCGACGCCTCCCGTTCCCGGCACGCGGGCAGCACCGGCCTCGGGCTCGCGATCGTGCACGCCGTGGCCACGGCGCACGGGGGAACGGTCGCCGCGGCGAGCGCGCCGGGACGTACCGTCTTCACCGTGCGGCTGCCGCTCGCACGGGAATCCGGGCACTCACAGACGGCGCACAGCCTCGGCACACGGCGGTGACAGCGGCTCCGTCGAGAGTCGGACCATGCGAACCGACACCCCGGCGGGCACCACCGCCATGGGCACCCTGCCGGCACGGGAGCATCTGCCCGTGGGCGCGGCGGGCCCGCCCGTGCTCGATGTGGTCATCCCCGTCTTCAACGAGGAGAAGGACCTGGAGCGGTGCGTACGCCGGCTCCACGACCATCTCGCCGGCACCTTTCCGTACGGCTTCCGGATCACCGTCGCGGACAACGCCAGCACCGACCGCACCCCCCTGGTGGCGGTGGCGCTCGCGGCCTCGGTCCCGGAAGTCCGGTCCCTCCGACTGGAGCAGAAGGGACGCGGCCGTGCGCTGCGGGCCGTGTGGGCGGCGTCCGACGCGCCCGTGCTGGCGTACATGGACGTCGATCTGTCCACCGACCTCAACGCGCTGCTGCCCCTGGTCGCCCCGCTGATCTCCGGGCACTCGGACCTGGCGATCGGCTCGCGGCTCACGCGGTCGTCGCGGGTGGTGCGCGGGGCGAAGCGGGAGTTCGTCTCCCGTACGTACAACCTGATCCTGCGCGGTTCGCTGGCCGCACGGTTCTCCGACGCGCAGTGCGGGTTCAAGGCGATACGGCGCGAGGTGGCCGAGCGCCTGCTGCCGATGGTCGAGGACACCGGCTGGTTCTTCGACACGGAGCTGCTGGTGCTTGCCGAGCGAGCGGGACTGCGGATCCACGAGGTACCCGTGGACTGGGTCGACGACCCGGACTCCACCGTGCACATCGTGCGCACGGCCGTCGACGACCTGAAGGGCGTGCTGCGGGTCGGACGGGCGCTGGCGGTCGGGGCGCTCCCCCTGGACCGGCTCGCACGCCCGTTCGGCGACGACCCGAGGGACGGCCGGATCGACGGAGTCCCCGGTGGGCTGGCCCGGCAACTGGTCGGCTTCTGCGCGGTCGGCGCGCTCTCGACGCTCTGCTACCTCCTGCTGTACTCGGTGTTCCGCGCCGGTGCGGGGCCGCAGACGGCGAACGCCGCCGCGCTGCTGCTCTCGGCCGTCGCCAACACGGCGGCGAACCGGCGACTGACCTTCGGTGTGCGCGGGCGCGAGCGGGTGGTGCGCCACCAGGCCCAGGGGCTGGTGGTCTTCGGTATCGGACTCGCCCTCACCAGCGGTTCCCTCGCCGCGCTGGACGCCGCGGCCGGCAGTCCCTCCCACGGCACCGAGCTGGCCGTCCTGGTCGTGGCGAACCTCGCGGCCACCGTGCTGCGCTTCCTGCTCTTCCGCGCCTGGGTCTTTCCCGACCGCCGTGCCCTGCCGCGCCCGCGCCCGACGTCCGTCATGGCTCCGGATGCCCCCACGCCCGTCACAGCGCCCGCTGCCCGTACCGCCGGCACGACCACGGGAGGTCGACGATGAAGCCCGCACCGCACGACGCGTACGCGGCCACCGCGAGCGCGGCTCCGGGACCGCGCCGGACCTCGCCGCGACCCGGCCGGGCCGCCCGTCTGTGGCGCGGCCGTGCCGAGGACCCGGTCTGGGCGCGGCCCGCCCTGCTCGCCCTGCTGGCGCTGACCGGCGCGCTGTACCTGTACAACCTGAGCGCCTCCGGCTACGCCAACTCCTTCTACTCCGCCGCCGTCCAGGCGGGCGGCGAGAGCTGGAAGGCGTTCTTCTTCGGCTCGTCCGACGCCGCCAACTCCATCACCGTCGACAAACCGCCCGCCGCACTCTGGCCGATGGCGCTGTCGGTCCGGCTGTTCGGGCTCGGGTCATGGCAGATCCTGGTGCCCGAGGTGCTGATGGGCGTGGCGGCGGTGGCCGTCGTCCATGCGGCCGTCCGCCGGCGCTTCAGCGCGGCGGCGGGGCTGATCGCGGGCGCGGTGCTGGCACTGACGCCGGTCGCCGCGCTGATGTTCCGCTTCAACAACCCCGACGCGCTGCTGGCGCTGCTGACGACCGTGGCCGTGTACTGCGTGCTGCGCGCACTGGAGGCCGCCCGTACCGGATGGCTGGTCTGGGCGGGCGTCGCGGTCGGGCTCGCGTTCCTCACCAAGACCCTGCAGGCGTTCCTCGTCCTGCCGCCGCTCGCGCTCGTGTACGCGGTGTGCGCACCCGCTCCCGTGCGGCGCAGGATCGGCCAACTCGCTCTCGCGGGAGTGGCGCTGATCGTCTCCGGAGGCTGGTGGGTGGCGATCGTCGAGCTGTGGCCGGCGTCCTCGCGCCCGTACATCGGTGGTTCCCAGAACAACAGCTTCCTCGAACTCACCTTCGGCTACAACGGTCTCGGCCGCATCAGCGGAAACGAGGTCGGCAGCGTCGGCGGCGGTGGAGGGGGTGGCCGACCGGGCGGCTGGGGGGAGACCGGCATCGGGCGGATGTTCGGCGACAGCGTCGGAGGCCAGATCTCCTGGCTGCTGCCCGCCGCACTCGTCCTGCTCGTCGCGGGCCTCGTCGTGACCCGGCGCGGCGGTAGGACCGACACCGCGAGGGCGGCCTTCCTCGCCTGGGGCGGGGCGCTGCTGACGACCCTCCTGGTCTTCAGTTTCATGGCCGGGATCTTCCACGAGTACTACACGGTGGCGCTCGCCCCGTACATCGCGGCGCTCGTGGGCATGGGCACCACCGTGCTGTGGGAGGAGCGCGGGCACCCCGCGGCCCGTGCGGCGCTGGCCGGTGCGCTGGCGGTGACGGCGGTGTGGGCCTGGGTCCTGCTCGGCCGCACCGCGGACTTCGTGCCGTGGCTGCGCACGGCGGTGCTGGTGGGCGGTCTCCTGGCCGCGGCGGGACTGCTCTTCGCCGGGCGGCTCGGGCGCGCGCTCGCGCTGGGCGCGGCGGGCCTCGGACTCGCGGCGTCGCTGGCCGGGCCGGTGGCGTACACGCTGTCCACTCTGGGCAGCGGCCACCAGGGATCGATCGTGATGGCGGGGCCGGCGTCCGCGCGTGGCGGGCCCGGGGGCGGCCCCGGCGCCCGCGGATACGGCGGTCCCGCGGCGGACGGCGGCGGGATGCCGCTGGGTGCGGCGGACGGAGGGGGCCGCGGTCAGGGACCGGGCCAGGGCGCGCCGCCCGGCCCCGGCCCCGGCCCCGGCCAGGGCCAGAACCAGGGCCAGAACCAGAACCAGGGCAAGGGCCAGAACCAGGGCCAGAACCAGAACCAGGGCAAGGGCCAGCACCAGGGCCGTCAGGCGTGGGGCGAAGGGCGCGCCGGTGCCGGCAGGGCGGGCGGTCTGCTCGACGGGCCGGACGTCGGTTCCGCCGTCGTCGCCAGGCTGACGGAGAACGCCTCCGCCCACACCTGGGTGGCTGCCGCGGTCGGCTCCCAGAACGCGGCCGCGTACCAACTCGCCACCGAGGAGCCGGTCATGGCGATCGGAGGCTTCAACGGCAGCGATCCGTCGCCGACGCTCGCGCGATTCCAGCAGTACGTGGCCGCCGGCAGCATCCACTGGTTCATCGACGGCGGAGCCCGGGGCGGCGCCAGGGGAGGAGGCCCGGGCGGCGGAAGCAGCGCCGAGATCCAGGAGTGGGTCCAGGCGAACTTCCCGCAGATCACCGTAGGGGGCACCACCCTGTACGACCTCACCTCGGCGCAGTAGCGCAGTACGGCGTCAGGGAACACCTCGCGCGGTGTACGGGAAGCCGTCTCGTGCACCGCGCAGGGAGCAGCCGCGACCGTCACGGCCACGGAATCGCCGACGGACCGGCCGGCCGTGCAGCGCGGACGCCTTCGCGTCGAGCCTGCGCGGGCGCCGCGGGTCCGGCGGGCCGCGCCACCGGGCGCCGCCGGCCCAGACCAGCCGGCTCGTCGGAGCGGTGGCGGTGCCGGCGGGCGGCCTGCTCGCCGGCACCGCCGCGGTCCCGGGGGCCGACTCCGCTGGGAGCGCCGCCCGGAGGTCCGGTCACTCGCCCGCGTGGGCGAGTGCGATGTCGTGGCCGTCCGCACCTCCGCCGGTCACGGTGACCGTGCGCGCCACCGGCGGGTAGCCGGTCGCGATGACCGTGTACTCGCCCGTGTCGAGGTCGGCGAAGGCATACGCGCCGTCGTCGGCGGTGGTCGCGGTCGCGACCATGTTCCCCGCCGCGTCGATGAGCGTCACCCGGGCGTCGGTCAGCGGGCTCCCGGCGTCCCCGGCCCGGACGGTACCGCGGACCACAGCGCCCGCGTGCAGGGCCACCTCGAGCCGGGTGACGCCCTGGCCGCCGATCTCCACGGGAAGGGCCAGCGGCCGGAAGCCGGGGGCGCTCACGGCGACGGTCACCCCGCCCGGAACCAGCTCGGTGAAGGCGAAGCCCCCGTCCGGGCCGGAGGCGCCGGTGGCCAGCACATCTCCCCGCACATCGGTGACGACGACCATGGCGCCCTCGACCGCCGCGCCACCCTCGGCCGCGACCACGGCGCCGTTCAGCCCGCTCGTACCGGCGAGGAGGATGTCGTGGGCCAGGGGCTCGTCCCCGACGACCACCGTGGACGCCTGCGGCTGGAAACCGTCGGCCGAGGTGATCAGGACGTACGGGCCGGAGCCCGGCGCGTCCAGGGCGTACGAGCCGTCCGCCTGCGCCACCGCGCGGCCCAACTGGCGGCCCGCAGGCGAGATCAGTGTGACGGCGGCCCGTCCGACGGGTGCGCCCTCCGAGCCGCGCACCACACCGCGCACGGCGGTCCCGGCGGCCACGGCGACGGGCATGTCCACGGGGGTGCTGTCACCGGTGTCCCGTGAGGCCGCGTCCGGGGTGGCGGCCGAGGCGCCCCTGAGCGCCACCTCCTTGATGAACAGGGTCACCAGGAACGCCAGCAGTGCGAACGGGGCCGAGTACAGGAACACGTCCGCGACACCGTGCCCGTACGCGCTCTCGATCACGGTGCGGACCGGGGCGGGAAGCGCGTCCAGGTCGGGGATGCCCCCGCCGCCGGTGCCGCCGTGGCCCATCGACGCGCCGCGCGGGCCGAGTTCGGCGAGGCCGTCCTCGACGTAGTGGGTGACGCGGTTGGCGAGCACCGCGCCCAGTGCGGAGACACCGACGGCACCGCCCAGCGACCGGAAGAAGGTGACGACCGACGAGGCCGCGCCCAGGTCCTGCGGGGCCACCTGGTTCTGGGTGCACAGCACCAGGTTCTGCATCATCATGCCGAGGCCGAGGCCCATCACGGCCATGAAGACCGCGATGCGCCAGTACTCGGTGTCGTAGCGGATCAGGCCCAGCAGGCCGAGGCCACCGGTGACCAGGACACCGCCGCTGACCAGCCATGCCTTCCACTTGCCGGTCTTGGTGATGATCAGGCCGCTGACCGTCGAGGAGACGAACAGACCCGCGATCATCGGGATGGTCATGACGCCGGACATCGTGGGCGACTCGCCCCGGGCCAGCTGGAAGTACTGGCTGAAGAAGACCGTGCCGGCGAACATCGCGACACCCACGAAGAGCGACGCGAGGGAGGCCAGCGTGATGGTCCGGTTGCGGAACAGCCGCAGCGGGACGATCGGGTCGCCCGCCCGGGACTCGACGAGCAGGAAGACCAGGCCCAGGGCCACCGCGCCGCCGGTCATGGCGTACGTCTGCCAGGACAGCCACGCGTACTTGTCACCTGCGAAGGTGACCCAGATCAGCAGCAGCGAGACCGCGGCGCTGACGAAGAGGGCGCCCGCCCAGTCGACCTCGACGTCCCGCTTCACCACGGGAAGCTTGAGGGTCTTCTGCAGCACGAGCAGCGCGATGAGCGCGAACGGTACACCGACGTAGAAGCACCAGCGCCAGCCGAGCCACTCGGTGTCGGTGATGACGCCGCCGAGCAGCGGGCCGCCGACCGTTGCGACGGCGAACGTCGCTCCGAGGTAGCCGCTGTAGCGGCCGCGCTCCCGTGGGGAGATCATCGCGGCCATGATCACCTGTGCCAGGGCGGTGAGGCCGCCTACGCCGATGCCCTGCACCACGCGGCAGGCGATGAGCGTGCCGGTGTTCTGCGCGAGCCCGGCGACCACCGAGCCCGCCACATAGATGATCAGGGCTATCTGGACCAGCAGCTTCTTGCTGAAGAGGTCGGCGAGCTTGCCCCAGAGCGGGGTGGTCGCTGTCATCGCCAGCAGGGCCGCCGTGACCACCCACGTGTAGGCGGACTGGCCGCCGCCCAGGTCGTTGATGATCTCGGGCAGGGCGTTGGAGACGATGGTCGAGGACAGGATGGCGACGAACATGCCGAGCAGCAGCCCGGACAGCGCCTCCATGATCTGCCGGTGCGTCATCGGCGCGCCGCCCTCGGAGGCAGAGGTCCCCCCATGCTTGGCGTGGCCGCCCCGCACACCGGTCGGTGTGGTCGTAGCCATGTACTTCCTTGTCTCTTACGTGGGTGTGCGGGCGGTCCGGCAGTCCCCGACGGATGCGCGGAGGCGGGCCAGCAGCGCGTTGAGCCGTCCGACGTCGTCGTCGGACCAGTCCTCGAGGTAGTGGGCGAACAGATCGGTCGTGCGCCGGCCGAGGTCGTCGAGCCGGGCCACCCCCGCGGGGGTGAGCCGCAGGATGCGCGAGCGACCGTCGTCCGGGTCGGGCGACCGCTCTATCCAGCCGCGTTCGGCGACGTGAGCCACATGGCGGCTGGTGACGGACATGTCGACGGCGAGGAGTTCCGCGAGTCGGCTGATCCGCATCTCCCCGTACCGGTCGAGGAGGGCCAGCACGGCGGCGGACCCGGAGGGGCACTCCGCGGGCAGCAGGCGCGCGATGCTCCTCTTCACGGCGCCCATGGCGCTGATCTGGCGGGCCAGCTCCTCGTACTGACTCCGTTCGGCCACGGATGCCCCTCCCATCTTGTTGCTTAAGGCAACCATAAAACGGTTGGTAGTTGCAGGCAAATGAAAAGGGGCCCTTCGGGGTAAAGGAACACCAAAGCCTTTGCATGTGCGAGGTCATGGTCCGGCCGTTTCGACGGGCAACGTGCGGACGACGTGCGGGTATACCGCAGGGCGGCCGACCGGGGTTGGGTGGGTCACCCGCGTTCGCTAGGGTCCTGACCCATGGCACACAACCCCCAAGCGCCCCAGGGTCCCGAGGGCTACGACCCCGCGGGCAGCACGCAGATGTTCCGCGCCTTCGTCGACGAGGGCGGTCCGCAGCAGGGCGGCCGCGCTGCGGCGGCGCCCGCGCAGGCCGGTCCGCGGGTAGGACTGATCGTCGGGATCGTGGCGGCCGTCGCGATCGTCGGCGCGGTCGTCTGGCTCGCGCTCGGCTGATTCCGCCGGAACGGACCTCCGTGAGGTCCGGCCGCTCAGGACGGATGCTCCGTGCGTACGTCCTGCGTCTCCACGCGCATGCCCAACGGCACGCGCCAGGAGTCCACGCACACCCGGTACGCCGTCGTCCTGGCCGCGCCCGCGGCGATGGGCGTCGGCAGCGCCTGGGCCGAATCGATCGTCGCCCAGTCGACGCCGAGCGCTCCGATGATGTGCGTGCCGAACACGACGGTGCCCGAACGCACCGCTGAGCCACCGGTGTTGCGGAACTCCACGGTGACGTCCTCGCACCACCGCCTGTCCGCGGGTGCCCTCCGCACCTCCGCGACCACCAGCACGGCCGGCCCCGGCGGCGAAGGCGGCGGTTCCGTTGGCGGGGGAGCCGGCGGGCTGGTGCCCGGGGCCGGGGGAGAGCTCGCCGGTTCCGACGGCCCAGGCCCTGAGTCGCCGCCCGATTCCCCTCCCGCAGGCCGTTCGGCCGGCGCCCCGGGCGCGGCGTGGCCGCCCGAGGCATCCGGTGCCGCCCCCGCAAGCGACGCGCCCGCGCTCGGGGCCGTTCTCCCGGCGGGTCCGCCTCCCGGTCCGGGTGCCGCACCGGGAGGCCGGGCGGGAGATCGGCCGTCGAGGGGCACGAGTACGACGTCTCCGGACGGCGGCACGGCGCCTTCCGGCCCGTTCCCGCCGGCTCCGACAGCGGCGTACCCGTCGTGTCGGCCGTCGGCCCCGGAGGCGGCGAGCACCCCGCCGAGGCAGAGTGCGACCACTGCCAGACCGTATCCGACCCGTCGCCGCCGCATCGGCCCAGTTTGTCTGACGCACCGTCAAAGAAAAACCCCGCGCCGGGAAGTGATGCCCGACCGTTCGGCACGCCATGGAGGCGTTGCGACCGGCCGGGCGGCGTCAGTCGGCGATCAGGCCCTCGCGCAGCTGCGCCAACGTCCGTGTGAGCAGCCGCGAGACGTGCATCTGGGAGATGCCGACCTCCTCACCGATCTGCGACTGCGTCATGTTGGCGAAGAACCGCAGCATGATGATCTGTCGCTCGCGTGGCGGGAGTTTGGCCAGCAGCGGCTTCAGGGACTCGCGGTACTCGACGCCCTCCAGCGCACCGTCCTCGTAGCCGAGCCGGTCCGCGAGGGAGCCCTCGCCGCCGTCGTCCTCCGGCGACGGGGAGTCCAGCGAGGACGCCGTGTACGCGTTGCCCACGGCGAGGCCGTCGACCACGTCCTCCTCCGACACGCCCAGTACCGCGGCGAGTTCGGGCACCGTCGGGGAGCGGTCCAGCTTCTGGGCCAGCTCGTCGCTCGCCTTCGTCAGCGCGAGGCGCAGTTCCTGGAGCCGTCGCGGAACCCGCACCGACCAACTCGTGTCCCGGAAGAAGCGCTTGATCTCGCCGACGACGGTCGGCATGGCGAACGTCGGGAACTCCACGCCCCGTTCGCAGTCGAAGCGGTCGATGGCCTTGATGAGGCCGATCGTGCCGACCTGGACGATGTCCTCCATCGGCTCGTTGCGGCTGCGGAAGCGGGCCGCCGCGTAGCGCACCAGCGGCAGGTTGAGCTCGATGAGGGTGTCGCGCACGTACGTGCGTTCGGGGCTGTCCTGATCGAGCGTCGCCAGCCGCAGGAAGAGCGAGCGCGAGAGCGTGCGGGTGTCGAGGGCTTCGGGGGCCTCGGTCGGCAGATCCACGGCCACGTCCACGGACATGGATGCGGACATGGGTGCGGATACCGGGTCGGGCGCCGGGGGCGCGTCGGGCGAGGGAGCGCTCTGCGTGAGCGTGAGCACCTTCGAGCTGCCCTGTTCTGCGGACATGCCACCCCCTGGAGGTCGCGGACGGTCGCGTCGGCCACGACCATCGGAGGAACGCAGCCTCCACCTGAATACCGGAGGCGGGGCCGCGGCAAACGCGGTTTCCGCAGAATGTCACATGTCGGCAACGCGCTGTAGTGACATGTCGACAACGGAGCGTCAGATGAGCGCAGGAAAAGAGGTGTATGTGGCTTTCGTGTCGCTCGAAATGGGCTGAAAGGGGTCTACCCGATTCGGTTACGCCTCGATTCTGTTTGCGGATCTCAGTCGTGCGAAGCTTCGGGCGAGGAGCCTTGACACATGCATCTGAGAGACCCCCAGTTCGGCGCTGATCTGGGACTGCGTCAGATTGTTGTAGTAGCGCAGCAGCAGGATCCGCTGTTCGCGCTCGGGCAGTTGTACGAGGAGATGGCGTACGAGGTCGCGGTGTTCGACTCCGGCGAGCGCGGGGTCCTCGTAGCCCAGCCGGTCCAGCAGCCCGGGCAGTCCGTCGCCCTCCTGTGCGGCCTCCAGTGACGTCGCGTGGTACGACCGGCCCGCCTCGATGCAGGCGAGGACCTCGTCCTCGGAGATCTTCAGCCGCTCCGCGATCTCGGCCGTCGTCGGGGACCGCCCGTGTGCCGTCGTCAGGTCCTCCGTGGCGCCGTTGACCTGTACCCACAACTCGTGCAGCCGGCGCGGCACGTGCACGGTCCGCACGTTGTCGCGGAAGTATCGTTTGATCTCGCCGACCACGGTGGGCATGGCGAACGTCGGGAACTGCACGCCCCGCTCGGGGTCGAAGCGGTCGATCGCGTTGATCAGGCCGATCGTGCCGACCTGGACCACGTCCTCCATCGGCTCGTTGCGGCTGCGGAAACGTGCCGCCGCGTAGCGGACCAGGGGCAGGTTCGCCTCGATGAGCGCGGCCCGGACGCGGGTGTGCTCGGGTGTGCCGGGCTCCAGGTCCTTCAGCTGGGCGAAGAGTACCTGGGTCAGCGCCCTGGTGTCCGCACCCCGGCTCTGCTTGGCCCGGCCCTCGCTCTCGTTCTGGGGCGGCACTTGAGGTGCAGTACTGGCCGGCACGGTCACGCCACCCCTTCACGGGTCGAACGGCGTCAACCCCAGGCGTCAACGCCGGGTCAACTCATCCATCAAAAGCGGTCATAGCATCACAACACAGATCCACCGTGTTCAAGCACTCCATGACGCCGTGTTGAGGGCAAGTTGGTGCATAAGTGAAGAAAGCCCCGCACCTCTACGGTGGGGGCTGAAGGGCGTGGGCGGGCGGGCGGCTCGGTGGTCGCGTTCGGTGATCACCCGCGTGGTGACACCTCGCACCGCCGACCGGCTGCGTCCGGGCGGGGCACCACGTCCGGGGGGTCTAGTCGACGAGCTCCGTCATGAACTCGCCGACGCCCTGTGCGGCACTCGATATGCCCTCGAAGCCCACCTCGACGAGCTCGGCGGCCCGGGCCGGCGAATTGATGATCGTGTACAGCACGAAGACGACGACCACATAGAGAGCGATCTTCTTCGTTTGCACCACTGGTCCCTGCCTCCCCTGTGGCCCCTGTGCGGACGCGTGAGTCTAACCGAGCGTTCAGGGGCCGAGGACCCTGCCGTCGGGGTCCTCCCTCCGGCCGGGAAGGTCCTCCCCACCAGCGGTATCGGGGGTGAACCCGGAGGATCCGGCAGGAATCCGATGGGTGGGGGAACCGTCCCACGCTGCGGGTCCGCGAGCCGCGTGCTCCTCCCGGGCGGCGGGTCGGCGGGCGCGTACCCCTCGGGGAAGCGGTGAGTCCCCCGACCCCGCCTCCCCCGACCGGACGGAAGCCCCGGCCCGATCCCCCGAACGGCCGGGGCCTCCCCCTGCGTGCGCCGTGCCCGCGCCGTGGGGTCGCCCGCGTCCGGGCGCCCGTACGCGGGGCGCACGCGTACATGATGAAGGGCCCCGGGCTAGAACAAGCACGGGGCCCTTCACAGGAGCGGTAGCGGAGGGATTTGAACCCTCGGTGACTTGCGCCACACTCGCTTTCGAGGCGAGCTCCTTCGGCCGCTCGGACACGCTACCGGGAGAGAGCTTAGCCCAAGGTGGGCCGTGCTCTGAAATCGATATCGATCAGCGGCCGGAAAGGCCGTCCCGCAGCCCCTCCCCGGCATCCCCGCGAGGGCCCCGGAAGAACGCCGTGAGCTGCTGGGCGCACTCGGCCTCCAGCACTCCGTGGATCACCTCCGGGCGGTGGTTGAGCCGCCGGTCCCGTACGACGTCCCAGAGCGAGCCCGCCGCACCCGCCTTCTCGTCGCGGGCGCCGTAGACCACCCGGTCCACCCTGGAGAGCACCAGGGCGCCCGCGCACATCGTGCACGGCTCCAGCGTGACGACGAGCGTGCAGCCGGTCAGCCGCCAGCTCCCGCGCACCGCGGCCGCCCGCCGGAGCGCGAGGACCTCGGCGTGCCCGGTGGGGTCGCCGGTCAGCTCGCGTTCGTTGTGGCCCGCCGCCAGGACCGTGCCGTCCTCGGCCAGCACGACGGCGCCGACCGGGACGTCCCCGGCCAGCGGCGCACGCGCGGCCTCGTCGAGCGCGAGCCGCATGGGCGCCTCCCACGGCGCCCTGACGGGGTCCGTCACTAGCGGACGGCCTCCAGCATCTCGGAGGTGCCGAGCGTGTCGGCGATCTCGGTCAGCGCGTCCGAGTTGAGCGCACAGAGCTCCTTGGCGGACATCCCGAGGTCGGCGAGCAGACCGGAGTCGCCGAGCGGCCCGACCGGGACCGCGTCGGAGTCGTCGGCCGTGTCCTCCTCGGCCTCCGGTTCGCCGTCCTCCGTGCCGTCGAGGTCGAGCGAGTCCAGCTCGTCATCCTCCTCGTCCTTGCCGAGCAGCTCGTCCGTGAGCATCGCCCCGTAGGAGGAGCGTGCTGCCGAGGCAGCGTCCGAGACGAAGACACGAGGATCGTCCTCGCCGTCCACCCGAACGATGCCGAACCATGTGTCTTCCTGCTCGATGAAGGCGAGCACCGTGTCCTCGTTCACCGAGGCATCGCGGGCAAGGTCGGCCAGATCCGACAGGGTCTCCACATCGTCGAGCTCTGTGTCGCTCGCTACCCACCCGTCTTCGGTGCGCGCGAGCAGTGCGGCGAAGTACACCGTGACTCTCCCACTGATCAGAGTTGTGACGACCGGCGGAGCGCTGCTCGTGCCCCGCCCACTCGGAATCGTGGCAGAAACAACGGCTTCGCGAGAGGTCTTCCGGCGTTGCGTCGTGCACGCGTTCAGCGAGAGGGCCCGCCGAACGGCGGCGCAGGGGGGCCGTCCAGGGGACACCGAGGCTCACCAGCGGAAGGAGCGCATGCGCATCGCCTGGCGCATCCGCGCCGAGCGGGCACGCCGGGGCTGGACGCGGTCGCGCAAGGCCTTCGCCTCGTGCAGGTCGCGGAGGAACTGGGCACGCCGGCGCCTGCGCTCGGCGTCGGTCTCCTCCTGTTCCTGCCGCGGTTCCCGCCGCTGCTCCCGGTCTTGCAGATCCCGCTCCGGCATCGGCCACACCACCTCGGCGCTGGAAGGCTATGTCCCACCTTCCCGCCGGAGGCCGCGCCCACGCCAGCCCCGGCTACTGTTGGGTCCATGCGGATCCACGTCGTCGACCACCCCCTGGTGGCGCACAAACTCACCACCCTGCGCGACCGGCGCACCGACTCCCCCACCTTCCGGCGCCTCGCCGACGAGCTGGTGACCCTGCTCGCGTACGAGGCCACGCGTGATGTGCGCACCGAGCAGATCGACATCGAAACGCCGGTGTCGGCGACCACGGGAGTGAAACTCTCCCGTCCGCGGCCCCTGGTGGTGCCGATCCTGCGGGCCGGCCTCGGCATGCTCGACGGCATGGTGCGGTTGCTGCCGACCGCAGAGGTGGGATTCCTCGGCATGATCCGCAACGAGGAGACCCTGGAGGCGTCGACGTACGCGACGCGCATGCCGGAGGACCTCTCCGGCCGCCAGGTGTACGTCCTCGACCCCATGCTGGCCACGGGCGGCACCCTGGTCGCGGCGATCCAGGAGCTGATCAAGCGCGGTGCCGACGACGTGACGGCTGTCGTGCTGCTGGCGGCGCCGGAGGGCGTCGAGGTGATGGAGCGCGAACTCGCGGGCACGCCGGTGACGGTCGTGACGGCCTCCGTCGACGAGCGGCTCAACGAGCACGGCTACATCGTTCCGGGCCTGGGCGACGCGGGCGACCGGATGTACGGCGCGGCCGAGTAGCACTCGCCGTCCGGGCCCCGGACCGCCGGGACTCCCGGCCCGTCGGGCTCCCGGCGCCGGTCCTCGCGCGCCCCGGAGCGGGCGCACGAGGCGCGCGGCGGGCCGGACGGCCGCGGGGGAGCGAGGCGTTCAGCCGCACTCGCCCGGCGCGGGCTCGGGCTCGGCCAGTGCGGCCAGCGCCCTGTCCGCGACGGGTTTGGCGTTCAGCGTCTTGAAGGCCGTGCCGATGATCAGGTCGACGTCCGCGGAGGTGCGGGCGTCGGCCTTGACCTGGGCGCCGGCGAGCTGGGTGCCCAGCACTCCGAACGACCCGTCGTAGGCGCCCGGTGCGCCCAGCAGCAGTCCGGCGCCGGGCACCCTCTTGTCGTACTCCGCCGGGGCGTTGCCCACCTTGCCGATGTTGAAGCCGCGCTTCTGCAGCTCGTCGGCGGTGGCCTTGGCCAGTCCGCTGCGCGGCGTGGCGTTGTAGACGTTGACGGTGATCTGGGCCGGCCTCGGCGGTGTCGGCGCGGCGGACGGCGCGGACCGGGGCTTGCACGCCGCGGACCGGCTCTTGGCGCCGGTCTTCTTCGCGTCGTCCGAGAAGGCGTCGATGAGCTGCAGCGTTCCCCACCCGCCGAGGCCGATGACGGCCACGGCTGCGACGACTGCGAGCACGACCTTGCGGCGGCGACGGGGGCGGCGCATACGTGGATAGGCGTTGCCCGTAATGCGGTACTTTCCGCCCATGCCTGGGGGAGTGAGCATGCTCATGGGCGCAGCGTAATGCGGTCCGGTGGCTATGCCTACTTAACGATCATCTGCTTGCGTCCGTTTGGACGCGAAGCTGCGCCTTACGGGTCGCGAGGCTGCGCCCGACGGGGGCACGGGGGGCGGCCGTCGGCGGCGCGGCGGGCGGCCCGGGTCAGTCCAGTTCGAGCACGCGGGCGTGCAGCACCTGGCGCTGCTGGAGCGCCGCGCGCACGGCGCGGTGCAGCCCGTCCTCGAGGTAGAGGTCGCCCTGCCACTTCACGACATGCGCGAAGAGGTCGCCGTAGAAGGTCGAATCCTCGGCGAGGAGGGTCTCGAGGTCCAGCTGGCCCTTGGTGGTCACGAGCTGATCGAGGCGGACCGGGCGCGGCGCGACATCCGCCCACTGCCGGGTGCTTTCCCGGCCGTGGTCGGGATACGGCCGCCCGTTTCCGATGCGCTTGAAGATCACACGGAAAGCCTACCGGGCGAGCGGCGGTCGGCGCAGCCAGGCAGCGCCGGTGGGATGCTGAGCAAAAACCCCGCGAAAGCCTCGCAAACCAGGAAGTAGGGGCCGTGTCATGACTGGGCCCGGGCAACCGATCTCGTCCGCGGGCCCGTCCGGGGTGGCGGATCTCTCCGCCGAGGCGCGAAAGATCGCCTCCGGCTCACGCCCTTTCCGGGGTGCCCCCGAACCGGGCGCCCCGCTCCACGACGGCCGGTGCCTGCCCGGGGCGCCCGCCCGGATCCCAGCGCCCTGCGGGCCTTCACCGCGGACGGCGCCAAGGCGCCGCAGACGACGGTGCGGACGTTCCCGGACTCCCCCGACGACCTGGAGGCGGTCCTTCACCGCGCCGGGCACGGGGAGGCGGTCGTCACCGTGCTGAGCGAGCCGCGCGCGCCGACCACCGCCGCGGCGCGGTTACGGGCGCCCCGGTCGCTGATGGGCCCGGTCGGTGAAACGCGGCTCGGCGGTCGGAGGCCCGCGGTGGCGGCGCGGCGGGCCGGCGCTTCGGGTCAGCGCCGCCGGCGTCGGGAGCGAGGACCCGTCCCGCGGTTCGCACGGGACGGGTCCGGGAGCTCGGTCCCCGCTGCTACTCGGTGATCTCGTGGTCGTCGTGCAGACCGCCGCCGCTGCCCGTGTCGCCGTCCGTCGGAACGGTGACGATCGGCTTGCGCAGCGAGCTCAGGTCGTGCGCGTACGTGCCGGCGGCGTTGGCGATGACGTCGATGTTGACGTCGAACGCCTTCATGCTGACGTTCTTGATGTCGTCGCACTTGGCGTGGTAGCACGCGTCGTACGCGACGCCCGCCGTGCCGCCGAACTTCTCGGCCTGCGCGGCGGACTTGATGCCCTCGGCGCCGGTGAAGGTGCCGCCGGACGGGATGCCGGCCTCGACGAACGGGCCGTAGTCGGAGCGGCCCGTGAAGTCCGTCCCCTCGTGGGGCGCGCCGACGCGGTCCATGAACTCGTTGATGTCGCGCTCCAGCTGGGCCGAGCCCGCCGGACCCGCCGGCGCGCCGACACCGTCGGAGTTGTCGCCGTCGTACACGAACAGGCCGTAGTTCGGGGACGCGATCATGTCGAAGTTCAGGTAGAGCTTGATCTCCTTCTTGCCCAGGTCGCTCAGGTTCGCGACGTAGTGCTCGGAGCCCAGCAGACCGTTCTCCTCGGCGCCCCACCAGGCGAACCGCAGCTTGTTGGCGGGCCGCTTCTCCGCCTTGGCGAGCTCCAGTGCGACCTCGAGCAGTCCGGCCGAGCCGGAGCCGTTGTCGTTGATGCCGGGGCCGGCGGTCACGGAGTCGAGGTGGGAGCCCAGCATCACGGTGTTGGCGGCGTTCCCGTGCCGCGTCTCCGCGATGACGTTGCGAGTGGTCCGCTTCTCCTGGAGCTGGCGGATCTCGAAGTCGATGCTCACGGGGCCCTTGGCCAGGTCCTCGGCGAGCTTGGTGCCCTCGGCCTGGGTGATGCCGCCGGTCGGGATCTTCCCGGACTCGGGGCCGCCGAGAGTGCCGGAGAGGGCCCCCTCGGTGTTGTTGTAGATGACCGCGCCGATCGCGCCGGCGGCGGCGGCGTTCTCCTGCTTGGCGGCGAACGTGCAGCCGCCGCGCTTGATCAGCGCCACCTTGCCGGTGAAGGTCCCGGAGCCGAAGTCCGCGGGCTCGCAGCCCGTGGTGCCGTCGGCGTCGACGGGGACGGCGGCCAGATCGGCCTTCACCCCGCCCACGGGGGTCGACTTGGTGTACGTCATCGCCGATATCGCGATGTCGCGCGGCGCGGGGGAGACCACCGACAGCTTCTCGGCCTGGGTCTCGGTGTAGATGAAGTCGAAGTTCTGGTAGGAGACTTCGTACCCGGCCTTCTTCAGCTGCTGGTAGACGTACGCGGCGGAGGCGTCGTAACCCAGCGAACCGGCGGCACGGTGACCGCCGGTGCTGTCGGCTATCTGCTGGAACTTCTGCAAGTGCTTGAAGGCGTCCTCGGCGGACGACTTGCGGACCAGCTTCTTGGAGAGCTTGGCCGCTTCCTTCGCCGCTCTCTCGGCGGGGTCGTGCCGGTGAGCGGTTGCGGGCGAGGCGGATGCCAGCAGGAGCGGGGTCGCGAGTGCGGCTGCGGCCACGGTGGCCACTGCTCTGCGATGGGTTGCGTTCACAGAGGTCCTTCCCGGTGCGAACGAGGTTGAGGGGAAGCTAGCGATCTCTGATGTGTTCTGTGAACACATGTGCCGCAACTCACGCGTTATTTAGCGACATTGACATCAACTGGTACGTCTTCGGGCGTACTTATGGGTCATTTGGCCGCCTTCGCCGCGCGCTTCAGCTCCTGCTTGTGCGCACGGACCTTGGCCAGCGACTCCGGACCGGTGATGTCCGCAGCCGAGCGGTGGGCGCGCTCCTCGCCGTACGGCCCCGCGGCCTCCCGCCAGCCCTCCGGGGTCACCCCGCACTGCTTGCCCAGCAGGGCGAGGAAGATCTGAGCCTTCTGCTTGCCGAAGCCGGGCAGGGCCAGGAGCCGGCCGAGCACCTCCTTGCCCGGCGGAGCGTCCTTCCACAGCGCCGTCGGGTCGCCGTCGTACTCGTCCACCAGGTACTGGCACAGCTGGTGGATCCGTTTCGCCATCGACCCCGGATAACGGTGCACCGCGGGCTTCCGCGACAGCAGCGCGGCGAACGCCTCTGGGTCCTGGGCGGCGATCTCGTGGGCGTCGAGATCGTCCCTTCCGAGGCGCTCGGCGATCGTGAAGGGGCCCGTGAAGGCCCATTCCATCGGGACCTGCTGGTCCAGCAGCATGCCGATCATCAGGGCGAGCGGGCTGCGCCCGAGCAGCTCGTCGGCCTCGGGCTGCTGGGCGAGGTGGATCTCGGGACTCATTCCCCGATGATCCCTCCCGTGCGAACGCGACGCACCCCCGACGCGGCCCTTCGGGGCGTCGCGGGGGCCTGTCGCCGGATCCCGGCGGGTGCCGTCAGCCGGGCTTCGGCGCCTCGATCGGGAAGCGCGTCGTCCGGGCCACGAACGGGCCCTCCGCCTCGATGCCTTCGTTCGGCTCGCGGAGCGGAGGCCCGCCGCCCTTTCCCCGGGTGCCGGCCGTGCGTGGTCCGAGGTCCCGCGCCGAGGCGGCCGCGGGCGGGGACTACCCGCGCGCGGCCGACGGGCCCGTCCAGTCCGCCGCCACCTTGCCGAGCCGTACGCGCTGGGGATGGTCCCCGACCGGCACGCTCGCCACCTTACGGCCGGTGGCGAAGTCGATCGCGGTGACCGAGTCCGATCCGCTCTCGGAGACCACACAGGACTTCCCGTCCCCGCTCACCGTGGCCCAGTACGGCTTCGAGGCCGTGATCAGCGGACCCTCCTCGAGGGTGGCCCGGTCGACGACCGTGGCGTAGTCGTCCATCGTCCCCGCGACGCAGATCTTGTCGCCCGCGGGGCTCATCGAGATCCCGTGGTGGCGGGAGTCGTTGACCCAGGTGGTGCGGTCCTCGCTGGTCGCCGGATTCTTCGGGAGGGTCTTCCCGCGGGTGATGCGGTCGGCGGCGACGTCGTACTCCAGGAAGCCGTTGAAGAACGACACCTGGAAGTAGAGCTTCGACTCGTCGGGGGTGAAGGCCACGGGCCGGACCGCGTCCGAGAGGTCCTTGCGGCCGAAGTCGTCCAGCCGCTGACGCATGTCGACGACCTTCACCGTGCGGTAGGTCTCGGCGTCGACTACGGTGATCTTGCGGTCGCCCTTGGTGAAGTCCCAGAAGGGGTCGTCCAGCGCGGTGTTGACCTCGCCGATCGCGCTGTTCCAGATCCGCTTGCCGCCGTCGGTGAAGACGTTCTCGTGCGGCTTGTCCCCAGTGGTGAACGAGCCCGTCTCCCGGCCGGTCCGGATGTCGAGGACGTGCACGGTGTCGGACGTCGACGCGGAGACCGCGACACGGGCTCCGTCCGGAGAGACGGCCATGTGGTCGGAGCGGTAACCCGACACCGGGAAGCGCCAGTTGAGCTTGCCGGTGGCCACGTCGACGGAGACGACGTCGGCGAAGCTCGGGCGGGACACCACGACGGCCGACCCGTCCGGCGTCGAGTACATGTCGTCGACGAACTGGTCGTGCCCCTCGCCGACGGACATCCGGATGCCGAGGAAGTAGGCGAGCTTCACCGGGTTGAGGTAGATCTCCAGCATCCGCTGGTCCTTGTCCGGGATCACGTTGATCCGGCCGATCCTGGCGAGGGACCCGGAGGCTTCGAGGACGTCGGCGGTGCCGTCCCAGTTGTTGCCGACGAACAGCACCTCGCGCAGGCCGCCGGTGCCGGAGGCGGCGGTGGTCGTGGCCGCCGCGGCCGCCGGGGCGGAGGCGGCGGTGACCGCGAGGGCGACGGCGAGACCGGTCAGAGCCGGGGGAAGTGCTGTCTTCACGGTGCGCTCCTGGGGTGTGGGACAGGAGGGAGGCAGGGGATTACCGGCGGTAAGGTACTGGTGGGGCACATGAAAGACCAGAGGTCCGGCAGGACTTCCCGCGGCGGCCGCCGGGAACCACCCCGGGAGCACGCGCCACACGTTCCCTGCCCGGGATCCCCGCGCCCGGCCCCGCGCGTCCGCGTGTCGAGCGGGACCAGCTCTCCGTGCGGACCGGTGCGCGACGCGCTGCGGGCGTCGGTGAGCAGCATCAGCGCCAGCAGTCCGGTCGCCCGCCCCTCCCGAGACAGCAGCCGGCGCACCGCGCGAGTCAGCCGGATCGCCTCCCGGGCGAAGTCGGCGCGGTGCAGCGCGGCGCCGGAGGTCGCGGTGCAAC
Organism: Streptomyces marianii; assembly: GCF_005795905.1. Taxonomy (NCBI): domain Bacteria; kingdom Bacillati; phylum Actinomycetota; class Actinomycetes; order Kitasatosporales; family Streptomycetaceae; genus Streptomyces; species Streptomyces marianii. Next base: position 4,374,017 of record NZ_VAWE01000001.1, read on the forward strand.
CCTCGTTGAAGATCAGGAGAGCACCTGGAGGACGGCCGACAGCCGCTTGTCACGGTCCTCGGGCACCGGCGGGCGGAAGGGCACACCCGTGATCCTCGCCTTGGCGCGGCTGATCCGCTGTGCCGTCGTCGCCTCCGGGACCAGCAGGGCACGGGCGATCTCCGCCGTGGTCAGACCGCCGACCTCCCGCAGGGTCAGCGCGATCTGCGCTGTCGGCGTGAGCACCGGGTGGCAGTACAGGAACGGCAGGGTGGCAGCACAGGAACAGCAGGGTGAGTGTGTCGTCCTCGGACGGGGCGCGGCCCTGAGAACACCGCCCGCAGGCCCTTCTCGCTCCATGCGGGGCGGTGGGAGGACGCCCGCCCGGTCATCGCCTCGTAGTCGGCCTGCGAGCCCTGGACCATCACCAGATACTTCAGGACTTCGCTCCTCGGCTGCGCCGTCGTCGCCCCTCGCGGGCAACTCTCACAGGGGACGTCGGAGCCCGTCACGCGCTTCTCGACACCTCGCGCGGATTGTCCTCGGCCCTCGCTCTCCTGCCGTTCCCCCGCTGCCGCTCATCGCCGGCGCCCGCCCTCCGCCGACCCCGGGGCCGGGTACGGCGAAGGCCCCGACCGAGCACGGCGGTTTCTAGCGGTCGGGGCCCTTTCGCAGGCCGCGGTGGGGGTCCGTTCGCGGGGGCGGCGAACGGCCGCGGTCATGGTCAGCGGGCGGTGCCGAAGTCCTGGGTCCAGTAGTTCCCGGGCTGCGCGAGGCCGACGCCGATCTCCTTGAACTCGCAGTTCAGGATGTTCTTCTTGTGGCCCGGGCTGGACATCCAGCCCGCCATGACCTTCTCGGGCGTCTCGTAGCCGTAGGCGACGTTCTCGCCGTACGTGCTCCAGTTGTACCCGGCACGGGTGATCCGGGTGCCCGGGTCGGAGCCGTCGGAGCCCGTGTGGGACATGTTGCGGTGGGCGGCCATGTCCTGGCTGTGGTCCTGGGCGGCCTTGGTCAGCTTCGCGTTGACCGTAACCGGGGAGCATCCGGCCTTGCTGCGCTCGCTGTTGACGAGCTGCACGACGCGCGCCACGGCGCCGGAGGCGGGAGAGGAGGACGCTGGCGTGCTCGGGGAGGCGGTGGGCTTCGGCGCCGAGGGCTCGGCGGGTGCGGGAGCCTGCGGCGCCGGCTCGGCCGGGGCGGAACCACCGGGCTCGGCCGCACCCGGCTCCGAACCGGGCCGCTCGGCGCCGCCGGGCTCACCGCCGTACTTCTTCTTCCAGTCCCAGCCGCCCTGCTGCCAGGGATTCCCCGACGAGGTGTTCTTCCAGTTCCCCCAGGACCGGCTGTCCCGGCTTTCCGGGCGGTTCTGACCGTCAGGCTGGTCCATACAGGCCATGGCGACGGAAGGCACAGCCACGGCGCCCAGGGCGACGGCGGCGATCGTTATCTTCCGGTAGTGCGTCTTTCTGCGGTGCTTCCTCATGCATGACCTCACTCGGTTTTCGCGGAGCGCCCCCGGGGAACGGTCGACCCGGCACTGGTCCTGTGCTGAGCTGCGGAGACGCCTTGCGGGCCGCCATTCTTAGAAGCGCCGCGCGGGGTGAGCAATGAGCGCTGTTACTACCTCGGCTCGTAGGGCGGGACGCCTCTTGAAATGGGCTCCCAGGCGTGCTGGCCCCGATTCCGGACCGGGCGCGCGCTTCTGCTGATCCGTCAGAAACCCCTGGGTAACCCACAAACGGGCGGAACCGGCGAGCCGGTCGAATAGCCCCATGATGACCGCGGGACGTGTCTCCCTTAAAATGGACAAGTCTCATTTGTCCACTCCTGGGCTCTCTACTATTCGGCCGCCCTAGTGGCGAAATCGGCGTGACGGATGTCACGGAATGGCTTGGGAGTTCGTGGAACCGCGACGATCCGGGCGGGGTGGACGCGGGGTCGAGGCGCTCGGTGCGGCCGGTGCCGGCCGTGGAGGAACCGACCCGCGTCACGAACTGGATCCGCTCCCTCCGCTTCGCGCACGGGGAGATGACCCAGGCGGAGCTGGCCGACCGGATCGGGGTGACCCGCCGGACCGGCATCGCCATCGAGAAGGGCCGGTACTCGCCCTCGCTCGAGATGGCGTTCCGGATCGCCCATGTCTTCGGAGTCCCGTTCGAGCGGGTCTTCCAGCACCCGGTCGGCGAACCCGGCAGCGGGAGTGGCGGGAGTGAGGGGGAAGCACGTGAAAGCAGTCGCACACGACACCTACGGCTCCGTCGAGGCGCTGGAGCTGAGGGACGTCCCCGGGCCCGTGGCGGGGGACGGCGAGGCGCTCGTACGAGTACGCGCGGCCGGCGTGGACGCGGGCGTCTGGCGTCTGGCGTCTGATGACGGGGCTGCCGTACCTCCTGCGCCTCATGGGCTACGGCCTCCGGGCGCCCAAGGTCCCCGTCCGCGGCCGGGAGTTTTGGCGGGCCGGGTGGAGGCGACCGGCGCCGGTGTGACCCCGCTTCCGGCCCGGAGGCGAGGTGCTCGGCTTCTGCGAGGGGGCCTTCGCCGAGTACGCGACCGCCGGAGAGGACCGGTTCGTGTCGCGGCCCGGCCCGCGAACCTCACGGTCGACCAGGCGGCGGCCGTGCCCCTCTCCGCGGTCACCGCACTCCAGGCGCTGCGCGACACGGGCCGGGTGCGGGCCGGGCAGCGCGTGCTGGTCATCGGGGCCGCGGGCGGGGCCGGGACGTTCGCCGTACAGCTCGGCAAGGCCCTCGGAGCGCATGTCACGGGCGTCTGCAGTACGACGAAGACGGACCTGGTCCGCGCCCTCGGCACCGACGAGGTCCTCGACTGCACCCGTGAGGACTACGCGGACGGCTCCCGTCGCTTCGACCTCGTCGTCGACACCGCGGGCAACGCTCCGCTCGCACGGCTCCGGCGGGCGCTGACCCGGAGGGGAACACTGGTCCTCGACGGCGAGGAGGGCGGGGGACGCTGGTTCGGCGGCACGGACCGGGTGCTGCGGGCGCTGCTGCTGTCCCCGTTCGTAGGGCAGCGGCTGTGCGGGCTGATCTCGGCGGAGCGGGGAGAGGACCTGGAATCGCTGAAGGAGCTGATCGAGGCCGGCGGCGTCACCCCGGTCGTCGACAGGGCCTATCGGCTGAGCGAGCTGCCCGAGGCCATCCGGTACCTCAGGGAGAGCGGGGCCCGCGGCAAGGTCGTGGTCACGATGTGACGCGACGACCCGCCTTTTCCCTCCCCTGCCCCTTACCGCCTCGTCTTCGGCCTCCGACCCGCTCAGGGCGGAGGTCGAAGACATGTGCACACGCCCGTACCCGGGCGCCCTGACCTGTCAAGTCCCGAAATGCAGCGGCATGACGTGCATGCGGCGACCGGGCTTTCCTGGGACCGGGTCGGCGGAAAGCACCGCGCTTCCGCGTCGAACGCGCCGCTTGCACTGCGGGACGGCAGGCGCAGCGGGAGATTTCCAAGATCCACAATTCCCGGACCAGAAGCCCATAATGACGATAGGGAGGGCAAATGAGGACCACTGCCATTTCCCCGATGTCCCCGATGTCCCCGATTCTGGGGAGAATGCCGTGACGTCAGAGCTTCCTCCGTCCGAGCGCCCCACACGCCCCACGGGCCCCCCGTCCGGTCCGCTGACCGGCCGGTCCTCCGACGAGCGGGAACAACCCCCGCCCCCGCCTGGGCCTCCGCCCCCGCCTGGCCCTCCGCCCCCGCCTGGGCCTCCGCAGGAGCCGCCCGCCGCGGGCGGATCCGGAGAGCCGGGCCCTGGCCACGGAAAGCCGCCGCTCTGGCGGCGGAGCCGACTCACATTGGTGAGTGCCGGCACGGCCGTCGTGGTGGCGTTGGCGGTGATCCTCGCGTTCTCCGTCATGGGCGGGGGATCCCAGCCGGGCGGGGAGATCTTCCTCCAGACCGCCTCGGCGGCCGGCCGTGACCCGTTCACCCCGTCTGTCGCCACGGACACCCGGGACGCCGAGGCTCCGTCCGGTTCCGACACGTCGAGGATCGGCTCACGCACCGTCGCCGTCAGCGGCGCGCATCCCGGTCTGTACGGGGGTACGCAGAACGTCGCGAGCTGCGATGTCGAGAAACAGATCACGTATCTCGTGCAGAACGAGAACAAGGGCAGCGCCTTCGCGGGAGCCCTGCGCATCCAGAAGGCCGAAGTGCCCGCCTACCTGCGGTCGCTGACACCGGTTCGGCTGACCTGGGACACCCGGGTCACCAATCACGGATACCGGGACGGCAGCGCCACCGAGTACCAGGCGGTCCTTCAGGCCGGTACGGCAGTGCTCGTCGACGACCGCGGCGTCCCGCGCGTGCGCTGCGCGTGCGGCAACCCGCTGGCCCCTGCCGTCGCGGTCCAGGGCGAGCAGAAGTACTCGGGCAAGAAGTGGGCGTCCTTCCGCTCGTCCACCGTCGTCGCGGTCGTCCCGGCGCCCAAGCCGATGAAGGCCGTCACGATGTTCGACCCGGATTCCAAGGCATGGTTCGAGCGCCCGAGCGGAGACGCCCGGGGCCGGAGCGACCACCGGATTCCCGCTCCGAAGGGCCAGCCGCCGGACGCGGCATTCCCGGTCCTGCCCGAGCCTTCGAAGGACTCCACGGACGTGTTCCCGGAAGGCGAGCCCGAGAGGGAGGACCAGGACACGCCGGACGGCGGGACGGACGAGGACAAGGACACGGACAAGGAGAAGGGCAAGGACGAGAAGAAGGAGAAGGAAGACAAACAGCAGAAGGAGGACGAGCCGTCGCGCAAGGACGAGGAGACGGGCAAGCCGTCGGACGAGGAGCAGAAGAAGAAGGAGGAGAAGCAGAAGAAGGACGAGGAGGAGAAGGACGACCAGCGGCAGAAGGACGATGAGAAGAAGAAGGAGGACGAGAAGAAGAAGGAACAGCCCGTGGCGCCGGACTCGGAAGAGCCGCCATCGCCGGATGAGCCTGAGAAGCCCGTGGCGCCGGAGACGGAACGGGAGCAGCCCCCGCAGGAACAGGACCAGCCGGTCGCGCCCGAGCAGCCACAGCCCCCCTCGCCTCAGGAGCCAGCCGAGCCACAGCGGCCGGAACAGTCGGAGCAGCAGCTTCCCGAGTCACCCCCGGCGGAGCAGCCGCAGCAGCCCGACCAGCAGGAGCAACCGCAGCAGCCTGCTGAGGGACAGCCTCGACAGGAGCCGCAGTACTCGTAGCGCCGTGGTCCCGAGCCCTCGGTCCAAGGGCTCGGGATTCCCGTAGCCCGTAGCCCGTAGCCCGTCGATGCGCGGATTGCGCCCACTCCATGTCGTTGGCCACGTTCGCATCCTGTGCATCGGCGTGCGGACTCGGCGCTGGCGACCGACCCTGGAGAAGGGCGCGGCGGAGGAGGAGGCATCCGTCCGTGTCCCAGTGACCACGCCCGAACGAGCCCGGACCCAACTGGAAGGTGGACGTCGCCATGGAGAAGCCCCCGGTCGTCTCAGCGCAGGAGTGGGAGTCCGCGCGGCAGGAACTGCTCTTGGAGGAGAAGCGGTTGACCCGCGCTCGTGACGAACTGGCCGCCAAGCGCCGCAGGATGCCGTGGCTGGCGGTGGAGAAGGACTACGCATTCGAGGGTCCGGAGGGCAAGGTGAGCCTGCCCGACCTGTTCGAGGGTCGTCGGCAGCTGGTCGTGTACCGCGCCTTCTTCGAGCCCGGTGTCTTCGGCTGGCCCGCCCACGCCTGCCGTGGCTGCTCCATGGTGGCCGACCACGTCGGCGACCTCGCTCATCTGAACGCTCGCGACACGACTCTCGTCTTCGTCTCGCGTGCGCCGCAGCCGGACATCGAGCGGGTGAAGGCCCGGATGGGCTGGACGATGCCCTGGTACACGATCGCAGGCGACTTCGACGCCGACTTCGGGGTGGACGAGTGGCACGGCACGAACGCTTTCATCCGCGACGGCGACAGCGTGTTCCGCACCTACTTCATCAACAACCGCGGTGACGAGGCGCTGGGGAGCACCTGGAGCTACCTCGACATGACCGCTCTCGGGCGGCAGGAGACGTGGGAGGACTCGCCCGAGGGCTATCCCCAGACCCCGCCGTACGAATGGTGGAACTGGCACGACGAGTACGGCGACGACGTCGAACCGGCGCCGGAGTGGCTGGCCAAGACCCGCGAGGCCGGCTGAGCCCCTCCTCATCCGGGCGGGGGCGTCTCACCGGCTCAGTCCGCGGCGGTACAGCCGCGAGCGGTCGCCGGGCACGCCGCCCGGCCGCCTACCCCGCGATCGCCGCGCATCACATACGTCTCGTTCTGCCTGTTCAGGCAGCTGCGGGGATACGGGACTCGAACTTGTGAAGGGTTTCCCCCAACATGCTTTCCCCATGTTCGTACGGGGTCCGGTGGGAGCCGTACCCGTCCTGAACCGCGGCGGAGCGTTCTGATGGCCTCGGTCCGGATGGCCCCGAACAGAGGCGGAACGCAACCAGAACCGCGACCACAGGAGTCCGCGCTTGATCACACCCGGCGCCAGGCGCCGAGTAGTTCTCCGGGCCCGTAAGCCGCTCGGAGCCCGGAACAGGTGATCCCGTTGCGCGAGACCGCCACGAGCGGTACCGGCTCGTCTGTGATCGCGGCCCGGTGCTTCTGCAACGCGGCCAGATCGTGGCCGTCGAACGCGGAGTTCTCCAGCCACTCGACCGAACCGAGGAAGAGCAGTTCCTTGGCCACCGGCTGTCGGTCGGCGCCCACCAGGTCGATTTCGACGTCATTGCTGCGCGTCCAGTATCCGCCGATCGCGGGGGCGGCGGGCAGGAGCCCGTCCGGCAGGAGGCGGGCGAGGGATTCCCTGACGAGAGGTTCGATCGCACGCCCCCGCCAGCTCGTCCACTGCTCCTGGATCCGGCTCAGGGTGAGATCCCCCGCATCCGCTCGATCTCCGCCATGTGCGGCCCCAGGAACTTTTTGTTCCACACCTCAGCGGAGCTGCTCAAGGCCTGTCTCGAAGTCGGGTGGGAGCTTGTGACAAGATCGCGCGATGCTGCGACTCACCGATTTCATTATCGACTGTCCGGACACGATGAAGCTGGCGGCCTTCTACTCCGAGGTGACGGGCCGTCCGATCAAGAAAGGCAGCTCCGAGGACTGGGCCGGCATCCAGTTCGGCGAGATCGAGCTGGCATTCATCCGGGTGGACGACTACCGCGCTCCGCAGTGGCCCGACAGCAAGCACCCCAAGCAGTTCCACCTCGACTTCGAAGTGGACGAGATCGAGTCCGAGCAGCGCCGCGTCCTCGACCTCGGCGCGACGCTGAGGCAGGACTTCATCGGCCCCAACGGCTACGGCTGGCAGGTCTACACCGATCCGATCGGCCACCCCTTCTGCCTGTGCCGCAACAAGGGCGTCACCTGGACCGACCAGGGCCCGATCTGGCCCAAGCGCGACTAATGAGCCGCCCACTTCCTCCCCCAGCACTCTCCCCAGCTCCCGCCCCGTCCGCCGTCGCCCCACACGCATGTGGACCGTGTCTGCTCGGCTTCGCCTGGGTCGACGGTGGACGGGACGGGAGCCCCCCGCGCACGCCCCTGCAGACCCGCGGGCGGAAACGGCGCCCCCTCCATCCCGGTGCCGGCCGGTTCCCCGCCGGTCACCTCCTGGTCCGCTGCAACAACCGCCGCGCCCCCGCTGCCCGGCCTGCGCAGAGGTCTACCGCCGCGACACGTTCCACCTGATCACCGCCGGACTCCGCGGCGGCAAGAACACCCCGGACCGCGTCGCCACACACCCCCTCGCCTTCGCCACCTCCGCCGCCCCCGGCTTCGGCTCCGTCCACAACCGCCGCACCGACAGCCGCCCCTGCCGCTGCGGCACCGACCACGACTCCGCCGACTTCGACAACGACCAGGAACCGAGCGAGCGGGCCGTAGCCTCCTACACCGCCAAGTACGCCACCGAGGGTGCCGAAACCGCGACCGGCACCCGGGGCCGTCCGCTCCTGGAAGCGGCTCCTGCGGGACGCGGGCGTACGGGGCGGTCGTCTCCATGACGCTCGCCACACGGCCGCGACCGTGCTTCTGATCCTCGGTGTCCCGGACGTCGTGGTCGACGCGATCATGGGCTGGGAGCGCGGGGAGCGGCACGTATGCGGGCCCGGTGCGTGCACGTGACCGGGACGCTGCTGCGGAAGGTCGCGCGGCAGGTCGGGGACGCCCTCTGGGAGCCGCCCGGAGACGACGGGAAACCCGACTGAGACGGAAACCGAGACGGACGAACGCCAGAGGGCCGGACCGCTTTCGCGATCCGGCCCTCTGAGCTGGCGGAGGATACGAGATTCGAACTCGTGAGGGGTTGCCCCCCACACGCTTTCCACATGTTCGCCTGAGGGTTCGGAGGTGGTCGTGGGTGTCCTGACCGGCCGTGGAGCGGACTGTCCAGTGGCGTCCGGACATAGCTGAACGTAACGGTGAATGAGACCAGAACTGAGGCCACGAGGTGACCGGTGGGCGGCCCGCGTCGTTCGGCGTGTGCTGCATCCCGGTCGGATTCCTACTTGTTTGATAATCTTGGCCCCATGAGCGAGATTCCTTACAGCGTCGGCGAAGGGCCGGCCACCAGGGTCAGCCTCTCCCTCCCCGAAGGGACGGCGGAGGCGATCCGCCGACGGGTCGGCAAGCGTGAGTTCTCCGCGTTCATCACCGAAGCGGTGGAGCGCGAGCTGCGCGGCCAGATCTTGGATGAGTACCTGGCCGACTACGAACGCCGCCAGGGGCCGATCTCCGAGCACGAGCAGGAGCGGGCACGCCGGGTCTTCGACGAGGTGTTCGCCGAGGGGGGGCAGTGGCCCGCCGCAAGCTGAGCCACGAAGGCACCCTCGTTCTCGACTGCGAGGGTCTGTCGAAGTTCGCCAGTGATCAGGAGCCCGTCGTCGCTCTCATCGCCGAAGCCCGCAGTCGGGGCATGGAGGTGGTCATCAGCGCACTCACCATCATCGAAGCTGTGCATCGCCGGACCGACAGGGCGCGGCTCGCGTGGGTCCTGTCCGGCGTGCGGATCGTGCACATCGGCGATGAGGAGGCCAAGGCCGCCTCAGCCATGCTGATCAACGCCGGGCTGCATGGTCACAAATACGCCATCGACGCCGCCGTGGCCGAGATGGCTCTGCGTCAGCGCCGCCCGGTCGTCATGCTCACCTCGGACATCGACGACATGACGAAGCTCTGCGGCGACAGAGTGCGCCTCGTCGCCGTGTAGTCGACGCCCGAGACCCGAACGCCGGGGATGTGAGGTCGGCCCGTACGTCCTTGTCCGAGCGGGGCGGGGCCGGTGGACCAGTCGTGGCATCCAGGGCCGTGAACGGCTGCATGGCCTGACGGCTCGTCTTCATGGTGCCGTGAGGCGCAGCAGCCGCGCGTTGGCCTCGTCCGGTGTGAAACGGTCAGGGGCGAATTCCGCGGCGGACCGAAGTCCGAGCCACACCAGCATGGCGTGGTGTTCCTCATGCGCCGGGTCGGCGAGGATCAGTTTGAGATCGCTGTAGCCGGGGGCGCCGCCGCAGTCCTCGGGCGGGCATGTCCCGGCACCGCCCACGCAGTGCGGATAGTGAAGCCCGGCTGAGGCTGTCTGGAACTCCTCCACGGTGATGAGGTGTTCCCAGGAGTCCCCGAAGTCGTACGTGTACAGGAAGTGGGCACCGGGTTCGAGCAGGGCGGCCAGTGTGGCTGTGCGCTCGTCGCGGAATCCGAGTTCGCCGTCGGGACGACCGTACTGGACGCCGTCGATGGTGAACGCGTGCATGTGGCAGTTCTGCCAGCCCATCGCGTCCTGGATCACGGAGTGAAGCCGGTCCAGGCGGATCGAGGCGGGCACCAGCAGCTGCCGCCAAACCCGGGGGTCGTCCACGTCGGTGAGCTCGACGAGGATCTGCATCACCGCGTCGCCGGGCTCGGGCTCGCCGCGCATCCGGGCCGTCTCGATGTGGCCGCCGGCCGTCAACTCGGCGGTGTGCTCCGTGAGATGGACAGCGCCCAGGGAGGCGAGGGCCTTCAGGACCCGTCGGACGTCGTGGTCGTTGGCGGTGCGCAGATGCCCCAGACGGTCGGGGGACAGGTCGTCGAGCACGTACAGCGGGCTGACCGCCTCCCATGCCACCTCGTACAGGTCACCGAGCGGCACCGGGGCCGTGGCCGTGTGCAGCCGCTGCAGCAGCGCATGCAGACCACGCTCGTACTCGTGCGAGAAGAGCGACTCCAGCCAGCCGGACGCCGTTACGGCCGGCCCGATGCGCGGCAGCGCGGCGAACAGGGCGCCACGCAGTTCGTCGGGGTGGTCCAGCAGCCTGGCGTTCTTCTTCACCGGCAGCAGGCGCCCGCCCGCGACTCGTAGCAGCCGCGCTGCCTTCGCCCACTCGACCAGCAGCGTGAGGTGGTACAGCTCCTCACTGGACTTCGTCTTGAACGTACGGTCCCCGATCACCGGGTCCATCCGGTCGCCGGTGTCCAGAGCCTCCACCAGTGCTCGCGCGTCGGCGAGCGTCACACGGCCGGTCTGTGTGAGCCTGCGGCCCGCGCCGACCCAACCGACCAGCGCTCGTACCTTCTCGACGGTCCTGCCCACTGTCTCGCCCATGCCGACCTGCCCGTTCCGGTTCGTCTCCCGTATCACCCGAACCCAGGATGGCAGCACCACCGGCGCACCCTGTGCCTGGCACGGGGCGACACGGAAGCGGCAGACTGTGACGGTGACAACGCGCGACGAGGAACTACTGGCCCGGGTCCGGGAGATGAGAGAGCGCGGCAGCGCGCCGAAGCAGATCGCGAAGGCGCTGGGGCTGCGCCCGGCCCAGGCCACCGCGCTGATCAGACGGGCCGCCGAGGCGGCACAGGCGAATATCGCGCCGGATCAGCGACCGGTGGTGGGCTGCTGGGTCAACGCCGGCTGGAGCGCGGGGCTGGACATGGCCAAAGCCCCCGGCTGGGCGGCGACCGACCCCCTCGGCCAGGAGCCGGACCCGGGCACGGGCGGCTTCGCCCAGATTCTCCTGGCCCGCCAGGAACGTGCCAGCAGGGTGACCGTCACCGGGTTCCTGGTGGACGTGTACTGCCTGGGAGTCAAGAACGTCACCGACCCCGAGGTGATGGGGTCCGGATCCCTGACCACTTACGTACCGATGTACTACTCGGCCTTCGATCATCGGCCGCTGCCGATCGGCGTGGAGCAGGCACAGACGATCGTGCACGATGCGGTCGCCTACGCCCGCCGCCTCGGCTTCGAACCCGCGGACGGCTTCGCCGACGGCGCAGTGCACCTGGGTGCCCCGCCCGGCGACCGGCCCGTCATCGGCTTCGGCCGGGACGGCAAGCCGTTCTACTTCTCCGGCCCCTACGACGACCCGCGCAAGGTGGTCGAGAATCTAGAGCGCACCTGCGGTCCGGGCAACTACGACTACGTTGCCCAGCTGTAGGAACGGGACGCGAGCGGCACGAAGCGGGGAACACGAGCAGTGATACCGGTCGAACAGCAGCAGGAGCCCAATGGCGCCCCACGGGTCCGGTACACCGAGCACGAGGCGCAGGCCAACCTGCTGACGGTGCTGCGCCTGTGCATGACGGGGAAGCTGCGGTGCAGCGAGAAGACCCGCCGCCCCAGCACCGCCACCGTCGCGGCGATCGCCGAGGTCCTGGACGGCGGCGACTTCTATCCGCACGACGCCATCGCCGCCTTCGCCTGGCCGATGCTGCTCCAGGCAGGCGGCCTCGCCCAGCTCACCGGCGGTCGGCTGACGCTGACCACACGCGGACGGGCCGCGCTGACCCGGCCACCGCACCTGACCATTGCTCAGCTGTGGCAACGCTGGTTGAACAACGGCCTCCTGGACGAGTTCTCCCGCGTCGAGGAGATCAAGGGTCAGCGCTCGGCGAACGTCCTGACCGCGGCCAAACCGCGCCGCAAGCTTGTCGGCCAGGCGCTGGCGGGCCTCACCCCGAGTGAGTGGACGTCCATCGACGGCCTGTTCACCGACATGCGCGCGGCCCGTCTTGATCCAGTCGTCCACCGCAGTGAACGCGCCCTGTGGAAGCTGTACCTGGAGGATCCGCAATACGGCAGCCTCGGCTACGACGGCCACCACGGCTGGTCCCTCCTCCAGGGTCGGTACACCCTGGCGGTGTTCTTCGAGTACGCGGCCACGCTCGGCCTCATCGACATCGCGTACGTCCCCCCGGTGGGCGCCCGCGACGACTACCAGGCCAACTGGGGTGCCGACTACCTCGACCAGCTCAGCCGCTACGACGGCCTGTCCGCACTGCGGCTCAATCCCCTGGGCGCCCACGCTGTCGGCCTCACGGACGACTACACGCCCGCCCAGGCCCCCGCATCGGCGGTCCCGACGGGCAGGGTCACCGTCCTGGCGAACTTCGACATCGTCGCCCTCGACGGGCTGCCCTCCGCCGACACACTCCTCCTGGACGCCTTCTGCGACCGGAAAACCGACCGGGTCTGGACCCTCACCACCGCTTCTCTTCTGCACGCCATCGACCGCGGGCACACCCCCGACGAGCTCCGCGGCTACCTGAACCAGGCCGCCTCGCACTCCGTGCCCCAGACCGTCACCACCCTGCTCGACGACACCGGCCGCCGCGTCGGCCGGCTCCGCGATACAGGGCAGACCCATCTCATCGAGTGCGCGGACGGGGCACTGGCGGCCCTCGTCATCAGCGACCGCCGCCTGCGCCTGCTGTGTACCCGAATCGGCGAGCGCCACCTCGCGGTCTCCCCCGACCGTCTGCCGGCGTTCCGCAAGGCCGCCCTGGCCCTGGGCTACCCGCTGGCCTGATGGCACGAGGGGAGCCGCCTCGGGGCATCTCGGGCCGGGGCCGGGGCGCACTCGATGCGTGACCTCTGAGGACCGGCAGAGGGCACGTTCGCCGTATGCCTGAAATGTATTGAATGTCGGAAATGAATGAGACCAAAACCGAGACCAGAGCACGCCAGGGCGTCGGACCGCGATCAGCGGTCCGACGCCCTGTTTCGCCTGTTCAGGCGGCTGCGGAGGATACGAGATTCGAACTCGTGAGGGGTTGCCCCCAACACGCTCTCCACATGTTCGTACGCCCGTCCGGCGGGGGTCGTACCCGTTCTGACCTGTGGCGGAGTGGTCGGGCTGGCCCCGTCCGAACGTCCTCGGACGGGGGTGAATGAGACCAGAACTGAGACCAGGCGGGGGCGCGAGCCGGGCGCCCACGCGCTCCACGCCGTCAGTCGGCGCTCAGAACCGTCGCCACCGCCTGGAACCACGCTCCGTACGAGAACGGCTCGGGCGGGTTGACCTCCATGCCGAGTTCCGCGGCGGCCAGGGCGTAGTCGCCCTCGTCCAGCGGGAGGGCGATCAGTTCGTGGAGCTCACCGACGAGGCGGGCGACGAGCTGGGGGTCGGTGGTGGCGGCGTAGTCCGCGACCGCCGCCTCGTGATCGGGGAACTCGTCGACGATGTCCTGCGAGAACCAGCCGCCCAGCAGCTGCGCGGTCTCCGGGAACCGTGCGTGCCACTCCCAGTGCGTCTGCGGGTTCGCCGGCGGCGGCACCTCGCCGTCCTCGATGCTCTGCTTGAGGTGGTCGGCGAGCAGGAGCAGCCAGTCGCCGATCGCGGACTGGGGGATCCCCACGTCGGGGACGGCGTAGAACTCGCCGAGGTCGATCCGCAGGCGCCCTGGGGGGTTGCGGCCGTACTCGCGCAGCTGGCGCTCCGCCTCCGCGATGGCCCAGGGGCGGGTGTGCCAGGTGTGGCGCAGATAGGCGTCCAGCGCGCGGCTGCGCTGCTCCGCTGTGTCGTCGGCGCTCTGGCCGAGGTAGGCGCGCAGCACCTGATCGAGCTCTCCGTAGCGCCGGTCGTGTTCGAGGGGCTTCATGGACACGGTCGGTTGCCTCTACGGGTAGAACGGGACGGTGGTCAGGACGACGAATCCGTGCGGGCTGGCGGGCTCGCGGCGCAGGATGACCCGGGCGGCGCGGACGTCGACGGGTTCCTGTCCGGCGAGCAGCATCGCCTCGAGCTGCACCCGGCCGACGGGCTCCTCACGGGATGGCCAGGCGGCCTCGATGGTGAGGCGGGCCCGCGTTCCCTGGGCGAGCCAGCGGTGGATGACCTGCTCATTGGCGGTCACCACCTGCTGCGTGGCCCACTGGGCGGTCTCCCGGTTGGGGTAGGTGGCGGATCGGGTCAGCATGGATTCATCCTCTCAGGGCTCAGATGTCGCCGAATGCCCAGAACAGCCCGACCTCGGTGTCGGAGACGACGACCAGGCCGCAGTCCTCCCCGTAGAAGGTCATCGGCGTCCAGCCCGGGGAACTCCCCCGGAAGTCCAGCGTGCCGTCGTGCGGGCCCGTGCTGACGTTGGTGTGGCAGGTGAACGTGTCCCCGTAGCGGGCGAGGACGGTGCGGGCCATCTTCTGCAGCTCCTCGAAGCTCTCGGTGAACCGTTCGAGGTTCCGCAGGGTGCAGCCGTCGTCGGTGAGTGCGAGCAGGAGGTTCTCGGCGCTCGCACGGTCGATCTCCCAGAGCCGCTCCCCGACGTCGGCCGGGGTGATCGGACGGAGGGGATCGGCCTTGAAGGGCGGGCGGAAGGGATAGGCGGGCCGTTCCTCCCGACCGGGGTCGTCCGCGTCGTCGTCGAGCCCGGCCCAACCGCGGGGGTCGGGGACGGCGCGTTCCATGACGGCGACCACGTCGATCCGCCAGTCCTCGTGCGTGCGCGGACCGGTGGCGGTGTACCCGTACGCGTCTTCGTACAGGTGACGTACCGCCGCTTCCCAGGACGCCTGGTCGATGGACATCTTCGAAGGGCCTTTCTCACTTGCTGGGCATGGACGTCATGACGGTGAACGGAGGGTTGCGGCTGCTGTCGTACTTGATCCTTGTGTCGATGCCCTTCACATCCTGCGCCTCGGCCCTGATACCGCCGGTCTTGTATCCGGACAGCGGATCCTTCAGGTCGGTCGGCTGCTTGCTCACGCTGCGGCCGCTGACCTCACCATTGGGCGCCGTCCCCTTGAGGTCCTTCACGTCACCTTCACCCGGTGGCGGTGGGCCCTTGATCCAGGCCTCGATCACCGCGGCGTTCTCGTTGAGGTTGTGTTGGGTGAGTTCCTGCGCCCGCTGGTAGTTCGGGAAGGCCGAGGAGGCGCTCGGCTTCGGTTTGCCGAACGGCCAGGCCTGGGTCGGGCCGTTCGCCTGCTGGTCGCGCAGGCGCTGCGCTAGCTGCTCGTCCGTCTTGCCCACGTGCTTGTCCAGCGTGTGGCCGTCCGCCATGTACTCGTTGGCGGCCAGGTCCAGCGTGTACTTGCCGGTGACCGAGTCGATCTTCAGCCAGGTCTGCGAGGTGCTCTTGAAGTCCTCCAGGGACCGCGCGCCGAAGCCGTGGGCGCGGGCGACACCGGCCTCGAACTTCGGGGCGCTCCGGTGCGCTTCGTCCAGGACGTCCTTGAGCGCTTCCATGCGCGTGGTGAGGCCGTCCACGATGCCGGTGTACTTGTCCACGATCCGGTTGAGCTTGGCCTTGTCCAGCTTCAGGACCGTGTTGACGTCGAACTTCAGGAGGAGACCGGTGGCCCCGCCGATCCCGCTGGCCACGCTGGTGACCGCGCCGGCGATTGACTTGAGGCTGGGCTTGTCCTTGGCCTTCTCCAGGTCGTCGAGGATGCTCGTGGCGGCCTCCTTCATCGCCCGCTTGAGCTCTTCGAAGACGTCGTGGTTCAGCTCGACGGCGGCTTCCGCGTACTCGCGCAGGCAGTCGCTGATCTTGATCGCCACGGTGTTCAGGACGGTCATCACCGGCTGACTGCCCGTGGCCGCCTGCGCCCCGTACGGACCCGTGGTGTGCGCCCACTGGACGCCGTGCCGGGTCTGGCCCCATGCCGTACCACCCCACAGCGCACTGCAGAACGTGCGCATGGCGTTCTCCCAGTCGGCCTTCTGGTGGTTGGTGATGGTGGCGATGATCATCGTCAGCTCGGCCGCCGTGTTGCTCGGGACGACCGAGGCGTTCATCCAGCTGTGGCAGTGCGAGTTGAGGTAGTGCTGCTGCGGGAAGGGGTGTACGTCCGCCACCTTGCCGACCCGGAAGACGTGCTTCGCGACGGGCTGAAGGACGTCCCGGACGATCTCCGGTATGCCCTCCATCGCACCGCGGATCAGGTCATCTCCGCCGTCGTCGTCACCCCACTTGATGTCGGGGACGCTGGCGAACCTGGGGTCCTTGTCGATGACCGTCGGCAGCGGGCGCTGCTCCGGGGCCTGTCCGGGCTTGGGGTGGGCCGCCGCATCGGCCTTGGTGTAGGCGTTGGCGGTCTCCGTGAATCCAACGGCGACACCGCCGATGCTGACCACGCTCTTGCCCAGCACCTCCAGCCAGCGGTTGCCGATCTTCTTGTAGGCCTTGGCGAAAGCCTCGGCGCTCGTGCCCGCCCCGCCGGCGTCCGGGTACTTCTGCAGCTCCTGCAGGAGCGTGTTCGCACCGCGCATCATGGGGTCCTGCTCCTTGGCGATCCGGCCCGAGACGCTCCAGAGCTGCGGCGGCTTGACGTCGATGTTGCCGCCCCCCGGCGGGCGGCTGCGCCGGGCCGGGGCCCGGGGTGGGTCCGGCCATCAGGCACCGCCTCCCCAGCCCTGGAGCACGGACTTGTTCGCCGCGGCGTAGTTGAGGTGGCCCTTGACCACGACCTCATGGAGCCAGGCCTGCGCGGCCCTGAGGTCCTGGGCCGAGCGGTCCCACTTGTCCAGCTCGTCGATGAAGGCCTCCCGGGCCTCGCCGTCCCAGCTCAGAACGGCCTTCTTGGCGCGCTCGTAGAGCAGGTCCAGCTTCTCGTTGAGGGCCTTGAGGATCTCCTCCAGGGCTCCCGACAGGCGCTGCAGGGTGGCGAAATCGACGGTTATCCGGTCGTCGTCCGACATGGGGTTGTTGTTCCTCGCTGCTCTCAGATGCCCTGCAGGCGGCTGTGCGGAGCCGCCGGAGCCTGGTCGGGCACGGTCAACGCCTCGGCGGACGCGCCCACGTCCTCCTGGCTCTGTACGCGCTTGAACGCGGCCAGGATCTCCAGTTCCTGGGCCGTGAAGCCGTCACGGGAGGCCCGGGTGGCCTGTTCGAGGAGGGAGAGCACCTGCCGGATCCGCACGGCGTCCTCGGCGGCGCCCCGGTGCAGGGCGCGGTACGCCGCGGCCGTGGGCCCCTGCCAGCCCGCCGCGATACTGTCGACCACCCGGTCCATGTCGCGGATCTGACGCTCCAGATGACCCTGCATCTGATCGAGGTCGTCCGCGAGCTTCGTGAGGTTGTCCTCCGAAACATTGAGATCGCCGTCCGTCATGTCCACCCCCTCTTCGGCGCCGCCGCACCACATACGTACGTACGCCTAGGAGTTTCGCAGGTCAGCAAGGCGGTCACATGAGTGCGCGCACTCATGTTCCAGCTCTTTCCCCGGACACCTCGCCCCCGTGCGTTCTTCGCGCCACTCGTCTCCACCCTGAGGACCATCCCGCCCTCTCCGACCGCCTCGGGGATGCCGCCCCGGGACGAGTCGATCGTGGGGACGCCGGGGAGCCCGGCTTCCACGATCAACGGGCCCTAATCAACCCGATCTGGCCAGCGACTTCCGGACTGCTTCGGTCAGCAAAGCCGCGCGCGCATCGTCCGCGCCGCTGACGATGTGGTTCATGACGTAGCCGAAGGCGATGCCTGTGCGGGGTCGGCGAAGCCGAGCGAGCCACCGCGGCCGGTGTGGCCGAAGGCATTCGGGCCGGTCATGAGTGAACCGCCCCTGGTTCCGTAGAGAGCTCAGACTGTGGTTGTGACCTGGGGTTTCGTGAGTTCCGTGTAGGTCGTGCCGTCGACGCCTACCAAGCCTCGGTCACATCGTTCATCGAGGCAGCCCGGAACGCTTCTCGGCCGGCGTCCAAGCCTGCACCCCGTAACCAGACGGACGTTCGGCAGGGTCGTCGCGGGCGCTGGGAACGGACTTGTTGTCGTGCTGCTGCAGGTCGGCGAGGGCTGACGGGAACGACTGGCAGCATGACCACCGCTTTGTAAGCCTGGCGACGATTATCAGTGCGTCTCCGCAGACCACGACGCATGTACCAGTGCGGCGGCTTCTGGCAGTTCGCCAGGCTGTCGGTCATTCTCATTGCCCGTGGATGCCCCCTAGTTCTGGCAGGGATCTGGCACGCTCCGTGCGCCGGTGTCCTCGTGCGCACCACACAGACTCAACGCACGGTCTTGCGTGTTGTGCTCGGCGCTTCGGTGCCCATCAGGGGGAGGCGGTATCCGTGAGGTCAGCCAGCGGGTGGGCACGTGCAATCTTCTGCGTTGCTGACGAGTTGGTGGACATGATCCTCGGTCGATCCGCCAGGACTTTAGATATGGCATGCCGCGTTCGACGAGTGCGCGGGGGATAGCAGCACCCGGTTGACCGTTAACCGAGTCGCGGATAGTTCGCCGCCAGACCATCGTCTGCGTCCGGGATCGCGCGAACGGGAGGGGGGCACGCCGACGCGATAGGTAAATCCGACCGTTAGGTATTGGTCAACCTTCAGCACTGAAGGCGACGGATGACTGAGGTGTCGGATTGGATGGCTTTATCGAGATTATCGCCTTAAGGTAGGCGGCGAGAAATGTTGAAATGTCCAGATGGTGACACAAGGGTCGATCAAGGGAGTCTTGAGCCAGGAGGCTCGATTTACCTTTGCCGGCGGGTGTGGATCTATGAAGGATCTCCCCCGTTCCCAACAAGGGGAATCAGGGGAGGGAATCTCGTGAAGATTGCCGGAAGATCCGTCGCTTTCGCCATCGTGGGGGCAGCCATTGCGGGTGTAGGCCTCGCGGCGCCAGCCGCCGCGGACGCGTCTACAACCGCCAGCGCCTCCGGAGCCATCGTAACCGTTCACCACCGCGGGGACGGCACCCAGCCTCCTGCAGATCTGGGCAACCCCTCTGAATGGGGTGTGGTGACGTTCAAGATGGACGCTTCGGCGGATTCCGTTGGTGCGCTGTCGGAGGCGTGCGTCAACCCGTCCAGCGGTGGCACCTGGTGTTACGGCTGGTACACAACAGAGGTCAGCCCCGGGGTATTCAATAAGCGCTGCTACTCGAATTATTACCACCTGACGAAGGGGCACTCGTCCACGGTGAAGATCGCGGGCGGTACACATCGCGCTTGGGCTGCAGCCCGCAGCACCTCTCAGGCGAGCCTCACTGGGGGGCACGGATACACCTGCTACACCTACTACAGCGTCGACTAGGTTCTGGCTGCCGAACCGAGCGGTGGATCCTCGGAAGGTGAGATAGGTTGGTGAGTCGTTCTTGGGCTGTTCGGCGGCCCGCACAGCCCAAGAACGGCACCACCTTCAACTCGGACTTTCGTCACTGAACGGGGAAGAGACATCATACGCTTTACGTGTGCTCGCGTTGTGTCGGCCACCGTGTCTCTCGCGGCGGGTGTGTTACTTGGTCTAGTGGGTCCCGTTGCCGGAAAATGGGATAATCCCGTTTGTGTCGCCCTGAGTATTGTTTTTTCTAGCGGTTGGCCATGGGCCTGCTATGCATTACTGGTGGGCTATTTTAGCCGATCCAAAATCGAGTCGGCATTGCTCGCATCTTTGGGATTGACTGTCGGCGTAGTCGCGTACTACCTGTTCAAGGATGCGAGCCCCTCTATTCCGGCCGGAACGGAGTTCGCCACCTCCATTCCGGAGGGAATGGAATCTGGTTCCTCCAGTGGGGGGCAAATACTCGTGTGGGGAATAGCGGCTTTCGTATTTGGTGCGCCTGTGGGGCTCGTGGGGAAAGTGGCACGAACACCCGGAGTTGGCGGCCTTTTGTTCCGTCTGCTTGTCCCGTTAATCGCCTTTTTTGAAGCGACTCAGCGATTGAGTGTAGAGGCGGACTCGCAGGGTCCGGTTTTCGCCATGACCTGGAACGCAACTCGCGCCGCAGCATGCGTCGTCGCCGTGGCACTCATAGGACACACGGTGTGGAGTTGGCACCTTCGGCGTAGCCGAACTGACGGGCGAACGGAAGCTCCCGCGTCTGCACGGCGTCGCTGACGCCTCGTTCTGACGCTATCCATAGAGTCCGAAAATTCAGTGCTGATACGTCGCACGTTTCTGCCCTCACAAGCACGAAGCGTACGGGCATCGAGGTCGGTGGAGCGGCTTTGGTGGCTGCGTAAAGCCGTGGAGCCGACCGCCCCAGCCCCGTGCCAGGGATCCTCTCTTCGTTGGCTCGCGTCGCGCGCGTCCGGCGGCCGGGCGGAGCGGGGCGGAGACAAGAGCGTCGCCCGGCGCCGAGCCGGGCGCGCGGCGAGCGGAGCGAGCCCTTGAACCCGTGAAGAAGATTGTTACTCAGCGGCTATTGGGATGCGCCACAGTGGCGCGTCGTACTGCCCCGGCCGGCCGTTGATGAGGAGCCGTCGCAGGTCATCGAGTTGAGAGCCGCTGAGGTTTAGGGCCTCGGTGATGCGGCGGAATGTCGTGTGGGTGATGCCGCGGGCGCGGGCTTCGGCCTCGAACTGGTCGAGCTGGGGCCAGATGGCGGACGGGTCCAGAGTCGCGGGCTGCTGATCCTTGAGCCACAGGGCCTTGTTGCGCTCGTAGTCGATTTCCGAGTAGCCGCAGATTTCGCGGCTGTAGGCCTCGGCCTCGTCCAGGTGCTCTGTCGCCATGATGGCTCGGGCCAACTGGTTGCGGCTGACGGCGTCGTCCAGGTCGACCTCGTGCACTGTGGGGCTGTCGTCCGTGAGCGGTACGGGGAGCCCTGCGTCTCGGATCTCGCAGGTGCCTCGTGCACCCCTGGCCGTTGCCGCGAGGACCCCGGTCGCTTCGGACGGGTGCCACTCCAGGACCGAGCTGATTGCCTCCGCGTCGCTGGCGGTGAAGGTGTGGACGGCGGAGCCAAGCATGTCGCTCAGGTCGGCCGGCAGGAGTTCGCCGTCCAAGCCTGGCCCTGCGACCAGCAGTCGGACAGGTGCGTTCACCTGGCAGCAGGCTGCCAGGGCGAGGGAGTCGGCGAGTGGGCTCCTCAGCGTCGCTTCGTCGCCGCGAGCGAGGATGTCGCCACCCACGTCCAAGAGATCGATTGACTCGGGCTCCAAACGACTGACCAGATCCTCGAGTTGGTGGGTGAGTCCTTCGGTTCCCTGGTAAGGGTCGAGCAGGGCGAAGGTGTGCGGGAGCTCCGCTGCCAGTCGGGGGAGTGTGGAACCTGCCGGTGCGATCGGCTGGGCCTGCGCTGGCACTCTCCACACGGCCGGGGTGAGGCGCTCCAGGCCGGTGAAGTCGGCGGGGCGCCGCGGACCCGGTAGCGGGTCGATCAGGAGGCGGTCCCATGCGTACGTGAGGATTACCGCTTGGTCCCGGTCGCCGTAGAGGGCGGCGTGGAGCATGGCGGCGGCGACTGCGTCGCCCCCTCCTCCTGCTGCGACGATCAACCGCGTCATGCGATCAGACTACGGGTTCGCAGGTTGGCCACTCACCCTATAGTGGCCAAAGGCCATAGCCACTTGGACAAGGAGGGGAGATGCCTCAGATCGAAGAGGCTCAGCCGAAGTATCTCCAGATCGCTCACCACATCCGTGATCAGATCCTTCGGGGAGACCTGCGGCCGGGGGACGAGGTTCCTTCGGAACGGCAGCTCGCCGCGGACTGGAAGGTGTCCCGACCCACGGCTGCACGGTCGCTGGAAGCGCTGAGCCATCAGGGCCTGGTCGAGAAGCGTCAGGGCTCGGGGACGTACGTGCGCAGCCTCGAAGTGAACCGGCGGGCGCGGGAGTTGTACGGGCGTGCTCGGCAGACCGGGAAGATCTACACGCCCGGCGAGTACGCGGTGATCACTTCCGCCGGCTGGCTGGAGGCTCCGGACCACGTCGCCGAGGCGCTGGGCCTGGTGAAGGATCGTCGAGCCGTGCACCGCCGGCGCGTGACCAACAACCAGGACGGCCCGATCACGCTGTCCACCTCGTGGTTCGCGCCGGACGTCGGCGAGCGGGCGCCCAAGCTGACGGATCCCGAGCGGATCCAGGAAGGGACGCTGATGTACGTCGAGCGGATGACGGGGCGTCAAGGGAGCTACTCGGAGGATCGCATGTGCGCTCGGGACGCCTCCGACGAGGAGGCCACCGACCTGCGGCTGGAGCGGGGATCCGCGGTCCTCATCGTCCATCACGTGGTCTTCGACCTCCAGGACCGGCCTCTGGAGTTCGCCGAAGCCACCTACCCGCCGCACCGTTGGGCCTTCGAGCAGGGTTACCCGCTGACCTGACGACTCGCCAATTACGCCGAACCGCTTGCGCCTTCGAAGTGGCTAATGCCACTATCCAGAAAGTGGCTAAGGCCACTTGGAGGAGAAGGGGGCACGACGTGGTGAGTCGGCGGCCGGAGCCGGATGCGCGGTTAGCTTGCCGGGGGTGTCGGGGGCGTGGCTGGAAGCGCGTTGGCTCCCGGACGGTGCTGGCGCTCTCCACGGCCAATGACGGCGACCGTGCCATGTCGAAGCGGCGCTGCCTCGACTGCGACGGCAGCGGCAAGGAGTGAGCGCGCATGGCGTACACGATCGACCGCTACCCATGCCAGGACTCGCCGCGGCTCGGAGCGATGACCCTGCATCCGGAACCCGAGTCGGTGCCCCGTGCCCGGCGCTGGTTCCGGAAGTTCATCGCTCCGTACAACCCGGCCTGCTCCGTCGACGACTGCACTCTGATGATCTCGGAGTTGGTGACCAACGCCATCCTCTACGGGCAGGCGGACGACCCCTGGCTGGTGCGGGTCGAGTGGTACCGCGAGGGAACCGCGCTCCGCGTCGACGTGCACAACCCGGGCTTCCCCGTGAACGTGCGGGTGCGGCACCCCGAAGCGAACGACGCTCACGGACGGGGACTGCTCCTTGTCGACTCCATCGCCGACTCCTGGCGCTCCGGTCCCAGCCGGCACGGCGGCACGGTCGTCTCCTTCGTGGTCGCCGATGCCTGGCCGGCGTGACGGGACGGTCCACCCCTTCTACTGCCGGTGTGAAAGTGTCGCTAGGCTGGTTGACCAGTTGACTTGGCCAATCTCGACAGGCGGCGCTCGTGACCTATGAAGTGGAGCCACCGAAGTACGTGCGCCTTGCGCAGACGCTTCAGCGTCGCATCGAAGACGGCACGTACGCGCCCGGCACCCGAGTGCCCAGCGAGAACCAGCTGGTGCAGACGTTCGGGATGTCCCGTCCGACCGTCGTCCGGGCCCTGGAGCTCCTGAAGCGGGACGGCTGGCTGGAGTCCCGGCAGGGATACGGGACGACCGTCCGGGGTCGCCCGGAAGTCGTCGAGCAGAAGGACCGGCGGGGGCGTGGGGCGCTTGAGCGCGACGAGTCGCACGCCGCGGGCCGCCTGATCGAAGTCGGGTATGTGCCTGTCCCACCGCGAGTCGCCTCGGCGCTCGGCCTGCCGAAGAGGACCGAGGTCCTCCTGCGCCGCTTCCTGGTGGAAGAGGACGGCGAGGCGGTTGAGCTGGTCTCGTCGTACTTTCCCGCCGGCCTGGCGGAAGGCACTGAGCTGGGGTCCGGCGAACCCCTGAGCGGGAGTGCGCGCGAACACCTCGAAGCCCGGAAGAAGATCCGCTTCGACCATGTCGTCGAGCGCGTGTCCGCTCGGCTGCCCGACGCGGGTGAGGCCGCCGTACTGGATCTGCCGGACGGTGTTCCCGTGCTGAGCGTGCTGGTCGTGGCGTGCGACGCGTCGGGTCGGTCGTTGCAGGTCTCCGAGCTTCTGCTGCCGGCTGACCGGCAGGAACTCGAAGACACGTACCGCCTGAACTGACCGCGGTCGAAAGCGAGTTGCCAGCGATTGCGACTTGACAAGTCAACCTGTCAGGTAGGCGGGTTGATCGACTCTCAGAAGGAGCAATCCCTGTGCGTGTGATCCGTGTTGACGCCTCGACCGCCACCATCCTGCTCACCGAGGCTCCGGCGCCGAAGGTGGTGACCGGCAGACCGGTGAGATCGCCAAGGACGCGGTGTCCGGCGAGGTGCTGATGACGGTCGGCGTCGTCTACATCGACGAGGGGGAGTCGTCGCTGATCCAGGTGGCGGTCCCGGAGAGCGGCGTGACCGAGGGCCTGACCGTCGGCGCCCCGGTGTCCCTTCCGGGCCTGGTGGCACGGCCGTGGCAGAGCGTGTTCAACGGTCAGGAGCGCCACGGCATCGCCTACCGGGCGACCGCCGTCGCGCCGGGAGCCTTCCCCATGGCTGAAGCGGGCTGATCGCCGTGACGGACCTGGTGACGTGGGCCGAGCTGGGCGGTTCGCTCGCTGTGATAGGCGGCGCCGCCTAGGCGGCCGAGCTGCTTCCCGTGCTGGTGAAGGAGATGGAAGACCGGTACGACCTGATCAAGGCCCGGCAGGGCATCGCACCCGGCACGCCCGAGGAGCTGATCACCTCGGACATCTGGGGCCTGCCGGAAAACGAACGCCCCTCCCCAATAGTGCTGTTCATCGACGAGGTGGCCGAACTCTTCCTCGTGGCCACCAGGAAGGAGGAGGAACGGCGGGACGAGATGGTCACCCAGCTCATCCGGCTCGCCCAACTCGGCCGAGTCGCCGGGATCTACCTCGAAGTCTGCGGGCAGCGCTTCGGCGCCGAGCTGGGCAAGGGCGCGACTATGCTCCGCGCCCAGCTCACCGGCCGCGTCTGCCACCGCGTGAACGACGAAGCCTCGGCGAAGATGGCGCTCGGCGACATCGCCCCGGAAGCCGTCCTCGAGGCGTGCGCCATCGCACCCGAACTGCCCGGCCTCGCCGTCGTCGGCGACACCTCCGGCGGCTGGTCCCGCATCCGCACCCCCTATCTCTCGCTCGCCGACACCGCGGCCATCTGCCGCGCTACGGCCGACCTCGCCCCCGACGTACCGGCCCTCGATCCCTTCCGCCCGTACCTACCGCCGATGCCGGTCGATGCGTCCGGGCCCGCGGCCGCTCCTCGCCCGGTCACCGAATAGGCGCACCCGCCCATGGCCGGCACGGCCGATCCGTGCCACACCCCTACCCCTCCATGCCCGGAACCGGAAGGAGCTGTCCCGTGCGTGCCCTGCCCGTCCGTATCGACGCCGTACTCGTCCAGGCACTGATCGCCGCTGCACTGTCCTTCGCCCACCTGCACGATCTGGCGCTGGCTGCGGGACAGGACGGCTGGAAGGCCTGGGCCTACCCGGTGTCCGTCGACCTGCTGTTGGTCGCGGCCTGGCGGCGGCTTCGCACCGGCGGACCGAAAGCGGCTGGATGGTGCTGGTTCCTCGTCGCACTGACCGCCTCGCTCGGCGCCAACGTCGCCACAGCCGGGCTGCTCGACCTCGACGACGTACCGGACTGGCTGCGGATCCTCGTCGCCGGCTGGCCCGCAGTCGCGTTCCTCGGCGGGACGCTCCTCGCTCACGGAGCAACCGCAGATGCCCGAGCGGACGAGCACGAGTCGGCCCCGGCGCCGGACGCGTCCGAAGAACCTATCCCGGTAGCCGAGTTGACCGCTGCGGAGTCGACATCGGCTCCGCCCTCCACGCCCCCGGTGCCACCGGCGCTCGTCACGCTCGCGCGCAAGATCGCCGACGAGCACCGCGCCCGGACCGGAACGTCCATCGACACCTCGACCCTTCGCGCCCGGCTCGGCGTGCCGCTGCCCCTGGCCGAAGCCATCTCCACCCACCTGACCTGACCCGGAGGACATCCCCTCGTGCGCCCGTCCACGCTCCGCGCGCTCAAGCGCGCCGCAGAGCTGACCCGACAGAACCGCCTGACCGAAGCCGTGCTCGTCGCCGAGCCCGTGATCCTCACCGCCGACAGCTACGAGGGCGACGAGATCTTGCGCTGGCTCGCCGACCACGTCACCGACTTCACCGGCGAAGACCCGAAGGAGACCCGCCGTTGACCACCAACCGCCGCTTCCGCCGCGTCGTCCGCATCGGCCCCGTCCAAGTCGCCACCTACTACGACGGCCGGGGCCGGGAGAAGCACACCGCCGCCTGCACGGCCCCGCGCTGCGGCTTCGCCACGGACTACGACAGCCGCGCCGCCGCCGAGCTGGCCGCCCGTACCCACCGCTGCGCCGTCCGCTGAAGGAGCTCCCGTGACCGTCTCGCTGCCGCTCGTCGCCGTCCTGGGCGTCATCGCCTGGGCCGCGATCAAGTTCCTCGGCGTCCGGCTCTGGATCGCCGTGGTGATCGCCCTGTTCGGCTTCTGGCTCTCCCACACCTTCCTCGCCCCCGCCATCGAGTCCGGCACCCGTACCGGTGTCGACGTCGTCAACGGCAACCACGAGTGACAAGGAGGACCACCGTGTTCCGCCCCAAACTGCCCGACATCCCGACTCCGCCGCCGACGGTCGCGCCTCAGCAGCCGCAGGTTTCGGCCGCCGCGGGAGGCCGATCGGTCGCCCCGTACCTGGGCGTCGGTGCCGGTGCGGTCGCCGCCGTGGTCGTCGTCGGAGTCGTGCTCACCGCGCTCCTGGCGGCGGTCGCCGTCTCGGCCGTGTCCGTGGCCATCGCCGCCGTGGTCCTGCGCTCCCTCGTCACCAGCGCGCACAAGCGCTGACCGGCCGCCGGGGCGGCAAACGCCGCCAAGCATCCCGCCGTCCCGCCGACCGCCCCTCCCAACCGTCGCAACAGCCGAAAGGAACTCCCATCATCACCCGGCAGACTCCGCCCCCGCTGGCGGAACTCTCCACGTTGGCCTCTCTCGGCACTCTGTCCGAGTTGGCCCGCCAGCTGTCCGGCCTGGGCGGCTGCACCCGCCCCGTACGTCTCGACGGCCACCGCACCGAGCTCGCGGTGGACCGGACGACCGGCGAGATCGGCCGTGTCCTGCACCACCTGGACTCGTCGGCCCTGCCCGCCGGTCAGCTCCTCGTCCGCTGCAACAACCGCCGTGCAACCCGGTGCGCGGCCTGCGCCGAGACCTACCGCCGCGACACCTACCACCTGATCACCGCCGGACTCCGCGGCGGCAAGGGCACTCCCGAACAGGTCTCCACACACCCGCGCGTCTTCGCCACCTTCACCGCCCCCGGCTTCGGCCCGGTCCACAACCAACCCTCCAGCGGCCGGCCCTGCCGCTGCGGTGTCCGGCACGATGACGCAGACCCCGCCCTGGGCACGCCCCTCGACCCCGACACCTACGACTACGAAGCGGCCGTGCTGTGGAACGCGCACGCCGGTGCCCTGTGGCGGCGCTTCACGATCTACCTCCGCCGGGAGGTCGCCAAGCGCGTCGGCCTCACTCAGCGCGCCTTCCGGGACCATGCCCGGATCTCCTTCGCGAAAGTCGCCGAGTAACCAGAAGCGAGGCGCGGTCCACTTCCACGCCGTGATCCGCCTCGACGGCCCGGAGGGCGGTGACTCACCGGCGCCCACCTGGGCCACCGCCGAGCTGCTGACAGATGCCATCCGGGCCGCGGCAGCCACCGCTCGCGTCAACGGCCCGACGGTCGACGGCCGGTCGCACACCTTCGTCTTCGGCCGACAGCTCGACGTCCGCACGGTCCGCACCGCCGACTTCGACGGCGGCCAGGAGCTGACCGAGCGAGCCGTGGCGGCGTACATCGCCAAGTACGCCACCAAGGGCGCCGAGACGGCGACCGGAACCCTGGATCGACCGCTGAAGTTCCTCGCCGAGCTGGCCCAAGCCCAGATCACCGACCACGCCCGGCGCGTGATCCGCACCGCCTGGTCCCTCGGCGCCCGCCCCGCACTGGCAGACCTCCGGCTGCGGTCCTGGGCCCACATGCTCGGCTTCCGCGGCCACTTCTCCACCAAGTCCCGCCGCTACTCCACCACTCTCGGCGCGCTGCGCGACGCTCGCGCCGAATGGCGCCGTGCCCAAGCGGCTGCGCCTGCCACGCAGGACGGCGAATCCACGCTCGTCCTCGCTCACTGGGTGTTCGCCGGTACCGGCCTGTCCCACGGCGAAGCCTGGCTCGCCGCATCCCTCGAACCCGCCCCCGGAACGGAAGGAGAACCAACCCATGGCTGAGCCCCGGGACGCTGACGCGCCCGAGTCCTTCGACCCGTCCTTAGTCCTTCTGACCGTCGAGGAGGCGGCCCGGCGGCTCCGTATCGGCCGTACGACGTGCTTCCGGCTCGTCCTCGCCGGAGGGATCGAGTCGGTCACGGTCGGGCGGTTGCGCCGAGTCCCCGCCGACGCCGTGCCTGCCTACGTGGCCAGGTTGCGCCATCGACCCGTCGAAGCGGCCTGAGGGGGAGGGTATGACGGAGAAGAAGCGCACGCGACAGCCCAACGGGGCTTCGTCCATCTACCTTGGCAAGGACGGGAAGTGGCACGGGCGGGTGACGGTCGGTGTCCGCGACGACGGCAAGCCGGACCGCCGCCACATCGAGCGAAAGACCAAAGCCGAGGTGACCAAGGCCGTCCGCGAGATGGAGCGGGCGCGCGACGAGAAGAAGCTCAGGAAGCCGGGGCAGAGCTGGACTGTGCAAGCGTGGCTTGAGCACTGGGTCGAGAACATCGCCAAGCCGTACGTGTCGGAGAACACGTACGACGGCTACGAGGTGGACGTACGCGTCCACCTGGTGCCCGGCCTCGGCGCCCACAAGCTCGCTCGCCTGGAGCCGGAACACCTGGAGCGCTTCTACCGGAATATGCAGGACTCCGGCAGCTCCGCCGGCACCGCCCACCACGTCCACCGCACGGTCCGGGTCGCCCTCGGCGAGGCGGTACGGCGCGGGCACGTCCCCACCAACGCGGCCGAGATCGCCAAGGCGCCCCGGCTCGAAGAGGCGGACATCGAGCCGTACACGATCGAGGAGGTTCAGAGTCTCCTCGTCAAAGCGGCCAACCTCCGCAACAGCGCGCGCTGGGTCGTCGCCTTGGCGCTCGGGCTGCGCCAGGGCGAAGCGCTCGGGCTCCACTGGGAGGACCTCGACCTCGACGCGGGATACGTC
Organism: Streptomyces marianii; assembly: GCF_005795905.1. Classification (NCBI taxonomy): domain Bacteria; kingdom Bacillati; phylum Actinomycetota; class Actinomycetes; order Kitasatosporales; family Streptomycetaceae; genus Streptomyces; species Streptomyces marianii. The sequence goes on from NZ_VAWE01000001.1 coordinate 4,402,923, forward strand.
CGCATCCGCAAGAACCGGCTCCGGCCGAAGTACGCCCATGGCTGCGGAGACGATCCCTGCGGCCGGAAGGCGGGTTACTGCCCTAAGCGGGAGCAGATCCGTCGCGAGCACAAGTTCACCAAGTCCCGAGCCGGGCGCCGCACGGTCGACCTCCCTGGTCCTTTGATCAAGTTCCTGCGCCAGCACCGGGAGGAGCAGGAGCGGGAGAGGATCGCCGCCGGCATCGACTGGGAGGACAAGGGATACGTCTTCGCCTCGCCGACCGGCGGGCCGCTCAGCCTGAACACCGACTTCCACGTCTGGAAGCGACTGCTGCGGGACGCGGGCGTGCGAGACGGTCGTCTCCGTGACGCTCGCCACACCGCCGCGACCGTCCTTCTGATCCTCGGTGTCCCGGACGTCGTGGTCGACGCGATCATGGGCTGGGAACCCGGGGGAGCGGAACGTGTGCGCGCTCGGTACATGCACGTCACCGGAACGATGCTGCGGAAGGTCGCCCAGCAAGTCGGCGATGCGCTCTGGGAGCCGCCGAAGACCAACTGAGACGGAAACTGAGACGGACAACGTCGAAGGGCCCCACCGCGAACGGTGGGGCCCTTCGACATCGTGCCCGGTGAGGCACTGGCGGAGGATACGAGATTCGAACTCGTGAGGGGTTGCCCCCAACACGCTTTCCAAGCGTGCGCCCTAGGCCTCTAGGCGAATCCTCCGCCGGAAACATTACATGACGCGGAGGAGTGCTCGCGAACTCGTTCCCCGCCCCCACCATCGGGTACTCTGTGCGCAGCCCCTCACGTGGCGCTATCTGACTGAACTCCCCCAGGGCCGGAAGGCAGCAAGGGTAGGTCGGCTCTGGCGGGTGCGTGGGGGGCCCTTGCGTTTGCGGTTGTCGCCGTCGGGCGCGACGTCCGGATCCCGGCCCGGTCCTCAGTCCGGATCCGGTCCGTCGTCCGGGCTCCGGTCCGGCGGCGCGGTCGCGGATCCTCCGGGCCCGGCCGCGCCTGCTGCCCGCTGCCCCGGACGCCCGATCCCCGGTGGCCGCCGTGATTGTCGGTGCGCCCCGATAACCTCGTATGCGTGTCGTCCCTTGCGCTGTACCGCCGCTACCGACCCGAGTCCTTCGCCGAGGTCATCGGGCAGGAGCATGTCACCGACCCGCTGCAGCAGGCGCTGCGGAACAACCGGGTCAATCACGCGTACCTGTTCAGCGGGCCGCGCGGATGTGGAAAGACGACCAGTGCCCGCATCCTCGCGCGGTGTCTGAACTGTGAGCAGGGTCCCACTCCCACCCCCTGCGGCGAGTGCCAGTCCTGCCGGGACCTCGCGCGCAACGGGCCCGGGTCGATCGACGTCATCGAGATCGACGCCGCGTCGCACGGCGGTGTGGACGACGCCCGCGAGCTGCGGGAGAAGGCGTTCTTCGGGCCCGCGTCCAGCCGTTACAAGATCTACATCATCGACGAGGCCCACATGGTCACCTCGGCGGGCTTCAACGCCCTGCTGAAGGTGGTCGAGGAGCCGCCGGAGCACCTCAAGTTCATCTTCGCGACGACCGAACCCGAGAAGGTCATCGGGACGATCCGGTCGCGCACGCACCACTATCCGTTCCGCCTCGTGCCGCCCGGGACCCTCAGGGAGTATCTGGGAGAGGTGTGCGGCAGGGAGCGGATCCCCGTCGAGGACGGGGTCCTCCCCCTGGTCGTCCGGGCCGGGGCGGGTTCGGTCCGCGACTCGATGTCGGTCATGGACCAGCTGCTGGCCGGCGCCGCGGACGACGGTGTGACGTACGCCATGGCGACGGCCCTCCTGGGCTACACCGACGGATCATTGCTGGACTTGGTCGTGGACGCCTTCGCGTCGGGCGACGGTGCCGCGGCGTTCGAGGTCGTCGACCGGGTGATCGAGGGCGGCAACGACCCGCGCCGTTTCGTCGCGGATCTGCTGGAGCGGCTGCGGGACCTGGTGATCCTCGCCGCGGTGCCGGACGCGGCCGAGAAGGGGCTCATCGACGGGCCCGCGGACGTGGTCGAGCGCATGCAGGCGCAGGCCCAGGTGTTCGGGGCAGCCGAGCTCAGCCGGGCCGCCGACCTGGTCAACACAGGGCTGACGGAGATGCGGGGTGCCACCTCGCCCCGGCTGCAGCTGGAGTTGATCTGCGCCCGGGTGCTGCTGCCCGCCGCCTTCGACGACGAGCGGTCCCTGCAGGCCAGGCTCGACCGGCTGGAGCGCGGTGCCGCCGCGTTCACGGCGCAGGGTTCCGGGCCGGCGATGGGATACGTACCGGGGCCGGAGGCGCATGCGCCGATGGTTCCGGGTGGTGGGCCCGCCGCCGCGCGTGCGGCGGTACGGGGCGGGGGAGCGGCACCCGACCAGGCCCAGCCGCAAGCGGCCCCGCCGCGCCCCGCCCCGCCCGAGCCGGCCCAGCCCGCCCGGCCTGAAACCCTGGAGCCCGGGCCGGCGCAGGCCCCCCGGCAGTCCGTCGAGGAGGAACCCGCCGGGTCCGCGGTCCCGCAGTCCCGGACGGACCCGTCCCCGGCTCCCGCCGAGGAGTCCACCGCACCGCGCCCCGGCGCGTGGCCGGGTGCCGCGGCACCCGGATCCGGTGGTGGTGCCGCCGCACGTCCGGGCGCCTGGCCTTCGGCCACGGCGCCCGGCCAGGGCGCCCGCCCTCCGGCGGTCCCCGCGGCCCCCGCCCCCGCACAGGCTCCCGCCGCTCCCGCCCAGCCGCCACCGGTCGCGCCCGCCGCGGCCCAGGGAGCCGCCCAGGTGCGCAACATGTGGCCGGGCATCCTGGAGGCGGTGAAGAACCGCCGCCGCTTCACCTGGATCCTTCTCAGCCAGAACGCCCAGGTGGCCGGCTTCGACGGCACCACCCTCCAGCTCGGTTTCATCAACGCCGGAGCACGTGACAACTTCGCGAGCAGCGGCAGTGAGGACGTGCTGCGGCAGGCGCTCGCCGAGCAGTTCAACGTCCAGTGGAAGATCGAGGCGATCATCGACCCGTCGGGCGGTACGGGTCAGCCCCCGTCCGGCCCTGGCGGATCGTCCGGCGGCTACGGGGGATACGGCGGTCGGCCCGCCCAGTCCCCGCCCGCCTCGCCCTCACCGCAGCCTTCGCAGGCACCGCGGGCGCCCCAGCAGCCGGCGGCGCCTTCCTCACCGTCACCGGGTGGGGGAGGCGGTCCGGCTCCGCAGCCGGGCCCGTCCGCTGCGGAGCCGGCAGGGGCCGCGGCTCTGCAGGCCCCGCCGCGGCAGCCCGTCGCGCTCGAGGACGATATCCCGGAAGAGGACGATCCGGATCTCGTGGACTCGGCCCTGTCCGGTCACGACCTGATCGTGAGGGAGCTCGGTGCCACCGTTGTGGAGGAATACACAAACGAGTAGGCGGTGCCGCTTCGGCGGCCCGCACAAGATCACCGGTGGCGAGCGGGCTACCCTGGCTGCCGTGAAGGTCCTCGTCATCGGCGGCGGCGCCCGCGAACATGCCCTGTGCCGCGCTCTCTCCCTCGACCCCGACGTATCCGCTCTGCACTGCGCGCCCGGCAACGCCGGAATCGCGGACGTCGCCGAGCTGCACACGGTGGACGCCCTCGATGGCGACGCCGTGGCCGCACTTGCCGGGAGGCTCGAGGCCGATCTGGTCGTCGTCGGCCCCGAGGCGCCGCTCGTGGCCGGTGTCGCCGACGCCGTACGGGCCGCGGGCATCCCCTGCTTCGGCCCCTCCCGTGAGGCGGCCCGGCTCGAGGGCTCCAAGGCCTTCGCCAAGGAAGTGATGGCCGCGGCGAACGTCCCCACGGCGCGCAGCTACGTCTGCACCACCCCGGAGGAGGTCGACGAGGCCCTGGACGCCTTCGGCGCGCCGTACGTCGTCAAGGACGACGGGCTCGCCGCTGGCAAGGGCGTCGTCGTGACCGCCGATCTGGAGCAGGCCCGGGAGCACGCGCTGGCCTGCGGCCGCGTGGTCATCGAGGAGTACCTCGACGGACCCGAGGTCTCGCTCTTCGCCATCACCGACGGCGAGACGGTGCTTCCGCTTCAGCCGGCGCAGGACTTCAAGCGTGCGCTGGACGGCGACGAGGGGCCGAACACGGGTGGCATGGGCGCGTACTCGCCACTTCCGTGGGCCGATCCGAAGCTGGTCGACGAGGTCGTGGAGACCGTGCTCCAGCCCACCGTGGACGAGCTCCGCCGCCGTGGCACACCGTTCGCGGGCCTGCTGTACGCAGGTCTCGCGATCACCGGCCGCGGCGTGCGCGTGATCGAGTTCAACGCCCGTTTCGGCGACCCCGAGACCCAGGTGGTGCTCGCCAGGCTCAAGACCCCGCTCGCGGGTGTCCTCCTGCACGCGGCCCGCGGCACTCTCGCCGACGAGGCGCCGCTGACCTGGCGCGGCGACTCCGCCGTGACCGTCGTCATCGCCTCCCACAACTATCCGGCCAAGCCCCGCACCGGCGACCCGATCGGCGGCCTTGACGAGATCGCCGTGCAGGACGCGCCGCACGCCTACGTCCTGCACGCCGGGACCAGGCGGGAGGGCGAGGCGATCGTCAGCGCGGGCGGCCGGGTGCTGTCGGTGACCGCGACCGGCGAGGACCTGACCGAGGCCCGCGAGCGCGCGTACGCCGCGGTGGAGCGCATCCACCTGGACGGTTCGCACCACCGCAGGGACATCGCCGAGAAGGCAGCGTCCCACCCCTGACGCCCACCGGGCTCCACCGCCCCCGCCCACCGGGCTCCACCACCCACGGACGGGCGGGGGCGGCAGCCGCTCCCCGGTCCGGTGAGCGGGTTCCCCTGCCCGCTCCCCCAGAGCCTCGGGGCGGGGCACCCGGGCCCGCTCGTGGCGGGTTCGGAGACCCGTCCGGCCCACCGCCCCCTCCGGCCTGTTCGTCTGACCGCCGCGCGGCCGTCCCCCAGAGGACGGCGCCCTGGCCCGCGTACGGCTGCGGCCCGCCCGTTCGGCGAGGTCCGAGGGTCTGCGAGGCCCCGGTCACAATGTCAGCAGCTTTGCCCAAAGGCATTCCATCGAGTGACCGCTGCCCCATCCGGATGACGGCCGGGAAAGGCCCAACTAGGGTGCGGCGCAAGCGTTCCGGCACTTGGCCCACCGACATTGCGATGTCTGTGACGGGTGCCACAGTGGGGGAGTGAGCAACACCGCCGCAGGGCAGAGGGGGTGAGTCCGGCCGTGTCCGGAACCGTCGTCGGTGAGGAGGCGGGCGCGCTGACCGCGCGTTCCCGTGCCCTCGCCGTGCTGCGGGTGCGCAGCAGGGCGCTGGCCCTGGTGCTGCTGCCCGCCGCCGTCGCCGTCGTGCTGTTCGTCGGCGGGGTCACCGGCCGGATCGGCGGCGCCCACTGGGACCTCGCGCGCTGGGTGGTCACCTGCGCCGCCGTCCTCGTGCTGCTGGCCGCCGCCGTGGTCGCCGCCGTCATAGCCCGCGCCAGGCCCGCCGTCAGTCCGACGGTGCCGCTGGCCCCGGCCGCGGCCCCCGATCTGTACCGGCTGGTCGAGGACCTGGCCGAACGGATGGACGTGCCCGCCCCGTCGGCCATAGCCCTCACCCCGGACTGCGACAGCTGGCTGGAGGACCGCACGCACCGGGCGCACGGCCCTCGCCGCGCGTCCCGGGACGCGCCCCGGGGCGACGCACCCGTCCTGGTCATCGGCTCCCCGTTCCTGTGGTGGATGCGGGTCGCCGAGCTGCGCGCGGTGCTCGCGCCGGTCGTCGCCGGCACGGGCCCCTCGGCGCATCCCGACATAGCGGCTGCGCGCCGCTTCGTGCGCGGCCTGGACGCCGCGGCCGGGCTCGCGGCCCGTCCAGGCCTCGGGCCGGTGCGAAGGCTCGCGTGCGGTGCCGTGGGCCGGGTCGCCCGGGTGCTGCTGCGCGGTTGCCGCGGTCATGCAACGGAGATGGAGCGCGGAGTCGCCGCAGCCGCCTCCGAGCGTGCGCAGGCGGTGGACTACGGGCTGAGGATCGTGGCCCAGGAGCAGGTCGGCCTCGCGTACGCGGGATGGGACCGCCTGCTGACCCGCGTGGCGCTGCCCGCCTGGCGGATGGGTCGGTGGCCGAGCCGCCTCGACGCGGGAGTGGTCTCGGCGCTCACCGAGCTCTCCCGCCGCGACCGGCTGGCGGAGGGCTTCGCCTCCCGGCTCGGGGAGCGTCCGGCCTGCGATCTGCTGGAGGAGCCGGGGGCGGTGGACGAGGCCGCGTCGCTACTGGCCGCTCGGCTGTTCCACGGCGGGCCCGCCGAGATCGGGCCGGACTGGTCGCCGGTGGACTGGCAGCAGTACCCGGAAGAGGTCGTCGACCGGAAGTGGCGCACGGAGGCCGCCCGGCTGCACCGGGTCCTCGACGCGATGGGCGTGCGGCCGTCCGCGGGTGTTCCCGCGGGCCCCACGCTGGCCCGCGTCATGGAGCACCTCGCCGGCCGCTCCGAGCCGCCGCCGGCCGACGGCCCGGCCCAGGTCCCGCCCGTGCCCGGGGCGCCGGACACCGAGGGGCCCGGCGCCGCGCTCGCCGCCGGGATCAGCGCCGACGTGGCCCGTGAGGAGGCCGCGCGCGAGCGTTCGGCCACACCACCGGGGGCCGCGGACCGCACGGGCGACGCCCCGGACCCCTGGGGCAACGACCCGCTGCCCCTCGTCCCCCTCCAGCCGCCGCGCACCGCACGGGAGCTGCTCGCCGACCATGTGACGGCCATGGTGTGCTGCGCGGCCGTGGACACCGCCGGCGCCGCTCCCGGCATGGACTGGCTGGACGGACCGGCCCTGCTCATCAACGGTGAGCGCCGTGCGGACGTGGGTACCCGGGTGCTCAGCCTGGTCGAGGACGGGGACCCGGAGCCGCTGCGTTCCTGGCTGGCGACGGCAGGCGTCCGGGTCGAGAAGCCGGTCCGGCTGGTGTGAGGGAAGCCCGGTCGGTTTCCGCCACCCTCGGCGGGAATGTTGCGTTCCGTTCACGTCAATTCACGACGAACGGTGACGGAGTGCGTGCGTTATGTGATGTGCTGGGATCGGCGCTGACGGTCAGCGCGCCGGCACCGGTCTCGGGGGACGAGGGAGGGGCGCACGATGGGGGCGGAGGAGATTCGTAGGGCGGAGCCGATCCGGCGCTGGGAATCGGGTGCCCTCGCCCATGCCGTCACGGATCCGTTCGGCCAGGGGCCGCTGCCCTGGCTGCGCGGCAGCGAGTACTACCTCGACGACACCGGTCAGGTCGTGCCCTGGTACGCGGACCCGGACGCGGCGGTCGGCCGCGGCGGGCGCTCACGCGGTCTGCGCACCGCCGACGACGTGCACCGCCAGATCAAGGGCTTCGCGTCCAACGGCGCGGTCGCCCCCGGTGAGGCGATCGACTTCCACGTGACGGTCGACCCGCCCCAGCGGTTCTCGGTCGACGTGTACCGCATCGGCCACTACGGCGGCGACGGAGCCTCCAAGATCATCACCAGCCCCCGTCTCGCCGGGATCGTCCAGCCGCCGCCGCTCGCCGCCGACCGCACGGTCTCCTGCCACCACTGGTGGCTCTCCTGGCGGCTGCAGGTGCCGTCGTTCTGGTCCGTCGGGGCCCATGTAGCCGTCCTCACCACCGAGGACGGCTACCGCTCGCACATCCCCTTCACGGTCCGCGACAGCCGCCCCGCCGATCTGCTGCTGTTCATGCCCGACATCACGTGGCAGGCGTACAACCTCTACCCGGAGGACGGGCGGACCGGCGCCAGCCTCTATCACGCCTGGGACGACCACGGCCGGCTACTCGGGGAGAACGACGCCGCGACCACGGTCTCCTTCGACCGCCCCTACGCCGGGGCGGGCCTGCCGCTGCACGTCGGGCATGCGTACGACTTCATCCGCTGGGCCGAGCGGTACGGCTACGACCTCGCGTACGCCGACACCCGTGATCTGCACGCCGGGCGGGTCGACCCGGGCCGCTACCGCGGCCTGGTCTTCCCCGGCCACGACGAGTACTGGTCGGCGCCCATGCGCCGGAACGCCGAACTGGCCCGCGAGCAGGGCACGTCCCTCGTGTTCCTGTCGGCCAACACCCTGTACTGGCGGGTGGAGCTCGGCCCGTCCCCGTCCGGCGTCGCCGACCGGCTGCTGACCTGCCGCAAGCGACGCGGCCCCGGCCGCTCCGCCCTCTGGCGCGAGATCGACCGCGCCGAGCAGCAGCTGCTCGGCATCCAGTACGCGGGCCGGGTGCCCGAGCCCCACCCGATGGTGGTGCGCAACGCCGACCACTGGCTGTGGGAGGCGACGGGCGCCGGGGACGGCGACGAGATCCCCGGGCTGGTCGCGGGGGAGGCCGACCGCTACTTCCCCCGGACCCCGCTGCCCGACCACGAGGGCAGGATCCTGCTGGCCCACTCCCCGTACACCGACGGTGACGGCGCCACCCGTCATCAGGAGACCTCGCTCTACCGGGCCCCGTCCGGCGCGCTCGTCTTCGCCTCCGGCACCTTCGCCTGGTCGCCGGCGCTCGACCGGCCGGGCCATGTGGACGAGCGGATCCAGCGCGCCACCGCCAACCTCCTCGACCGGATCTGCAAACGCGACTGAGTCCCCCGGCCGTGCCCCGGGCCGAGTCCCTCCGGAGCGGGCCCGGGAAGGGGAGTCCCCCACGGAGGGGACGGACGCACGGACCCTCCGGCCCCCGCGGTCCCCGGGTGCGAGAGAATCGGAAGCGCTCCTGGATCAACCTACGCGGAGGAACCGTGTCCGGATTCGTAGAAAAGCCCGAGCCGATTCAGGTCACGGGCCTCACCCACCTCCACACGGGCAAGGTGCGCGATCTCTACGAGAACGAGGCCGGGGACCTCGTGATGGTGGCGAGCGACCGCATCTCCGCGTACGACTGGGTGCTGCCCACCGAGATCCCGGACAAGGGGCGGGTGCTCACCCGGCTCTCCCTCTGGTGGTTCGACCGTCTGTCGGACCTCGTCCCCAACCATGTGATCTCCACCGACCTCCCGGCCGGCGCCCCAGCCGACTGGGCCGGTCGCACGCTCATCTGCAAAGCCCTCGACATGGTCCCGGTCGAGTGCGTCGCCCGCGGCTACCTCACCGGCTCCGGCCTCGCCGAGTACGACGAGAGCCGTACGGTCTGCGGGCTGGCCCTGCCCGAGGGGCTCGTGGACGGTTCCGAGCTGCCCGCCCCGATCTTCACCCCCGCCACCAAGGCCGCCGTCGGCGACCACGACGAGAACGTGCCGTTCGAGGAGGTCGCCCGCCAGGTCGGTGCGGAGACGGCCGCGCTGCTGCGCCGGACGACGCTCGACGTCTATGCCCGCGCCCGGGACATCGCCCGTGAGCGCGGCATCATCCTCGCCGACACCAAGTTCGAGTTCGGCTTCGACGGCGAGCGGCTGGTCATCGCGGACGAGGTGCTGACCCCGGACTCCTCGCGCTTCTGGCCCGCCGACCAGTGGCGGCCGGGCCGCGCCCAGCCGTCGTACGACAAGCAGTACGTGCGCGACTGGCTGACCTCGCCGGCCTCCGGCTGGGACCGCAGGAGCGAGCAGCCCCCGCCGGCCCTTCCGCAGGAAGTCGTGGCGGCGACCCGCGCCCGGTACCTGGAGGCGTATGAGCTGCTGACCGGTGTCGCCTGGTCGTGACGCGAAGAAGCCCCCGGCCTCAGGGCCGGGGGCTTCTCGACTGGAGCGGACGACGAGGCTCGAACTCGCGACCTCAACCTTGGCAAGGTTGCGCTCTACCAACTGAGCTACGTCCGCATGCGCCGTGGCGCGGAGCCCACTATACCCAACCTCGCTCGCGTGCGAGGCGCACTGCGGTGTGCCGGTTCTCCGCACCCAGTTTCGCCGCCGCCGCCGAGAGGTAGTTGCGGACCGTGCCCGGTGACAGCGAGGCCCGCTCGGCGATCTCCGCGACCGGTGCCCCGTCCTCGGCGAGTTCCAGCACCTCCGCCTCGCGCGCGGTGAGCGGGGAGTCCCCGGCGGAGATGGCGTCGGCGGCCAACTCGGGGTCGACGTAACGGTTTCCCTCGTGCACCGTACGGATGATCTCGGCGAGGCGCCGGGCGCTGACCGTCTTGGGCACGAAGCCGCGCACCCCGGCGGCGAGCGCTCGCTTGAGATGGCCGGGACGGCCGTGACTGGTCACGATCATCGTCCGGCAGCCGGGCAACTCGGCCGTCAGTGATGTGGCGACCTTCACACCGTCGCCGCCGGGCATCCGGAGATCCAGGACGGCCACGTCCGGCCGGTGCGAGCGGGCCATCGCCAGCGCCTCCGTACCGGATGCGGCCTCCGCGACGACGAGCAGATCGTCCTCGAGCGCGAGCAGCGCGGCGAGCGCGCCACGGATCAGATGCTCGTCGTCGGCCAGCAGCACCCGTACGCGATCCTGCGTCACGCCCAGTCCCTCCTCGCGTTCTCGCTCTCCGTTCCGCTTGTCCCGTACGTCACACCACGGCGCCCCGTTCCGTTCCGCCGGGTTCCCCGCCAGGCGCGCGTTCGTCCGTCGTGCTCCCGCCCGTGGCGGGTTCGTCCGCCGCGCCTCCGGCCTCCGCGGGTTCGTCCGTCCCGCCGGGCGGTGCGGGCGGCTCCTGCCTCGGCACGTCGGGCGTGCCCCCCGCTGGGACCGGCACCCGTGCGGTGAGGCGGAAGCGGGCGCCCGGGGCGGGGCCCGCGGTCAGCGTGCCGCCCAGTGCGGCCAGACGCTCCCGCAGCCCGGTGAGACCGGTCCCGGGGGCGCCGGGGGCGGCCGGAGCCCGGACACCGTCGTTCTCCACGGTCAGGACCGCGGCGCCGAACGTCGTCGTGAGCCCGATGGCGCACTGCGCGGCGTCCCCGTGGCGCAGTACGTTCGTCGTGGCCTCGCGGACGACCCAGGCGAGCGCGGACTGGATCTCCACCGGAAGGTCGTCGGCCGTCCGCCCGTCCTCCGGCGATCCGATCGTGCAGCTGATTCCCGCGGCACCCAACACCCCTCGGGCCCCGTCCAGTTCGGTCCGCAGATCCGCGCCCCGGTAGCCGCGTACGACGTCCCGGACCTCGCGCTGGGACTCCCGGGCGATGCGCTGCACTTCGGTCATCTGCTCCAGCGCCCGGTGCTCGCCGCCGCGTTGCGCGAGCTGTACGGCGAGTTCGCTCTTCAGCGCGATCACCGCGAGACTGCGGCCCAGTACGTCGTGCAGGTCCCGGCCGAACCGCAGCCGCTCCTCCGCGACCGCGAGTCGCGCCTGCACGTCGCGGGCCTCGCGCAGCTCCCACATCACCCCGAGGACCCACATCGAGACCCGGGCGGTGAAGGCGAGCCAGCCGATGGTGAAGGCTACGGTCCCGAGGGTGACCAGGGACTCCGCGGCGCCCCGGCCGGTCAGCGGCACCAGCACGCCCAGCAGGGCCAGCACGCCCCCGTGGATCAGTACCGTGGTGCGTCGCCGCACGATCAGGCAGTGCGCCGTCGCGAACGGGACGAGGGCGGTCGACAGCGCCATGGGCAGCATCCCCTTCATCCCGACCGTCGCCGCCAGCCACAGCACCGTGCCGGTCGCCAGGGCCGTCATGAACGCGGCCCGGCCCACCAGCCTCCGGGGGACCGGCCCCTGTCCCAGATAGGCGTCCATCGCCTGACGCGCCAGCAGGGTGGAGACCACGCCGTTCGCCACCGCGAGCAGCGGGGCGCCGACGGCCGCCACGGGGTGTGCGCCGGTGCGGACGGGCCGGGTCAGCATGAGCAGCGTCAGCGCGAGCAGCGCCACCCAGACGAGGAGGTACACGGTGCCGCGTGTGTAGAGGTCCACCTTGGCGAGCCCGCTGCGCCCGCTCCAGTCCCGTACCCGCACCCGGGACACCCCCGATCTTCCCGTCCTCAGCGCCGCGGCTCCCAGCGGAACCACCGTCGCACAGCAAACACCGAGATCGCGGTCCAGGCCAGCGCGTTGAGCGCCGCCCCGGTGAGCTGTGCCGCGTCCGCACCGCCGCCGACGCCGGCCTCCACCAGGCGCATCACTCCGGTCATCGGCAGCAGTTCGCACACCGAGGCGACCCGGTCCGGCAGCACGTCGAGCGGGATGAACAGCCCGGAGCCGCCCGCCGAGACCATGAACAGCGGAAGGGTGGTGATCTGCGCACTCTCCACGGTCCGGGTGATCGCGGAGGTCGCGGCGGCCAGGGCCGTCATCACGACGGTGCCCAGCAGCGCTCCGACGACGAGGAGTTCGGGCCGCCGGGGGGCGTCCGCGCCGAGGAGCACGACCCCGGCGGCGACCACCAGGACGCTCTGCGCAAGTGCGAGCGCGGCCGCGGGCAGCGCCGTCCCGGCCAGGATCTCCGTGTCGGACACCTCGCCGGTCCGCAGCCGCTTGAGCACCAGCTCCTCGCGCCGGGCGACGAAGGCCGAGGTGAGATTGAGGTACACGACCAGGATCAGCACCATGCCGACTCCCCCGGTCATGAGGGCTTCCGCGATGCTCAGGCCGGCTCCCGCGAGATCCATCCCGCCGAGCGTCCCGCGCAGGGCGCCCACCATCGCGACGGGCATGAGCAGTGCGACGAACAGGGCGGTCCGGTTCCTCACGAGGAGTATCAGCTCGGCCCGGCCCAGGGCGCCCAGCCGTCCGGCGGCCGTGGTCCCGGCTCCGGACCCGCCCGGGGCCCTCGTCCCCCGACTCGCCCTGCTCTGGCCCGCCGTCTTGGTCGGTGCGGTGTCCGCATGCGTGGTGTTCGTGTGCGTGGTGTTCGTGTTCACAGGGCACCTGCCAGTTCCGTGTCCGTGCCCGGCCGGGCGATCTCCAGGAACGCCTCCTCGAGCGAGGCGGAGCGGGCGTCGAGGCGGTCGAGTCGTACGCCGGACTCGTCCGCCCAGCGCAGCAGTTCGCCGAGCGAGCGCTGCAGTTCACGGGTGCGGATCTCGACCCGCTGCCCGTCCGCGGCGGCCCGCAGTGTGAGCGGCAGCCGGGAGGCGGGCACCTCCCGCGGCAGGACGAAGCGGATGCGCGACGGCCGCGAGGCGGTCACCTCGTCCGGGGTGCCGGTGGCGACGATCCGCCCGGCGTGCATGATCGCCAGCCGGTCGGCCAGGCTTTCCGCCTCCTCCAGGTAGTGCGTGGTCAGCACCACGGTCGTGCCGGCGTCCCGCAGTTCCCGCACCAACTGCCAGGTGTCGCGGCGCCCTTCGGCGTCGAGGCCGGTCGTCGGCTCGTCGAGGAAGAGGACCTCGGGCCGGCCGAGCAGGGCCAGCGCGAGGTCGAGCCTGCGCCGTTCGCCGCCGGACAGTTGCTTGACCCGGACGCCGGACCGCCGCCCGAGACCCACGAGCTCCAGCGCCTCCCCCGCGGGGCGGGCATGGCTGGTGCAGCCGGCCCACATCCGCACCGTCTCGGCGGCCGTCAGGTCGGAGGGGAATCCACCCTCCTGGAGCATGACCCCGATCCGGGGCCGTACGGCGGCCCGTTCGCGGTACGGATCGCGGCCGAGGACGTGCACGGTGCCGGCGCTCGGGAGGGCGAGTCCCTCCAGCAGTTCGACCGTGGAGGTCTTGCCGGCGCCGTTCGTCCCGAGCAGCGCGAACAGTTCGCCGCGCCCCACTGAGAAGGTGATTCCGCTCACGGCCTCGAACCCACCGCGGTAACCGCGGCGCAGTCCGGCTGCCTCGATCACGTGCCCATCGCTGTTCATGGATCCAGCGTTCCGCCGGACCCCGGCCGTCGGCAGTGCGCCCTGTCATCGGCGCGCATGACAAATGTCAGAACCGGTGGGCGGCACGGGGAAGGAAAGAGGCGGAGGGGGATACGACGAAGGCCCCGGTCGAGATGACCGGGGCCTTCTTACTGGAGCGGACGACGAGATTCGAACTCGCGACCCTCACCTTGGCAAGGTGATGCTCTACCAACTGAGCCACGTCCGCATGCTCCCGCTCAGCTCTCACTGGCGGTGCGTCCACCACTCTACCTGATCCACCGAGGTGGTCGGTACGTGATGCGGAGCGGGTGACAGGAATTGCACACTGCGCCTTCCCTCTGGAAGAGGGCTGTTCTACTACTGAACTACACCCGCACGCTCCGTGAGGTCCGGCCCTCCGGCCTCGCCCCTCGGCGTGATCCAGACTCTAGCCCACCTGCGGGGGTGCGGCGCAACTCGGTTCTCGCCGGTGCCGGTCCGGGGTGTCTTCTCCCGCCGTGCGGGCGGGTGTTCAGCTCGCCTCCCGGAAGGCCTCGTACACGCGCTTGGGGATCCGGCCGCGCGCCGGCACGTCCATCTTGTTGGACTGCGCCCAGGCCCGGACCGCGGCCGGGGCGGGGGCGAGGTCGGTGCGCCGGTACTCCCTGCGCGTCCGACCGGCGTGCCGGGCCGCCTTGCGTCCCGCCGCCATGTAGGGCGCGAGGGCGGTGCGAAGTTTCTCTGCATTGGCGGGATTGAGGTCGATCTCGTACGACTTCCCGTCCAGTCCGAACGAAACCGTTTCCGCCGCTGCTCCGCCGTCGATGTCGTCGAAGAGCGTCACCACTACGCGCTGCGCCACGGATATCGGTCCTTTCCTGCGGTCCGCCGTGCGGGTCAGTACAGGTCAGTGCTGACACGGGGCGAATCCGGTATTCCGGCTGTTGCGGGGCAATGCTGCTTTCCGCTGTATTCCTTTGTACAGCGGGCGGCATCGCATTGGGAAGCCCAGCCAATTGCATCCGCGTGTCCTCCGCAATGGGCCGGCTCGGTTTTTCCCCGGATTTTTCCTTGGCGTTCTCCGCATATCTATGCGCGTAGATTTTTCGGGCGGGTACGCTGAGGGAACCGCCTTCAGCACCACACCACCGGGAGTGCCAGTGGCACGCGTCGTAGTCGACGTCATGCTCAAGCCGGAGATCCTCGACCCGCAGGGCCAGGCGGTGCAGCGCGCACTGCCCCGCCTGGGCTTCGAGGGGATCGCGGACGTACGTCAGGGAAAGCGCTTCGAACTCGAGGTCGACGGGCCGGTCGACGAGGCCGCCCTCGCCCGTATCCATGAGATGGCGGAAACGTTCCTCGCGAACACCGTCATCGAGGACTTCGTCGTCAAGGTGGAGTCGTGACGGCTCGTATCGGCGTCGTCACATTTCCTGGGACGCTCGACGACCAGGACGCACTGCGCGCCGTCCGCCTCGCGGGCGCCGAGCCCGTTTCGCTGTGGCACCGCGACAAGGACCTCAGGCAGGTGGACGCGGTCGTCCTCGCGGGCGGCTTCTCCTACGGCGACTATCTCCGGGCGGGCGCCATCTCCCGCTTCTCACCGGTGATGGAAACGATCATCGACCAGGCGAAGTCCGGGATGCCGGTCCTCGGTATCTGCAACGGCTTCCAGATCCTCACCGAAGCCCATCTGCTGCCGGGCGCGATGCTCCAGAACAACCATCTGCACTTCATCTGCCGCGACCAGAAGCTGCGGGTGGAGAACGCGGAGACGGCCTGGACCGCCGACTACGAGCAGGGCCGGGAGATCTCCGTTCCGCTGAAGAACATGGACGGCCGCTACGTCGCCGACGAGCGCGTCCTCGACGAGCTCGAGGCCGAGGGCCGGGTCGCGTTCCGCTATCTGGACCTGAACCCGAACGGCTCGCTGCGCGACATCGCCGGCATCACCAACGCCGCGGGCAACGTCGTCGGGCTGATGCCCCACCCCGAGCACGCCGTGGAGCCGCTCGTCGGCACCGGCGGCACGGACGGCCTCGGGTTCTTCACCTCGATCGTCAAGAGGCTGGTCGCCGCATGAGACTCGACACCGGAGCAGTCGAGGGAGTCACCGAGCGCCCCGCCCGCGTCTGCAGCACCGTCCGCACGCGAAGGAGCGACCGAGGGTGACCCTCGACACCGTCAAGCACGCCACCGAGACCCCCGAGACCGAGCAGCCCTGGAAGGACCTCGGCCTCAAGGAGGACGAGTACGCGCGCATCCGCGAGATCCTCGGCCGCCGCCCGACCGGCGCCGAGCTCGCCATGTACTCCGTCATGTGGTCCGAGCACTGCTCGTACAAGAGCAGCAAGGTCCATCTGAAGCAGTTCGGCGAGAAGGCCCCCGAGAACGACGCCCTGCTCGTCGGCATCGGCGAGAACGCGGGCGTCGTCGACGTCGGCCAGGGCTACGCGGTCACCTTCAAGGTCGAGTCGCACAACCACCCCAGCTACATCGAGCCCTACCAGGGCGCGGCCACCGGTGTCGGCGGCATCGTCCGGGACATCCTCGCGATGGGCGCCCGGCCGGTGGCGGTCATGGACCCGCTGCGCTTCGGGGCCGCGGACCACCCCGACACCAAGCGCGTGCTGCCCGGTGTCGTGGCGGGCATCGGCGGCTACGGCAACTGCCTTGGCTTGCCCAACATCGGCGGCGAGGTCGTCTTCGACTCCTGCTACCAGGGCAACCCGCTGGTCAACGCGCTGTGTGTGGGCGTCATGAAGCACGAGGACATCCACCTGGCCAAGGCGTCCGGCGCGGGCAACAAGGTCATCCTGTACGGCGCCCGTACCGGCGGGGACGGCATCGGCGGCGTCTCCGTGCTCGCCTCCGAGACCTTCGACGACACGAAGCCCGCCAAGCGGCCCGCAGTCCAGGTCGGCGACCCTTTCCAGGAGAAGCTCCTCATCGAGTGCACCCTGGAGGTCTTCCGGGAGAAGCTGGTCGCCGGCATCCAGGACCTCGGTGGCGCCGGTCTCTCCTGTGCCACCTCCGAGCTGGCCTCCGCGGGCTCCGGCGGTATGCGCGTCGAGCTCGACACCGTGCCGCTGCGCGACGCGACCCTCTCGCCCGAGGAGATCCTCATGAGCGAGTCGCAGGAGCGGATGTGCGCGATCGTCGAGCCGCGGCACGTCGACCGTTTCATGGAGATCTGCGAGAAGTGGGACGTCATCGCCACCGTGATCGGTGAGGTGACGGAAGGCGAGCGGCTGGAGATCTTCTGGCACGGCGAGCAGATCGTGGACGTGCCGCCGGGCACCGTCGCGCACGAGGGCCCGACGTACCACCGCCCGTACGCCCGTCCCGAGTGGCAGGACGCGCTCCAGGCGGACGACGCGGGCGAGCTGCCCCGTCCGGCCTCGTCCGAGGAACTGCGCGAGCAGGTCCTGAAGCTGGTCGCGTCGCCGAACCAGGCCGCCAAGTCCTGGATCACGGACCAGTACGACCGCTTCGTGCAGGGCAACACCGTGCTCGCCCAGCCCGAGGACGCCGGCATGGTCCGCATCGACCCGGACACCAACCTGGGTGTGGCGGTCGCGACGGACGGCAACGGCCGCTACGCGAAGCTCGACCCGTACACGGGCGCGCAGCTCGCGTTGGCCGAGGCGTACCGCAACGTCGCCGCGTCGGGTGCCAGGCCGCTCGCCATCTCCGACTGCCTGAACTTCGGTTCGCCCGAGGACCCGGCCGTCATGTGGCAGTTCGCCGAGGCCACCCGAGGCCTGGCGGACGGCTGCCGGCTGCTCGGCACCCCGGTGACCGGCGGCAACGTCTCGCTCTACAACCAGACGGGCGAGACGGCGATCCACCCGACACCGGTCGTGGCCGTGCTCGGTGTGATCGACGACGTGACGCGCCGTACGCCCATCGCGTTCGCCGAGGAGGGCCAGCTGCTCTACCTGCTGGGCGACACGCGCGAGGAGTTCGGCGGTTCGGCCTGGTCCCAGGTGGTCCACGACCACCTGGGCGGTCTGCCGCCGAAGGTGGACCTGGAACGGGAGAAGCTGCTCGCCGAGATCCTGATCTCGGGTTCCCGCGACGGGATGATCGACGCGGCGCACGACCTCAGCGACGGCGGTCTGATCCAGGCGGTCACCGAGTCCTGCCTGCGCGGCGGGCGGGGCGCCCGGCTGGTCGTGCCGGACGGTCTCGACGCCTTCACGTTCCTCTTCTCCGAGTCCGCGGGCCGCGCGGTCGTCGCGGTGCCGCGCAGCGAGGAGCTCCGCTTCACCGACATGTGCGGTGCGCGGGGGCTCCCGGCCCGCCGCATCGGCGTGGTCGACGGGGACGCGGTGGAGGTGCAGGGGGAGTTCACCGTCCCGCTGAGCGAGCTGCGCACCGCACACGAGGAGACCGTGCCGGCCCTGTTCGCCTGAGTCGCCGCACACGACGGAGTCCCCGCCCGGGCCTGGTCCGGGCGGGGACTCCGTCGTGTCCGGGGAGGGACTCGGTTGCCAAGAATTACGTAACTACGTACTTTGTGAGGCATGGGTCTGGAGGAGCGGGTCGCCGAGCTGGAACGGCGGATGGCGGCGCTGGAGCGGTCGGAGCCCCGTGCGCCGGTGGCCGCCGAAGGCGACTTCTGGGCCCTCGAAGGACTCAGGGGCCGGCTCGCGCGGGCGGGCGCGGAGGCCGGCGGGGTGCTGTTCACCGGCGCCGTGAGGCAGCCGACGGGGGAGCGGTACGAGTGGCAGATCGGCGCGCTCACCGAGGAACTGCTGGCCGGCGACTGGTCGGACCTGGCCGACTCCTTCGCGGCCCTGGGCAATCCGGTGCGGCTGCGCCTGCTGCGCGAGATCGTCGGCGGCCGCCGCACCGCGGCCGAGCTCGCCGAGCTCGAAGGGCTCGGCACGACCGGGCAGATCTACCACCATCTGCGCCAGCTGACCGCCGCGGGCTGGCTGCACACCGCGGGCCGCGGCCGGTACGAGGTGCCGGGCGTCCGCGTGGTCCCGCTGCTGGTGGCACTCTCCGCGGCACGTCCCTAGAAGAGGAACGGTCATATGTCCGTACGGAAGACGGCGACGGTCGGCGTCCGCGTGCTGTGGGCGGCCTTCTTCGCCCTGGCCGTCCTGACCCGCTTACTGGATCTGCGGTACCCCGACTGGCTGCGCTTCCTGCCGGCGGCCGCCGCGATCGCGCTGAGCGTCGCCCTGGGACGGGCCGCCCGGCGCCGCATCGACGCCCGGGGCGCGGCTCCCGTGGAGACCGCCTCCCCGGTCGCCGGGCGCTGGACCGCGCTGAACAGCCCGGCCGACAAGGTACCCAGCCACGGCACCCACGAAGCCGCCCAGAGCTTCGCGATCGACATCGTCGCCGAGTGCGAGGAGCACCCGCGGCCGCGTTTCGCCTCGCTGTGGCCGCTCACTCGCCGGAACCGGGAGTTCCCCGCCTTCAACGCCCCGCTGTACGCGGTCGCCGACGCCACCGTCGTCCGCGCCACCGACCGTCAGCGCGACCACATGAGCCGGAACTCGCTGCCCGCGCTGCTCTGGCTCCTTGCGGAGGGCGTGGTCAGGATGCTCGGCGGCACGGACCGGATCTTCGGCAACCACCTCGTGCTCGACCTCGGGGACGGCACCTGGGCGGTCTACGCCCATCTCCGGCGGGGTTCGCTCGCTGTGCGCGAGGGCGAGCAGGTGACTGCGGGGCAGCTCCTCGCCCGCTGCGGGAACTCGGGCAACTCCACCGAGCCGCATCTGCACTTCCAGCTGATGGACGGGCCCGACCTGGAGGCGGCGCACGGCGTCCCGTTCACCTGGCGCGGGGTCGGCGTACCGCGCAACAAGGAGACGTTCACCGCTCAGCCGGCGGCGCCCCAGAACGCGTCCGCCTCGTCGACGTCCTGAACGCACTCGTCGATGTCGGAGATCTTGCCGCCGACGATCGTGAACCAGAGCCCGCCGGGCATCTCGATCCCGCGGTCGCCGCGGTCGGCGTAGTACGTGTGGACGGCCATCACATGCCCGCGGCCGTCGGGGTAGGCGCCCCTGAGCTCGACCCGGAGGGTGCCGCCCGTGAGCTCGCCGAGCTCCCGGTACAGATCCAGGACGTTGTCCTGGCCCTTGTAGTGCCCCGAGATCCGGCTGCCACCGGGCACGTGGCGCACGCAGTCCGCCGTCAGCAGGGAGCGGAGGGTCTCCATGTCACCCCTGCCGAACGCCTCGTAGCCCCGGCGGACCAGGGCGCTGTGCGGGTGCTCGGACATGTCCGCCACACTCCTTTTCCTCGCCGTCGCGGCCCCCCTCCATCGTCCGCCGGGCTCGGGCCGGTCGCCAGGCAGCGGCAGCGGCCTCGGCGCGGTTCGGTGTCCGTGGGGCGCGTTACCCTCGGCCCCATGCCACCGGCCAGGAAGCGCGCCCGCAGTTACGACCCCGCCAGGATCCGCACCGCCGTCCTCGCGCAGTTCGGACATGTCCGGGGGGCCGTGGGGGGCCTGACGGCCGAGCAGTTGGCACTGCCGACCCGGCTCGGGGACTGGACCGTCCGCGAACTGGCGGCGCACATCGCGCAGTCGTTCGGCTCCGTCGCCAGGGCCCTCGACCATCCGGAGCCGGCGAAGGCCGATGTGGCCCTCCCGGACTGGCTTCTCTCGACCGCCGGGTGTGCCTGCGCCGTCGACGGGGGTACGCGCGTGGCGGCGGCAGCCGCCGAGGAACTCCCGGCCCTCTACGGGCGGACGGCCGGGGAGGTCGAGTCCGCGCTGGCGGGGGTCTCCGGCGAGCGGCTCGTCCAGACCGGGTCCGGTGCCATGCGGCTCGCCGACCACCTCGTCACCCGCGCCGTGGCGCTGGTCGTCCACACCGACGACCTGGCCGACGCCACCGGCCTCGACCTCCCGTACGAACGCCAGGCGCTCGCCGCCTGTGTGCGGCTGCTCGCCGACGCGCTCGCGGTGAAGGCCCCCGGCGGCTCGGTGGAGCTGAGGATCCCGCCGTACGCCGTGGTGCAGTGCGTCGAGGGGCCCCGGCACACCCGCGGCACGCCCCCGAACGTCGTCGAGACCGACCCGCTGACCTGGGTCCGGCTCGCCACGGGACGCGAGGACTGGGCGGCGGCGTGGGAGGCGGCGAGGGTGAGCGCGAGCGGTGAGCGTTCCGACCTCTCGGCGCTGCTGCCCGTGACGGCCTGACTGCTCCCGGGGAACCGCAGCCCCGCCCGCACCGTCAGAACGGCATGCGTACTCAACTGATCGTTCCCGCGGTGGCCACGCTGGCGGCCACGATCACGCTGACGGCCTGCGGCTCCGAGAAGGGCCCGGGCCAGGGTGCGGGGGACGACGCGGGCGGCTCCGTGCGGCCCGTGGCCCCCGTCACCGGCGTGCACTGGACCGTCCAGAACGTGACCGTCGACGGCAAGCGGACCGATGCCCCGGCCGGAGCCCATGTGGAGTTCACGACCGGGGAAGCGGGCGAGGACGGCGCGAAGGGCCGCGCCGAGGGCAACTACGGCTGCAACCACTTCGGAGCCGATGTGACCATCAAGGGCGACACCATCACCGTCGGGCGCGGCCAGATGACGGAGATGGGCTGCCCGCAGGGCGTCGCGGGCTTCGAGGAGGCCCTGCGCACGGCCTTCTCCGGTGAGCTGAAGGCGAAGGTGTCGGAGAAGAACCTGACCCTGGCCACCGCCGAGGGCGACTCCATCGCGCTGAGCGCGCAGCCCGCCGCCCCGCTCACGGGCACCAAGTGGACCGTCACCTCCCTGCTCGACGGGGAGACGGCAGCCTCGCTGCCGCCCGGCACCGAGGGCAAGGCCCACTTCGTCATCGGCAAGGACGGCTCGCTGAGCGGCAACCTCGGCTGCAACGACTTCCGCGCCGAGGCGAAGACGTCCGGGTCGACGCTCACCGTCGGCCGGCTGTCCAGCACCCGCAAGATGTGCGCGGGCACCGCCGGAATGCTCGAGAAGGCCGTGGCCGAGGCCCTCAGGGGCACGGTGTCGTACGAGCTGGACCACCGCAGCCTGACCCTCACCTCCGCGGACAGCGGCAAGGGAGTGGCGGCGACGGCCGGGTGACGCGGACGGGAGGACCGAGCCGGTGAGGTGACCCCGCAGGGTGACGGCCGCGGCCCGGCCCGGCCCCGCTCGGGTGGTGCGGAGAGTGATGTGCGGCACGCCGCCCCGCCGCCCTTACCAGCCCGTAGGACCCCCCAAAGGCTTGATTACGCGGCTTTTGTGTGAACCTCTGACCCGGTGGGGGCGGTTCTGCGCCGCATCCCCAATTCGGACCAGTGGTCGATCTCGCCTACACTCGGTGCCGTGCCACGTGGTGACGGACGACTCAGCCACGACCTGCTCCCCGGCGAGAAGGGCCCCCAGGACGCTTGCGGCGTCTTCGGTGTCTGGGCTCCGGGTGAAGAGGTCGCCAAGCTCACTTACTTCGGGCTCTACGCCCTCCAACACCGGGGTCAGGAATCCGCGGGCATCGCGGTCAGCAACGGCTCCCAGATCCTCGTCTTCAAGGACATGGGCCTCGTGTCCCAGGTCTTCGACGAGACCTCACTCGGTTCCCTGCAGGGTCATATCGCGGTCGGTCACGCCCGCTACTCGACCACGGGCGCCTCCGTGTGGGAGAACGCGCAGCCGACCTTCCGGGCGACCGCCCACGGCTCCATCGCGCTCGGCCACAACGGCAACCTGGTGAACACGGCCCGGCTCGCCGAGATGGTCGCCGACCTGCCCCGCCAGGACGGCCGCGCCACCCAGGTCGCCGCCACCAACGACACCGACCTCGTCACCGCGCTGCTCGCCGGGCAGACCGACGACGACGGCAAGCCCCTCACGGTCGAGCAGGCGGCCGCCAAGGTCCTCCCCGACGTCCGGGGCGCCTTCTCGCTCGTCTTCATGGACGAGGACACGCTCTACGCCGCGCGCGACCCCCAGGGCATCCGCCCGCTGGTCCTCGGCCGGCTCGAGCGTGGCTGGGTGGTCGCCTCCGAGTCCGCCGCCCTGGACATCTGCGGTGCGAGCTTCGTCCGCGAGATCGAGCCGGGCGAGCTCATCGCGATCGACGAGAACGGCATCCGCACCTCACGCTTCGCAGAAGCGAAGCCCAAGGGCTGTGTCTTCGAGTACGTCTACCTCGCCCGCCCCGACACCGACATCGCCGGCCGGAACGTCTACCTCTCCCGCGTGGAGATGGGCCGCCGCCTGGCGAAGGAAGCTCCCGTCGAGGCCGATCTCGTCATAGCGACGCCGGAGTCCGGCACCCCCGCGGCCATCGGCTACGCGGAGGCGTCGGGCATCCCCTACGGCTCGGGCCTGGTCAAGAACGCCTACGTGGGCCGGACCTTCATCCAGCCGTCCCAGACGATCCGCCAGCTGGGCATCCGCCTCAAGCTGAACCCCCTCAAGGAAGTCATCAAGGGCAAGCGGCTCGTGGTGGTCGACGACTCGATCGTCCGCGGCAACACCCAGCGCGCCCTGGTGAGGATGCTCCGCGAGGCCGGCGCCGCCGAGGTCCACATCCGGATCTCGTCCCCGCCCGTGAAGTGGCCGTGCTTCTTCGGCATCGACTTCGCGACCCGTGCCGAGCTGATCGCCAACGGCATGACGATCGACGAGATCGGTACTTCGCTGGGCGCCGACTCGCTCGCGTACATCTCCATCGACGGCATGATCGAGGCCACGACCATCGACAAGCCGAACCTGTGCCGCGCCTGCTTCGACGGCGAGTACCCGATGGAACTGCCCGACCCCGAGCTGCTCGGCAAGCAGCTGCTGGAGACCGAGCTTGCGGGCGGCGCGGACGCCGCCGACGCGCTCCGTCGTCCGTGACCAGGTCCCGTCATCCCAACCGAAAGATCCCAGGCAATGTCTGAGACAGGTGCTTCCTACGCTGCCGCGGGCGTCGACATCGAGGCGGGCGACCGCGCCGTCGAACTGATGAAGGAGTGGGTGAAGAAGACCCGCCGCCCCGAGGTACTCGGCGGCATCGGCGGCTTCGCCGGCCTCTTCGACGCCTCCGCCCTCAAGCGGTACGAGCGCCCGCTGCTCGCCTCCGCCACCGACGGCGTCGGCACCAAAGTCGACCTCGCGCGCCAGATGGGCGTGTACGACTCGATCGGCCACGACCTCGTCGCGATGGTCATGGACGACATCGTCGTGTGCGGCGCCGAACCGCTGTTCATGACCGACTACATCTGCGTCGGCAAGGTGCACCCGGAGCGGGTGGCCGCGATCGTCAAGGGCATCGCCGAGGGCTGCGTCCTCGCCGGCTGCGCCCTGGTGGGCGGCGAGACGGCCGAACACCCGGGTCTGCTGGGCCCGGACGACTTCGACGTCGCCGGCGCCGGTACGGGCGTCGTGGAGGCCGACCGGCTGCTGGGTGCCGATCGCATCCGTACGGGGGACGCGGTGATCGCGATGGCGTCCTCGGGCCTTCACTCGAACGGGTACTCGCTTGTGCGGCACGTGGTCTTCGACCGGGCGGGCTGGACGCTCGACCGGGAGATCCCGGAGTTCGGCCGCACCCTCGGTGAGGAACTGCTCGAGCCCACCAGGATCTACTCGCTGGACTGCCTGGCCCTGACCCGGACCACCGAGGTGCACGCCTTCAGCCACATCACCGGCGGCGGACTCGCCGCCAACCTGGCGCGCGTGGTGCCGGACGGCCTGCACGCGGTCGTCGACCGGTCGACATGGACGCCGGGCGCGGTCTTCGACCTCGTCGGCAGCGCCGGCCGGGTGGAGCGCGCCGAGTTGGAGAAGACCCTCAACATGGGCGTGGGGATGATGGCGGTCGTTCCGCAGGAGTCGGTCGACGTCGCCCTGGCGACCCTCGCCGACCGCGGTGTCGACGCGTGGATCGCCGGTGGGATCACCGAGCGCGGGGAGCACACCGACGGCGCCGGGATGGTCGGCGACTACGCGAGCTGAACAGCACAGAACCCGGTCCGGGGATGGGCCCCGGACCGGGTCTGAAGAATGCAGGTGCAGGCGTCAAGCACCGCGACGCTGTGACGACGGACCGGACTCCTCGTCCTCGTCCTCGTCGTCGTTGTACATATCCGCGTAGCGGGCGTACGGGTCGTCGTCCTCGTCGTCCTCGAACGGCTCCGCGTTCGGCGGTTGACTCGAAGTCGATGCGCCCAGCTCGCTGGCCAGACGTGAGAGATCCGTCCCACCGCTGTTGTACTTCAGCTGGCGGGCGACCTTCGTCTGCTTGGCCTTGGCCCGGCCGCGCCCCATGGCTCGACCCCCTCGGTGACGGGGCTCGACGGCCCCAGAGTCTTGACACGCGTTCATGGTTCGGAGCGGGCTCTCCGTGGAGAGACCGGTCCGTAGGGCTTCAACGGTACCTGCTTCCGCGGCCATACGGTACGCCGCCCGCATCACGTGCCACCTCGCAGGACCCGCGAGGCGCCCCGTCCTCGCTGGTCAACCGCGATTTTAACCTCTTCTCGGCGGGCGGCTCGCCGACCGGCGTGAGTCTTGTCTCCCCGGTCGGCGAGGAACACCCGCGGGGTGCTATCGGCGACGCGCCTCCGCCATCCGCTGCTCCGCGATACGGTCCGCGGCCGCGGCCGGCGGAATACCATCTTCCTTCGCACGTGCGAATATCGCCAGTGTGGTCTCGAAGATCTTCGACGCCTTCGCCTTGCACCGGTCGAAGTCGAAGCCGTGCAGCTCGTCGGCGACCTGGATCACCCCGCCCGCGTTCACGACGTAGTCGGGTGCGTAGAGGATGTGGCGGTCGGCGAGGTCCTTCTCGACGCCCGGGTGCGCGAGCTGGTTGTTGGCGGCGCCGCACACGATCCGGGCCGTCAGCACGGGAACCGTCTCGTCGTTCAGCGCGCCACCCATGGCGCAGGGGGCGTAGATGTCGAGACCCCCCAGGGATTCCGCACGGATCAGCTCGTCCGTGTCCCGGGCCACCCGCACCTGCGGGAACTTGTCCGTGATCCGGCGCACCGACTCCTCGCGCACATCGGTGACGACGACCTCGGCTCCGTCCTCCAGCAGGTGCTCGACCAGGTAGTGGCCGACCTTGCCGACGCCCGCGACGCCCACCTTGCGGCCGCGCAGCGTGGGGTCGCCCCACTCGGCTTGCGCGGAGGCCCGCATGCCCTGGAAGACGCCGTAGGCGGTGAGCACGGACGAGTCGCCGGCGCCGCCGTTCTCGGGGGAGCGGCCGGTGGTCCAGCGGCACTCGCGGGCCACGACGTCCATGTCGGCCACGTAGGTGCCGACGTCGCAGGCGGTGACGTAACGGCCGCCCAGGGACGCGACGAACCGGCCGTAGGCCAGCAGCAGCTCCTCGGACTTGATCCGCTCCGGGTCCCCGATGATCACGGCCTTGCCGCCGCCGTGGCCGAGGCCGGCCATGGCGTTCTTGTACGACATCCCCCGGGAGAGGTTCAGCGCGTCGGCGACGGCGGCTTCCTCGGAGGCGTACGGGTAGAAGCGGGTGCCGCCGAGGGCAGGGCCCAAGGCGGTGGAGTGGATGGCGATGACGGCCTTCAAACCACTGGCGCGGTCCTGGCAGAGCACGACTTGCTCATGTCCGCCCTGGTCCGAGTGGAACAGGGTGTGCAGGACGCCGTCGGTCACATCGGTCACGGTGGTGACTCCCAAGTACGAAGCGGCGAATGAGGGCCCTCCTGTGGGTGGGGAGGGACCCGATGGGCAAGAGAGTAAGTCCTACGGAGGGGTAGATCGGCCCCAGTGCTCAGGATCACCCTCTCCCGGAGTACGTGCGTGGAAGGATCTGTGACATGACGGCCGCGACTTCTGTGCTCGTCCCGTACGCGTCCTACCTGCGGGTGTACGAGCCCTTGGCGGCGTTCCCGGAGCCCGAGCGGAGTCACTGGTCCCGTTATGCCCGCTCCGGGCGGACCCCCACCGCCCAGGACGAGCTCAGGCGGTCCCTGGCGGACCTGCTGCCGACCCCTCCCGTACCGGTGCCGGTCCACGAGAGCGCCGACGCCTTCGTCACGGAGGACGACGGCGTCGTCCGGATCTGCCCCTGGCGCACCAGGCTGCGCGGCTGGCTGGCCCTGGAGGAGCTGACCGGGCTCTTCCCTCCCCTGGTGCTGGACGCGGTGCTGCCGCCCGTGGTGCGCGGCCAGGCCGCCGCCGACTACGAGGCGTGGCGGGAGCGCAACCCGGACGCCCGCCCCTGGATCAGGACCGCGGTCTGGCAGGTGCCGGTGCGCTGGTTCGTCCTGTTCGCGGACGACGAGCGCGAGTACGAGCCGGGCGAGGTGCCGGGGGTGCCGCCCGTGCTGCGTTACCGCACGCCGATGGTCCAGGCCAGACGCAGGCTGGCACGGGCCCTGAAGACCCTGCGGGACAGGATCGAGGAGGGTCCGCTCACGGAGGGGCTGGTGGATGTGGGGCGATGGCTGGAGGAGTTCCACCCGCGCTCCCTGGTCGAGCTCGACTACGGCGGCCTCGTCCACGCACTGTCGCCGGACCGGCTGGCCGAGGACCGGTCCGCCGCCGATGTGGCCGCGGGCATCGCGGCGCTGCGGGAAGGCGACGGAGAGGCCGCGGGTGCGGCCTACGGCCGGCTCACGGACCGCTGGCGGGCGGTCCGCGACCGTCAGTTCGCGAACTGACGGTCGGGACGTGGCGTACCCTTCCCGGAACCGAACCGGACATGTAGGGGACGTAGGTCTCGATCCGGGCCTTTGGTTCAAGCGTGACGGACAGCACTAAGTCGTCTCTTGCAACCCTCGCCCACCCTCGTGCCAAAATAGGACAAGGAGTCCGGGGAGGGTTCCTTCCGCCTACCTGAGGGCGGAAATCTCAGCATTGCACTCTATGGGGGGTCTGATGACTCCTGATCGCTCTGTGACTGATCGTCACTGTGGCGTGACTGTCCGTTATGGCATGAAGCATCGGCTTCCGCCGCTGATGAACACCTGAGAGGGCAATTCCATCGGTTTGGCCGACGTGGCTGGACAGATGGTGTAGTTGTAGTGCCGAGGACAAGCCGTTCGTCCTATAACCGACTCGGCCCGCGTCCGCCATTTCGGGCAACGCGGGTCAAGGTGCAGAATTTAGAGGAAAGAACCGAGAAGGTTCGGTTCTCCCGAGGAGGCCGCTCATGACCGCTCGCACCCCTGATGCCGAGCCGCTGCTGACCCCGGCTGAGGTTGCCACGATGTTCCGCGTGGACCCGAAGACGGTCACGCGCTGGGCCAAGGCAGGCAAGCTCACGTCCATCCGTACGCTCGGTGGACACCGCCGGTACCGCGAGGCAGAGGTCCGCGCACTGCTGGCGGGTATTCCGCAGCAGCGCAGCGAGGCCTGACACCCCGATCAAGGGCATCTCCGGACCCCCAACCCGGTAGCCCTGCACAGAGCTCGACACGGCGGGCGCCTGCCCCAACAGGTTTCGTCGTCGATCGCGCTGGACTCCGCCGGGTCCAGCGCGATCTTTTTGTGTGCCGGGCCGTTCGGGCCGTGGTGTGCGGCCGTTCGGCGAGAGGGGCGGGCGGGACCTGCGGCGTGCGTCCCGTAGGGGGGCCAGGGAGCCCCTGGGGAGTCGTGCGGGGCTGCTCAGCCGGGGGTGCAATTGCACGCATTTGATTTTTCGCTTGTAGGGAGGGGGTAAAGTCGCCTGTCTCACAAACTCGTTCGGTGACTCCCGTCACACGCCGAAGGTCTTGCCGCGCGTGGTCTGTCCTCCCTCTGCGAGTCTGCCGCCCGTCCGCGGTGGGACAAGGCGCCATTGGTCATGCACGGGTGGGACCTTCGTCCCTGGAATCGGAGCCGGAATCGGAGCCGGAGCCGGGGCCGGAGCCGGAGCCGGAGCCACGCTCGGCGCCCGCCGTGCCGGCTGCTTCCGCGGGGCCCGCCGGGCCCACCGGGCGCAC
Source organism: Streptomyces marianii (assembly GCF_005795905.1). Taxonomy (NCBI): domain Bacteria; kingdom Bacillati; phylum Actinomycetota; class Actinomycetes; order Kitasatosporales; family Streptomycetaceae; genus Streptomyces; species Streptomyces marianii. The sequence continues at coordinate 4,431,416 of NZ_VAWE01000001.1, forward strand.
GGCGTTCCGCGGACTCTCGGGGCGCACCACGGCCGGGGAGGGTGCGGGAGCCTGACGGCCCCCCAGGAGCGCGGAAGGCGGCGGACCGGGCTCCTCCGGCACTGCCTCCGAGGGGTCCATGGCGAGGCGCAGCAGCCGATGGCAGACCGGACACCGCCGGGTGAGGTGGCGATAGCCGGAGGCGGCCGCCAGATGGGCGCGCAGCAGCGCCCTGGTCTCGTGTCTCGCTGTGGATGCCGCCATCGCGCCACCTCCCGCGGATCGGGGGCCCCGCAACCCCTGTCCTGACTGGGTACCGGCGGCGCAAGCTCCAGTCAATACGCCAGAAGGCCCGCACCACTTGGCGCGGGCCTTCCGTTCACTGCGGTCCTGACGGGATTTGAACCCGCGGCCTCCACCTTGACAGGGTGGCGAGCACTCCAAACTGCTCCACAGGACCAGGTTTCGCAGCCCGATCGCTCGTTGGCTGCGAGAGAGACTGTACAGCAGGTCAGAGGGTCCGGTCGAACTCACTCAAGGCAACGGCCGCGTCACGGTGCCGCCGCGTCGATCGCCTTGACGATGCGCTTGTCGGAGACGGGGTACGCGGTGCCCAGCGCGTGGGCGAAGTAGCTCACCCGCAGCTCCTCGATCATCCAGCGGATGTCCCGGACCTCCTGCGGCACCGGCCGGCCCTTGGGCAGCTGCTCCAGGAGCCAGGCGTACTCGTCCTGCATCTCGTGGACCTTCTCCATACGCGTCGTGTCGCGCTGGACGGAGGTCGGCATCTGCTGTAGCCGGCGGTCCACCGCGACCAGGTAGCGCATCAGGTCGGGGAGCCGGCGAAGGCCCGTCCGCGTCACGAAGCCCGCCGGCACGAGCCACGTCAGCTGCTCGCGCACGTCCTTGGCGTTGCCGGCGAGCGCCGGGCTGGTCGTGCTCTTGAGGCGGCGGTCACAGGCCTGCCAGGCGGCCAGGATCTGCCCCACTTGGTCGACGGTCCGCACGGTCGCGTCCACCAGGTCGGCGCGGACCTTGTCGTAGAGCTTCCGGAACGATTCCTCGTCCCAGGCCGGTCCGCCGTGGTCCGCGATCAGCTTGTCCGCGGCGGCCGTCGCGCAGTCGTCGAAGAGGGCCTGGACCGAGCCGTGCGGGTTGGCGGACAGGGCCAGCTTCTGCTGGTTGGACATCCGGTCGGAGGCGAACTTCGCGGGGTTCACCGGGATGTTCAGCATGATCAGCCGACGGGTGCCCCGCCACATCGCCTCCGCCTGCTCGGCCTCGGTGTCGAAGAGGCGTACCGAGACCGACTCGCCGTCGTCCACCAGCGCCGGGTAGGCCTTGACCGGCTGGCCGGCACGGCGGGTCTCGAAGACCCGCGTCAGGGTGCCGATCGTCCAGGTCTTCAGCCCCGTCCGTTCGACGGCGTCGCCGCCGGACCGGCCGGCCGTGGCCGCGACGGCCTCCGAAAGCGCCTTGCGGGCCTTCGGCTTCAGCCGCAGGCGCAGTGCCTCCAGGTCCTTGTCCTCGGCCAGCTTGCGGCGCCGCTCGTCGACGATCCGGAAGGTGACCTTCAGATGGTCCGGGACTCTCGCCAGGTCGAAGTCGTCCGCCGAGACCGGCACCCCGACCAATTGCTGGAGCTCCCGTGCCAGCGTGACCGGCAGCGGCTCCTGCAGTGGGACGGCCCTCTCCAGGAACGCCTTCGCGAAGTCCGGCGCCGGCACGTAGTTCCGGCGGATCGGCTTCGGCAGGGAGCGGATCAGTTCCGTCACGACCTCGTTGCGCAGACCCGGGATCTGCCAGTCGAAGCCCTCGGCCGTGACCTGGTTGAGCACCTGGAGCGGAATGTGCACGGTCACGCCGTCGGCGTCCGCGCCCGGCTCGAACTGGTACGTGACGCGGAACTTCAGCCGCCCCTGCCGCCACGAGTCCGGGTAGTCGTCCTTGGTGACCGCCCCGGCCTTCTCGTTGATGAGCATCTCGCGCTCGAAGTCGAGCAGCTCGGGCTGCTCACGGCGCTTGTGCTTCCACCACGAGTCGAAGTGGGCCCCGGACACCACGTGCTCCGGCACCCGCTGGTCGTAGAAGTCGAACAGGGTCTCGTCGTCGACGAGGATGTCGCGGCGACGGGCCCGGTGCTCCAGCTCCTCCACCTCGGTGAGGAGCCTGCGGTTGTCCGCGAAGAACTTGTGGTGCGTACGCCAGTCGCCCTCGACCAGGGCGTTGCGGATGAAGAGATCACGGCTGACCCCGGGGTCGATGCGCCCGTAGTTCACCTTGCGCTGGGCGACGATCGGCACGCCGTACAGAGTGACCTTCTCGTACGCCATCACCGCCGCCTGGTCCTTCTCCCAGTGCGGCTCGCTGTAGGTGCGCTTTACCAGATGCTCGGCGAGCGGCTCGATCCACTCGGGCTCGATCCTCGCGTTGACCCGCGCCCACAGCCGGGACGTCTCGACCAGCTCGGCGGACATGACGAAGCGCGGCGGCTTCCTGAACAGCGCAGAGCCGGGGAAGACGGCGAACTTGGCGTTGCGGGCACCCAGGTACTCGTTCTTCGCGCCGTCCTTCACGTCCTTCATCCCGATGTGGGACAGGAGGCCGGCGAGGAGCGAGACGTGCACGGACTGCTCGGGCGCGCCGGCCTCCGCCGCGGGCTCCTCGAAGTGGATGCCCATCTGCTTGGCCACCGTGCGCAGCTGCGCGTAGATGTCCTGCCACTCGCGGATGCGCAGGAAGTTCAGGTACTCCTGCTTGCACATCCGGCGGAAGCTGGACGAGCCGCGTTCCTTCTGCTGCTCGCGGATGTAGCGCCAGAGGTTGAGGAAGGCGAGGAAGTCGCTCGTCTCGTCCTTGAAGCGGGCGTGCTGCTGGTCCGCCTGGGCCTGCTTGTCGGCGGGGCGCTCCCGAGGGTCCTGGATGGAGAGCGCGGCCGCGATGACCATGACCTCGCGCACGCAGCCGTTCTTCTCGGCCTCGATCACCATCCGGGCGAGGCGCGGGTCGACGGGCAGCTGGGCGAGCTTGCGGCCCGTCGGCGTCAGCCGCTGCACCTTCCTCCCCTCCTGGGGGGACTTCTGCGCCAGGTCGAGTGCGCCCAGCTCCTGGAGGAGCTGTACGCCGTCGCGGATGTTGCGGTGGTCCGGCGGGTCGATGAAGGGGAACCGCTCGATGTCGCCGAGGCCGGCCGCGGTCATCTGGAGGATGACGGACGCCAGGTTCGTGCGGAGGATCTCGGCGTCGGTGAACTCCGGCCGGGACAGGAAGTCGTCCTCGCTGTAGAGCCGGATGCAGATGCCGTCCGAGGTACGGCCGCAGCGGCCCTTGCGCTGGTTGGCGCTGGCCTGGCTGACCGCCTCGATGGGCAGGCGCTGGACCTTGGTGCGGTGGCTGTAGCGGGAGATGCGGGCGGTGCCCGGGTCGATGACGTACTTGATGCCCGGCACCGTCAGGGACGTCTCGGCCACGTTCGTCGCGAGGACGATGCGGCGGCCCGAGTGCGGCTGGAAGACGCGGTGCTGCTCGGCGTGCGAGAGCCGGGCGTAGAGGGGGAGGACCTCGGTGTGGCGGAGGTTCTTCTTGTTCAGCGCGTCCGCGGTGTCTCGGATCTCCCGCTCACCGGAGAGGAAGACCAGGACGTCGCCCGGCCCTTCCTTCTGGAGTTCGTCGACCGCCTCGCAGATCGCGGTGATCTGGTCGCGGTCGGACTCGTCGCTCTCCTCCTCCAGGAGGGGGCGGTAGCGGACCTCGACGGGGTAGGTCCGGCCGGAGACCTCGACGATCGGCGCGTTCCCGAAGTGCCGGGAGAACCGTTCGGGGTCGATGGTCGCGGAGGTGATCACGACTTTGAGGTCGGGACGCCTCGGCAGCAGCTGGGCCAGATAGCCGAGCAGGAAGTCGATGTTGAGCGACCGCTCGTGCGCCTCGTCGATGATGATCGTGTCGTAGGCGCGCAGCTCGCGGTCCGTCTGGATCTCCGCGAGCAGGATGCCGTCCGTCATGAGCTTGACGAAGGTCGCGTCCTGGTTCACCTGGTCGGTGAAGCGGACCTTCCAGCCCACCGCCTCGCCGAGCGGGGTGCGCAACTCCTCGGCCACGCGCTCGGCGACCGTCCGCGCGGCGATCCGGCGCGGCTGGGTGTGCCCGATCATGCCGCGTACTCCGCGGCCGAGCTCGAGACAGATCTTGGGGATCTGCGTCGTCTTGCCGGAGCCGGTCTCTCCCGCGACGATCACGACCTGGTGGTCCCGTATCGCCGCGAGGATCTCGTCCTTCTTCTGGCTGACCGGGAGCTGTTCGGGATACGTGACCCCAGGCACCCGTGCCGCGCGCGCGGCGGTCCGCGCGGCGGCCTTGCCGGCCTCGGCCGCGATCTCGTCGAGCACGGCCTGCCGGGCCTCGGGTTTGCGGATGCGGCGGGTGCCCTCGAGGCGCCGCCCGAGCCGGTGCGCGTCGCGCAGCGAGATCTCGGCCAGCTGCTTCTGGAGATCGGCGAAGGAAGTAGACATACGGGATCCAGGATCGCACCCGTGCGAGCGGACTGGCGAACCCATTTCCGGTGGGGCGGGTGCGGGATCAACGGCCGGCTGCGGCGAGCGGTTCCGGTGGGCGGGCAGGCGGAGGAACGGCCGGCGCTTTCCGGGTGGCGTCTGCCGTCGACGGGTGCCGTGCTTCGCGGCGGCGTTGGAGAACGCCGGTCGGTGGGTGGTGGTCGTGGGGCGCGGTCGGTGGGCCCGGGGCGCGGTCGGTGCGGTGGCGGGTCCGGCCGAGGGAAGCGGTGCGGGCGGGTGTCGTCCTGCGCGGCGGAGTTGGCGGTCGGTGTGGGTGGTGGTCGTGGGGCGTGGTCGGTGCGGTGGCGGGTCCGGCCGAGGGAGGCGGTGCGGCAGGCGGGTGCCGTGCTTCGCGGCGGCGTTGGAGAACGCCGGTCGGTGGGTGGTGGTCGCGGGGCGCGGGCGACGGGCCCGGGGCGCGGTCGGTGCGGTGGCGGGTCCGGCCGAGGGAGGCGGTGCGGCAGGCGGGTGCCGTGCTTCGCGGCGGCGTTGGAGAACGCCGGTCGGTGGGTGGTGGTCGCGGGGCGCGGGCGACGGGCCCGGGGCGCGGTCGGTGCGGTGGCGGGTCCGGCCGGGGGTGGCTCTGCCGTCGGCGGGTGCCCTGGCCGCGGTGACGGGTGGCGCAGGGGCCCGCGCCCCGCGGCCCCGACCGGCGCGACCGCCCGTACACGGGGTCGCGCGGGTACGGGCGGGGGCCACGGACGGCCGGTGCGGGGCAGGGCGTACCGGCCGAGGGAGCGGCCGAGCCGTACGATTACGGGCACGTCGACTCCAGGAGCCCCCGTCCATGCCAAGCCCCAGCACCCGTTGGCACCGCGCCCTCGCGGCCGTGGCGGCGCTCACGGCGGTGCTGGCGGGGGCACTTCTCTGCGTGGGGACGAGTACGGCCGCGGACACCGGCGGCACGGCCGGGGCCGGTCGGCCGCAGGTCGCCGTGGCCGGGTCCGGTGCGGTGGCACGGTCGGCTGCTGTGACTCCGCGGGTCGGCGTTGCTGCGTCTGCCGCGGTGGCTCCGCAGGTCGCCGTGGCTGGGCCCACCGCTGTGGGCCCGCAGGCCGCTGTGCCTCCGAACGGTGCGGTGGCCGCCGCCGCTGTGGCTCCGCAGGGCGCTGCGCCCCCGCCCGCTGCGGTCGCTCCGCCCGCCACCGCGGCGAAGCAGGGCGCGGCCCCGGCCGGCGAGCACCGGGCTCCCGGTTGCGGCGAAGGCTCCGCTGACGGCGGGCTGAGCCCCGCCACGCCGCCGCGCGGGTCCGCCGCGCACGAACTTCTGCCCGCCCTGCCGACCACCGCCCATGGCGGGGCCGGCTGCCCGGCGGCCGAAGACGCCGTCCTGGACCTCGCGCCGGAGCGCGCCCCGCCTGCGCTCGCGGCACCCGGCCCGATAGACCTCTCCGTCCTGCGCGTATAGGTCGCGGCATCGCCCCGTCCTGCCCGCAACCCTGCGCCACCCGGAGAGAGAACACCGCCATGCCCGCGTCCCGCACCCCCGCCCCCAGCGGCACCCGTCCAGCCCGCTCCCTCAAGCCGTTCGGGTACGGCGCCGCCGTCGCCGCCGCCGCGGTGCTGCTCGGTTTCGTCTCGTACACGGCCACCAAGCCCGACGACTCCACGACCGGCGGGCGCTCCGTCGCCGACGTCTCCGCCGAGCCCGACGCCGGCGTCTACCCGGAGCTGGAGAAGCTCGCCCGGCGCGACGCCGCCGACCCGCTGGCGCTGGGCCGCGCCGACGCGCCCGTGGTGATGGTCGAGTACGCCGACTTCAAGTGCGGCTACTGCGGCAAGTTCGCCCGCGACACCGAGCCGGAACTGATCCGGAAGTACGTGGAGAAGGGCGTCCTGCGCATCGAATGGCGCAACTTCCCGATCTTCGGCGAGGAGTCGGAGGCCGCCGCCCGGGCCGCCTGGGCCGCCGGGCGGCAGGGCCGCTTCTGGCAGTTCCACAAGGCCGCGTACGCCGACGGCGCCAAGGAGAAGGGCTTCGGCGAGCAGCAGCTCAGGGAACTCGCCGCCGTGGCCGGAGTGAAGGACCTGGCGCGTTTCACCCGCGACGCGGACAGCGAGGAGGCGCGTCAGGCCGTGGCGAGGGACCAGGAGGAGGGGTACGGGCTGGGCGCCACGTCCACGCCGTCGTTCGTGGTCAACGGCCGTCCGATCGCGGGCGCCCAGCCGGCGGGGACCTTCGTCGACGCGATCGAGGCGGCGCGCAAGGCCGTGACCACGGAGCCGGCGGGACCGGAGTCGGCGCCGACGGCCCTGGCTCCCGGCGCGACGGCTCCGGGCACCCCGGCTCCCGGCACGACAGCTCCCGGCACGACAGCTCCCGGAACCCCGGTGCCGGGGACGGCGGGCGGCGAGTGAGCGACATCGGATACCTGGCCGCCTTCCTGGGCGGCCTGCTCGCCCTGCTCAGCCCCTGCAGCGCCCTGCTGCTGCCGGCCTTCTTCGCGTACTCGATCGACACCACGTCCCGGCTCGTCGCGCGTACCTGCGTCTTCTACGCGGGCCTGGCGACGACGCTGGTTCCGCTGGGTGCCGCGGGTTCGTTCGCCGGACGCCTCTTCTACGGCCACCGCGACCTCCTGGTGGCGGTGGGCGGCTGGCTGATCATCGCGCTCGGGGTGGCCCAGCTGGCGGGCCTCGGTTTCGCCTCCCGGCGCCTCGCCGAGGCCGGCGGGCGGATCCGCCCCACGACCGCGCTCTCGGTCTACGCCCTCGGCGCTGTCTACGGGCTCGCGGGTTTCTGCGCGGGCCCGATCCTCGGCAGCGTCCTCACGGTGGCGGCCCTGAGCGGGAGCCCCGCGTACGGAGGGCTCCTCCTCGCCGTCTACGCCCTGGGCATGGCGGTGCCGCTGTTCGTCCTGGCCCTGCTATGGGAACGCTACGACCTGTCCCGCCGCCGATGGCTGCGGGGGCGCACACTGCGCGTCGCCGGCCGTTTCGAGCTGCACTCCACCTCGGCCCTGTCCGGGCTCTTCTTCATCGTCCTCGGCGCCGTCTTCCTCGTCTTCGACGGCACGACGGCCCTCCCGGGACTGCTGTCGGTCGACGACTCCTTCGCCGTGGAGCAGTGGGCCTCCTCCGCGGGGCGCGCGGTTCCCGACTGGGTACTGCTCGCCCTGGTCGTGGCGGCCGCGGCGATCGTCCTCGCGGTACGCGGGCTGCGGGGGCGGGACCGGGCCTGACGGCGTCCCGCCCCGTCGGCGCACCGGTTGGCGTAACCGACACGAAAACACCCCCGTCGAAGATCTTCGACGGGGGTGTTCGCCCTGTGGGCTGCGGTGGCTGGGGCCGGGGTCGAACCGGCGACCTTCCGCTTTTCAGGCGGACGCTCGTACCAACTGAGCTACCCAGCCGTGCGACTCGAGGAGTCGCAGCGGTCCTGACGGGATTTGAACCCGCGGCCTCCACCTTGACAGGGTGGCGAGCACTCCAAACTGCTCCACAGGACCAGAGGTGATGCATTGCGCGAGAGCAAGTCTCGCACACGGTGATGCGTGCCCCCAACGGGATTCGAACCCGTGCTACCGCCTTGAAAGGGCGGCGTCCTGGGCCACTAGACGATGAGGGCTAAGGGCCCGCCTGGGCGCTTCGCAGCGCGTCGGGGACGTGAGAAGCATATGGGATGCGGGGACCTATCGCCAAAACGGTTTACGGGGCGGGGGGCGGCAGGCCCGTCGGGGGCGGAGTCCGGGGCGCGTCCGGACCCTGCGGCGGAGGCGCCTTGGCCAGGTGACGGCTGACCTCGGCCGTCGTGAGGCCCAGCCCGCCGAGGGTGATCTCGTCCCAGGCCTGGAGGGTCCGCGTGTCCCGGTCGAGGTAGAGCACGGAGGCGCGGACCTTCTCGGGCTCCTCGCGCTCGACCGCCCGCAGACCGCCGCCGCCCGTGGAGCCCTCGATCTTGAGACGGGTGCCGAGCGGGAGGATCTCGGTGTCCCGGCGGTGGACGTGGCCCGCCAGGGCCAGCGGCACCTCGCCGTCGGTCTCGCGCGCGGCGACGGGGTTGTGGGCGACCGCGATGTCGACCGGGGTGCCGGCCGCGCGCTGGTCGCGCAGGGCCGAGGCGAGCCGGATGCCGGCCATGCGCTCGGCGGGATCGCCCGCGGGGACCGTCGAGCGGTCCGGGGTGAACTGGGGATCGCCGGTGCCCGCCACCCGCAGGCCGCCCACGGTCACCGCGCGGCCCTCGTCGAGGACGTGGACGTTCTTCAGGCGCTGGAGATAGCTCTGGGTCACGGGCGAGTCGTGGTTGCCGCGGACCCAGACGTAGGGCGCGCCGAGGTCCGGAATCGGGTCGAGGAAGGTGTTCTCCGCCGCCGTGCCGTGGTCCATGGTGTCGCCGGAGTCGATGATCACGTCGATGTCGTACTGCTCCACGAGTGAGCCGATGATGTGCCACGAGGCCGGGTTGAGGTGGATGTCGGAGACGTGCAGCACGCGCATGGTGCTCGGGTCCTGCTGGTAGACCGGCAGCGTGGAGGTCGCCTCGTACAGCTTGGTGACGTTGGTGACGAGGCGTGCCAACTCCTTCTGGTAGACGTCGAATTCGGTGACGATCGAGCGCGCGTTGCCGACGACCGAGGGTGCGCTGCTCAGCAGGCCGGAGAACCTGGGCTCCAGTACCGACTTCGGGTTCCAGGTGGCCCATGCGCTCACCCCGGAGGCGGCCAGCAGCACGAGGGCCAGGCCGCCGGCCGCGAGGGCCCGGCGCGGGCGGCGGTAGACGACGAGGCCGAGGGCCGTGGCGCCGGAGACCACGGCGACGCAGGAGCGCAGGGCGAGCTCGCGTGTGCCGTCCGTGACGTCCTGGCCGATCTCCTCCTGGAGTCCGGCGAGACGCTCGGGGTGCTCGACGAGTGCCTGGGAGCGGACGGGGTCGAGCCGGTCGATGTCGACGTCGAGCCGGATCGGCGCGGTGTGCGAGTCGAGGTCGAGGGCGCCGAGCGGGGAGACGTTGATCTTCGTGCCGCCGGAGAGGGACGGGCTGAGCGCCATGTCCGTGTCCACGGGGCCCACCGGGGTGCGGACGGCCCCCACGACCAGCAGCCCCAGCCACGCCCCCAGCAGGACGACGGCCACGAGTCCGAAGGCGCGGCCGTACGGGTGAGGGCTGTGGACCAGGGTGCTGACGGGGTTCGTGTGGTGGGACCGGTAGTGGCGCTTGAGGCGGACGAGGCCGGCATGGAGAAGTTCGTGGACGCGGGCCATTGGACGCGTATGCCCGCGTCCGCGCCGGGCTATGCCCACCGGCGGGGGCGCGTGTGCGTGACAATGGCCGGGTGCTGGAGATGACGCGCGAGGAGTTCGAGGAACTGGTCGCCGAGGCGCTGGACAGGATCCCGCCCGAGCTGACACGTCTGATGGACAACGTCGCCGTGTTCGTCGAGGACGAACCCGACCCGTCCGACCCCGAGCTGCTCGGGCTCTACGAGGGGACTCCGCTGACGGACCGCGGGGAGTGGTACGCGGGCGTGCTGCCGGACCGGATCACGATCTACCGCGGGCCGACGCTCCGGATGTGCGAGTCGCGCGAGGACGTGGTCGAGGAGACCGAGATCACGGTCGTCCACGAGATCGCGCACCACTTCGGGATCGACGACGAGCGGCTGCACGCGCTGGGTTACGGATGAGGCCGGCAGCCGTGCCGGCGACGGGACCGGGGCGCGCAGCCGTGCCGGCTACGGCACCGGGGCCGGGGTGCCGATGAGCGAGCACCCGTATCCCCCTTCGCACGGCCTCCGTTCGGAGGCGATCGACCCGGACGTCGACCTCCATGCGCCGGCCCAGCGCATCGAGACCGAGGGGCCCCGGAAGTGGAAGGTCCTCGCGGTGGTCGCGGCCGGCGGGGCGATCGGGGCGTCGACGCGGTACGGGGTGTCCCAGCTGTGGCCCTCCGTCTGGGCGACGTTCGCCGTCAACGCGTTCGGCTGCCTGCTCATCGGGGTGCTGATGGTGCTGGTGAGCGAGCGCGGTGTGGTCACACGTCCGCTCGTGCGGCCGTTCCTCGGCGTCGGGGTGCTGGGCGGTTTCACCACCTTCTCGGCGTACGTCCTCGACTTCGCCCGGCTGTTGGAACGCCACCGGGCGGGCGCGCTGCTGTACGCCGCCGCGACGCTCGCCGCGGCCATGGGGGCGGTGTGGCTGGGGGCGTCGGCGGCGCGCCGGCTGGTGGACCGGCGGAGGTCGGCTCCGTGAACTGGGTGCTGGTCGTGGTGGGCGCGACGGTGGGCGCTCCGCTGCGCTATCTGATGGACCGTGAGATCCAGCTGCGCCACGACTCGGTCTTCCCGTGGGGCACGTTCGCGGTGAACGCCTCGGGCAGCTTCGTCCTCGGCCTGCTGGCCGGCGCCTCGATCGCGTCGGGCAGCTACGAGCTGCTCGGCACGGGGCTGTGCGGCGCCTTGACGACGTACTCCACCTTCTCGTACGAGACGCTGCGGCTGGCCGAGCGGGGCTGGCTGCTCCTGGCGCTGGCGAATGTGGCCGGGTCGGTGCTGGTGGGGCTGGGGGCGGTGATCCTCGGGGCCGATCTGGCGGGGGGCTTGGCGCGTTAGGCCCGATCCGGCGGCGGCGCCCGGCGGTCGCGCAGGGGCGTGTCCCCTGCGGGGCTCGGGGAGTTGGGCAGGGAAACCGCGTCCTGTGCCCCGGAGGTGCCACCGTGCGCCAGCTGTCCGCCCCCGGCCGTTGTGCCGTCTGGTTCGCCACCGCACTGGCCGTCGCGGCCTCCGCCGGCTGTGTGAGCGTGAGCGACGACGCCGACGATCCGGCGCCGGTGAAGACACCGCAGCGGCGCGGTGCCGCCGCCGAACCGGACGGCGGCGGGGGCGCGCCGGGCGGTTCCGGCGGTCGGAGCCGGACGGGCATGGGTGGTACGGGGCCCTCCGGTGGCGGGTCCGGGAGTGCGGGTGCGGACGAGTCGGTGAGCCCGGGAGCCTCCGCGGCGCCGCCGGCCTCGCCCTCCAGGGGTACGGGTGAGGCGAAGCCGCCGTCCCCCCAGCGGCCGACCCCGCCGCCCGGCCAGCCGACGCCGCCCGCCGAGCCGACACCTTCGGCCGAGCCGACGCCGCCCACCGAGCCGACGCCGTCGAGCCCCGATCCCGGCCCCTCCGGAGAGCCGACCGACCCGCCGACGGAGTCACCGGCCGCGGAGACCCAGCTGGGCGGGATGAGGGAGGCCGTCGACACGCAAGGGGAGGGGTTCGGCACGGAACCGGAGGCATCACCACAGATGGCACCCGTGTGACGGTGGCCGAGGCGCGGCGGGGAGGCGGTCGGAGTTCCCGGTCGCGAGGCGCCGGCAAGGTGCTCGTGCGCCGGCCGCGTACCCGGTCGTGGGACGTCGGGCCGGCGCCCGTTGACGCTCGGCGGACAGCACGGGATGTCCGGTCGGAGCAGGTGCGGGGGTGGGGCTCCTCGAGAGCGTCCCGAGAGCATCCCGGGAGTGTGACGAGCGACGCACCGAAGCGGTTTGCCTTGAGCCGGGGAGGGTGCGTATGGTGGTAGATCGTTTGATCCCATTTGCCCGGCGCCACCACCGAAGCGCGCCGCGTGTGGCGCGTACTCTCCCTTGCCGTGGCTGACCGCATCGAGGCGGTCGAATTGCGAAACACGGAGTTTGGGCGCGTGCCGAGACTCCGGAAGGTTTCGCATTTCGCATGTCCATTTCCAGTTCTGACCGTGCCGTCCTGCCCGAGAACGACGAGATCGTCGAGGCCGGGAACACCGGGAACACCGACGGCACTCTCGTCACCGACGAGGCCGCGGACACCACCGAGACGTCCGACGCGCCCGAGGTGACCTTCGGCGACCTCGGCCTCCCCGAGGGCGTTGTCCGCAAGCTCGCCCAGAACGGCGTCACCGTCCCGTTCCCGATCCAGGCCGCGACCATCCCGGACGCCCTGGCCGGCAAGGACATCCTCGGCCGCGGCCGCACCGGCTCCGGAAAGACCCTCTCCTTCGGTCTGCCGCTGCTCGCCACCCTGGCCGGCGGCCACACCGAGAAGAAGAAGCCCCGCGGCGTCATCCTCACCCCGACCCGTGAACTCGCCATGCAGGTCGCCGACGCGCTCCAGCCGTACGGCGACGTCCTCGGCCTGAAGATGAAGGTCGTCTGCGGCGGTACGTCCATGGGCAACCAGATCTACGCCCTGGAGCGGGGCGTCGACATCCTCGTCGCGACCCCGGGCCGGCTGCGGGACATCATCAACCGCGGCGCCTGCTCCCTGGAGTCCGTCCGGATCGCGGTCCTCGACGAGGCCGACCAGATGGCCGACCTGGGCTTCCTTCCCGAGGTCACCGAACTGCTCGACCAGATCCCCGAGGGCGGCCAGCGCCTGCTGTTCTCAGCGACGCTGGAGAACGAGATCGACAGCCTCGTCAAGCGCTACCTGGTCGACCCGGTGACGCACGAGGTCGACCCGTCCGCCGGTGCCGTCACGACCATGACCCACCACGTCCTGGTCGTGAAGCCCAAGGACAAGGCGCCGGTCACGGCCGCCATCGCCGCCCGAAAGGGTCGCACCATCATCTTCGTCCGCACCCAGCTGGGCGCGGACCGCGTCGCCGAGCAGCTGCGGGACGCCGGAGTGCGGGCGGACGCGCTGCACGGCGGTATGACGCAGGGCGCCCGCACGCGCACGCTCGCCGACTTCAAGGACGGCTACGTGAACGTGCTGGTCGCGACCGACGTCGCCGCCCGCGGTATCCACGTCGACGGCATCGACCTGGTCCTGAACGTGGACCCGGCCGGTGACCACAAGGACTACCTGCACCGCTCGGGCCGCACCGCCCGCGCCGGCCAGTCCGGCACCGTCGTCTCGCTGGCGCTCCCGCACCAGCGCCGCCAGATCTTCCGGCTGATGGAGGACGCGGGCGTGGACGCCTCGCGCCACATCGTCGGCGGTGCCGGCGTGTTCGACCCCGAGGTCGCCGAGATCACCGGCGCCCGTTCGCTGACCGAGGTCCAGGCGGACTCCGCGAGCAACGCCGCGAAGCAGGCCGAGCGCGAGGTCGACCAGCTCACCAAGCAGCTGGAGCGTCTGCAGCGCCGTGCCGTCGAGCTGCGCGAGGAGGCCGACCGCCTCGTCGCCCGCGCGGCGCGGGAGCGGGGCGAGGACCCGGAGGCCGCGGTCGCCGAGGCCGCGCAGGCGGCGGAGGCGGACGTCCAGGCAGTCGCCGAGGTGTCCGTACCGGAGCAGCCGGTGCGTGAGGCTCGCGAGGAGCGTCCGGTCCGCGAGCTCCGTGAGCGCCGTGACGACCGTCGTGACGAGCGGGGCAACTTCGAGCGCCGTGACCGCCGGGACAACGACCGTGGTGACCGCGGTTTCGAGCGTCGTGACGACCGTGGTGGCTTCCGTCGTGACGACCGCCGGGACAACGACCGCGGTGGCCGTTCCTTCGAGCGCCGTGACAACGACCGTCCGTTCAACCGCGACCGTCGCGACAACGACCGCGGTGGCTTCCGGCGGGACAACGACCGCGGTGGCTTCCGGCGGGACAACGACCGCGGTGGCCGTTCCTTCGAGCGCCGTGACAACGACCGTCCGTTCAACCGTGACCGCCGGGACAACGACCGTGGTGACCGCGGTTTCGAGCGTCGTGACGACCGTGGTGGCTTCCGTCGTGACGACCGTCGCGACGACCGCGGTGGCCGTTCCTTCGAGCGCCGCGACCACCGCGCCGGCAGCGACCGTCCGTTCAACCGCGACCGCCGCGACGACCGCCCCTCGGGCGGCGGCTTCCGCTCCGGCGGCCACGACCGCCCGTACGGCCGCCGTGACGACCACCGCGGCGGTTCGAGCTCCGGCTCCTTCGGAGGCGGCCGCCGTGACGACAAGCCGCGCTGGAAGCGCAACGGCTGACGCTGGGGCCAAGCCCTGACGAACGGGCCCGTACCGCACTTCGGTGCCGTACGGGCCCGTTCGCCTTGGACGGGTTCGAATCCCCTTTTCAGCGCCGGTGGGCCGGCGTTGGGGCCGACGCACTCGCACGGGGGCCGGCTGGGTGTCCCTCCCTCGCTCCCTCCCTCTCGCTGGTCGGCGTCGGCCGTCGCGGGGCCGTTCGGCCGGCGCGACGACGTGCTGGTGCGGCCGGGCTCCGAACTGCGGCCGTACCGCCCGGTTGGAGGCAAGGCGTCGACCCCGACGGCCGCGTACACGTCGTTGGGGTCGGTGAGGGCCCGGCCGGTCCAACGTGCTGACGTCGCCCGGTGATCCGAGAGGTGACGGGGCGTCCCGACCTGGTGGCGCGCCCGTGACCCACGGGCGGACGCGGTTCTTCCCCTTCGGCCGCATCGACGGCGGCCGGCCGGGGAACCGGTGTCCCGCCCGGCGCACACCGGCGTGGGGCGTACCGCACACCTGCTCGACCTGTCGTCCGAGCGGCGCGCACACGCCCGGCAGGACCACGTTTTCCACCCGTGACGTCAGCCTGCGGGGGATACCCGATCGGATGGCGGGCGTCGTACGGCTATGCTCGGGGATGACTCGCCGAGGGCCGTTAGCTCAATTGGCAGAGCAGCGGACTTTTAATCCGTTGGTTGTGGGTTCGAGTCCCACACGGCCTACCGACCGCAGGCGGGGGTTAACCCCTCCGACCTGCTACTTAGCGCCTCGACTGGTTTCAACTGGTCGGGGCGCTTCGTCGTTCGCGCGCCCATGCGGGAGCGATGCGGGAGCGGCGGTGCTGGAACTCCCGTTCGCCGCCACCGCCGGACGCGCTCTCGGGACGAGCCGAGCGGCTGCCTCTGCGGCGGCCTTGTCGACCTCGGGCAGCAGGCTCGTATATGTGTCCGAAGTCAGCGTGATGGTGGAGTGCCGCAGCGTCTCCTTGATGGTGTGGAGGTCGCCACCGCCGGCGTGGGTGAGAGTCGCCGTCCCGTGGCGCAGGTCCCGGAGGTTGATGGGCGGCAGGCCAATCTCCTCGTAGAGGCGCCGGAACTCCTTCGAGACGGTGTCCGGATGCAGCCAGGATCCGTCCTCCTTGGTGAAGACCTTCCCCGTGTTCTGCCAGCTTTTCCCCCACTTGAGGCGCTCTTTGTTCTGCCGGACCCTGTGTGCCCGCAGAACAGCCACGGTGTCGTTGTCCAGGCCGATGGCGTTCGCGCTGGAGTCCGTCTTTGGCTCCGACTCGTACGGCGTCCATCCGTCCTGCACGATCTCGCTCGCGACAGTCAGGAGCCCGGCGTCCAGGTTCACGTGTGTCCAGTCCTGGCCCACGCCTTCGCCGCGCCGCAGCCCGCGGAACGCGATCAGGTGGAAGAACGCGTAGAGCCGGTGCTCCGACGCGTGGTCCAGGAAGGCCCCGAGCTGTTCCGGCATCCACACCATGACCGGGCTGGGCTTCTCGCCCGTCTCCTGCCACCGCTCCACCCGCTCAGCCGTCCACAGCAGCGGCTTCGGGCGCTTGCCCGACTCAAGCTCCACGTGCGCGGCCGGGTTGAAGGTGACGAGCTGCCGGGCTATCGCCGCGTTCAGTGCTGCCCGCAGGGTCCGCCGGATGCTCTGGCGGGTCGCCGGCCCCGTGGGTTTCCGGAAGGGCTTCATCTCGGCGAGCTTCTCCTTCTCCACCGCCAGCTTCGCCCGCTCGGCGGCGACCGGGCGCCCGGCCTTGCTCGGTTTGCACCGAGCGATCTGATCGCGGCGCTTCTGGTTCTCGGCCGCGATCACCTCGTTCTCGTCGCCGATGGCGTCGAACATCTCGATGAGGTGCCCCACGTTGAGCCGATCCAGCCGCAGGTGCCCGATGCGCGGCTTCAGGTGGACCTTGATGTGCGAGGCGTAGCCGTTAGTCGTGGTCTTCCGGGTCTTCTTTGCCGCAAGCCAGGTGTCGAGCCACTCGCCGACCGTGATCCGGATCGTGAGGGACTGCGTAGTGTGCAGTCGGCGCCGCGTCTCTTCGAGGTCCGGCAATGGCGCCTTGTCCTGCGCCACCTTGGCCAGCATCTCGACGATGCGCTCGCGGCCCTCTTCGTCGTCCGATTCGGCCAGGGCGAGCAGTGCCCGTACGTGGTCCAGGTCGGCCTGGGCCTCCCCCTTTGACTCATAGCCACCACGAGTGAACGAGCGCCGCTTGCCCTCGCTGGTGGGCGGGAGCTCCTGCCGCAGCCTGTAGGCCCCATGGCGTTTGTTCTTGAGCTTCGGACACCTACTCCCGAGCAGCTTCCCGCTCTCTTGGTCCCGGCAGTTGCACCGCCGGTGAGTCGACCCGTTCAATCTCAGTCCCCCTCAACAGATCCCCGAGACCCCTTCGCGACGGGCCCCAACTGGCCTTGCTTACGTGCCGCCCCGACCCACTTCGCGGCAGCGGAGTGGGACACGCCGAAGTGCTCGGCGACCGCGACGGTGGGCGGCTGGCCCTGCTTATGCGCCTCGCTGTAGACCTCCGCCACGTTGGCCAGGTGGTCCGGCGTGAGGCTGCGGCGCTGTCCAGGCGTCTGGTGTGTCGGCAGGAGATCGAACAGCGGGGCCAGCAGCCGCCGTGCCTCTTCCTTCTTCCGCTCGAACGCGGAAGCCGACTGGTCGGCCTGGGGGGCAAGGATCTCCCCGAGCCATTCGGTAGCCGAGCTGTTCACCAACTGCATGAACGCGGCGTGCTTCCATGTCGCGATTCCCGCCGCTTCTAGAACCGTTTCGAGTCCGAAGTCGGCTCCCGTGTCACCGGTCATGACGGACACGAGCTGTACGCCCGACTGGGGGGCGGCGCGGAAGCACAGCGCGACCGTGGCGCGGACCTTCTTCCCTACCGCGATACCAGTGAAGTGGCTCGGCATCTTCAGGTGCCCGAGATCGACGAGGGGCGGTTCCCCACGGAACTGGTCGTAGGGCCAGCCTGGGGCGGCTACGTAGTCCCATCCATCGGGCACTCCATCATTCTGCATGCCTGAATCCTGCCTGAAGGGCAAGGAAGTGGCAAGGATGATTGGCCCTCTCGTTCTCGTGCATGCGTTCAGGCTCTCCACCCTGCTTTCCCTATCCTTTCTTGTCTGTGCTCATCAAGGCTCATTTGGTCCCGCATCTTCCCCCCTGTTCCCTGCCTAACCTTGCCTAAGGGCAAGGTTGACCCTGACCTAACGGGCGGGAAAGTCCTGTGGAGTTGGGGCAAGGTATCGGCTAGGCTCGGTCCATGATCAGAACTGATGTCCTACGTCTCGCGCAGGTGCGGGCCGACGCTGCCTCAGGGGCAGCGATGCGCACGCGTGCCGCCGCTCGGCTGTCGCTGTCGGAGATCGCGGACCTGTGCGGGGTGGACCCGTCGACGGTGTGGCGCTGGGAGCGGGGGAAGCGGACCCCAAGGGGAGAAGCGGCGCTCGCCTATGCCCGCGTCCTCGACGACTTGACCCAGCAGCGAAACCGAGAGCAGGTGGCATGAGCGGCGCCCTCACTCGAGCAGAGCTGCTCGCCCTCCCCGCGACCATCGACCTTGAGACCGCCGGCCGCGCGTTCGGGCTCAAGCGCAGTACGACGTACGCCCTGGCCAAGCGGGGGGAGCTACCAGTGCGGACTCTGCGACTCGGCCGCGCGCTGCGGGTCGTCACCGCCGAGCTGCACGAGGCACTCGGCGTCCGTCCACAGGAAGAGGCCGGGCTCCGTGCGGATGTTGACGCATCCGCCGGAGCCCTCGAACTCTCCTCCGTCCAAGCCTGAACAGACGGCGGCACGGGGTGCGAACGACCAAGCCCGCCCCGTGCCGCCGCAAGGAGACCTCTACATGCAGGAGCCTATCCAGCTCCCTCGCGCTGCCGAATTCGGCTCACACTCGAACTCCTTCCGCCCTGCTGCACCGAACCCCCTGCGCGTCGCCCTGTGGGCCGCCGCGCAGGGCTGGCATGTTCATCCGCTCACGCCGGGAACCAAGATCCCCGTACGCGGATGCGACCGGTGCTCCCCGCGCAGCAAGCAGCGCCCCAACCCGCGGTACACCGAGCACGACGGGCACGGCTGCCCCTGCATCGCCTCCGGCCGTCCCTGTCACGGGGTGCTCGCCGCTACTGATGACCCTGGCCGGATCGCCGATTGGTGGCACCGCCTGCCTTTCGCCGGCGTGGGGGTCGCCGCTGGACCCTCCGGGCTGGTGATCCTCGATGTGGACAGCCATGGGGGACAGGTCCCCGCCGACCAGTCGGCCCTCCTCCCCGGTGTCGACCTGCCCCTCGACGTTGCCCCCGGCAGCATCACGGACGGCCGTGACACGCTCGCCCTGCTTGCCGAAGTACGGCGCGCGCCGCTGCCCGGTTGTGGCCAGCAGACGCTGACCGTCCTGACGCCGTCCGGCGGAGTGCACTACTGGTTCAAGGCGCCTAGCGGCACGACGTGGCGTCCGCTTGCCGGGGCACTGGGCTGGCAGCTCGACCTGCGCGCCGGGACCTCGTACGCCGTCGCGCCCGGCACGATCACCAGGAAGGGCACGTACAAGGCGCTGGGCGACTGCCGGAGCGTCGCGGAGCTGCCTGTCTGGTTGGCCCGCGATCTCGACCGCACAGGGCACCGAGTACGACTCGAGCGGCCACGGGTCGTACCGCCGTGGCGTGGCCGCTCGCTCGGGGGAGGCTACGTCGCAGCCGCGGTACACCGCGAACTGACCGCGGTGGCCCAGGCGCCCTCTGGAACCCGCAATGGCGCCCTGAACCGCGCGGCGTTCAGCCTCGGCACGCTGCTGACTCCCGCCTCTCTCGACCGGCAGCAGGTCGCTGACGCGCTGCTCGATGCAGCTCGGCACGCTGGCCTGCCGGATCGCGAAGCCGAAGCGGCGATCCGATCGGGTCTGACCGCTGGTGAACGCCAGCCACGCACTCTCAAGGGGGCCGCATGACCACGCCACTGCCGTATGACGCGGCATCTGTGGCTCGCTCGCTCGTCGCCATACCCGGGGGTCTGAGCGGCTCCGCGTCGGATGGGGCGCAGCAGCGTCAGCACAAGGGCCCGCCGCAGACCGAGGTGCTCCGCGCGATCGGGCAGAACGAGTTCCGGTACCTGCGCAGCAACGGTGACCCCTACGCCGTGCCCTGGGACGGGGCGCCGATCGCCGTACCGCTTCGGGCCAAGGCGCACAGCTCCACTGGCAGCGTCCGGCAGCTGCTCACCGTGCGTTATCTCCAGGCGCATGACCGCACCCCGTCGCAGACAGCTCTCAGCGACGCGGTGGCCGCTCTCGACGCTCTCGCCCTGTCGGCCCCTGAGACGAACCTGTGGCTCCGTGTCGCTCCGGATGCGCACGACCCGAACGTGACATGGCTCGACCTCGGCCGGCCCGACGGCCAGTCCGTTCGTGTTGCCCCGGACGGCTGGACACTCACCTACCCCGACCCGGAAGAAGGGCCGATCTGGCGACGTACCAAGTTGATTGGTGAACTCCCACTGCCCGAGCGCCCCCAGGATGGCTGGCTGGCGGGCATCGACACCCTCGCCCAGATCCTCCCGTTCACCGCGGGGACGCTGCCCCTGGCAGTGGCTTGGTGGCTCGCCGCCCTGCGCCCGTCCCTCCCACGCCCCATCGCCTACCTCACCGGAGAGCAGGGCACAGGCAAGACCACAGCGGGACGGATGCTTGTAGGTCTCCTCGACGGCGCGGCAATCCCGCTCCGCCAGGCACCGGAGAACCTCAAAGACCTCGGAGTCACCGCCTCGGCCGGATGGACCCTTCCCTTCGACAACCTTTCGGGAATCCCGAAGTGGATGTCGGATGCCCTATGCCGCGTCGTCACCGGCGGAGCGCAGGTCAGCCGTGCCCTCTACAGCGACGACGACGTCAGCATCCTGGTCAGCCAGCGCCCCGTCCTGCTCACGGGCATCGACACCGGTGCCATGTCCAACGACCTTGCCGAACGCTGCATGGCTCTTGAACTCCAGCGCATCACCAAGCGACGCTCCCTGGCGGAGCTCTGGGGCGCATACGAGCGGGCGAGTCCCCAAATCCTGGGCGCGCTCCTGGATCTGGCTGTCATGGTGTGGGCCGACCTTCCCCACGCTGCGGCTGCCCTGGTCGACCGACCGCGCATGGCCGACTTCTCCGAACTACTGCACGCGCTGGACCGCGTAACAGGCTGGACGGCCCTGGAGACCTTCCATGGCTCGCAGGACGAGCTCGTCGAGGCTGTGCTCGACGGGAACCCGGTCACGGCGGTGCTACGGGACTGGGCGAGCTCACCCGGCTTCCCCAATGGTGGGTGGACCGGCACTATGACCGAACTCAATGCGCTGCTGTCCGCGCGTTGCAGTCCAGGGGAGAGGTGGCCCCAGACGTCCGCTGTCCTCAGCGCCCGGCTCAAGCAGTCGGCGCCAGCCCTTCGCTCCCGGGGCATCAACGTGATCGCCCCGACGAGCAACAAGAACGGCAGGAAGTACACGATCACGTTCACCCCGTAGCCCGCTCCACCGACCACAGCCGCCTCGGCCCGCGCGCACTGCGGACCGGGGCCGCTGCGTACCCGGGGACGGTGGGGGACGCCCTCGGCAGCCGAGGGGACGCACTGGGGACGACCCCGAACGACCCCAGATCGCCCCGCTCATCGGTCAGGCACAGGCAAGAGCCGGTTTCGGGTACGAGGGGGACGCTGCTGCACCCTCTCTTCTCTGTCCCCCAGGTGAGGAGGAAAGAGAGGCAGAGAGGACACCGGAAGCATCGTCCCCCGCGTACCCCTGGCCGGTGCCGCGACCGGTCGCGCCTCGCGCGCGCGTGCGCGCGAACTAGTGCCGCGGCAGGCAACGTTCGCCCGTCGAGGAGCGGCGTCCGGTGCGGGCTCTCGGCGTGCCGGCCGGAAGCCCTCGTACTGGACGTACTCGGGATTTCGGCCGGTGCGGCGAGAGGGCGTGCCGGGCGTCGCGACGGGGCGAACGTTGCCTGATGCGGCACTAGTTGACGTTTCCTCTGGCCCATTCTGAGCCCGTTGCGGCCGGTCCAGAGACGTGCTCCGCTGGCTGCAGCCGATACGGCCCGAACAGGAAACGGCCCCCCGCTGTTGCCGCCGAGGTGGAGCTGCGCACCGGTGCGGCTCCGCTTGCCTTGCTCGAACGGATGCTGACCATCGGCTGGGAAGTTGATCTGCTCTGCCGGCCCCGCCGCTCATGGAGGCGGGATGGTGTCGCATTGCGGTTCGTGACAGGGTCGCGCTCATGCGGATTTTGGTGATGGGCGGCACCTGGTTCCTAGGTCGGGCAATCGTTGACGATGCCCTTCGACGCGGGTGGGTGGTAACGACGTTCAACCGGGGACGCTCCGGTGTGGTCGAGGGCGCCGACACGGTCCGGGGCGACCGGACCAACCCCGACGACTTGAAGCGGCTAGCCTCACAGGGACCGTGGGATGCCGTAATCGACACATCCAGTAGCGAGTTCCCACCCCGTGACGTGCTTCTCGCCGCCGACCTCCTGCGCCCGGCCGCCGCCCGGTGGGTGCACGTCTCCACGGTGTCCGTGTATCAGGGGTGGCCCCACCACCCGCTCACCGAGGACTCCCCGCTGTTGGAGTGCCCGCCGGACGCCGATGAGTCATTCGGGCACACCGGTGCCGACGGCAGCCCGACGAAGTATGGGTTCCAGAAGGCGGGTGGAGAGGCTGCCGTGCGCACCACTTTCGGAGACGACGTGGTGTTCCTGCGACCCGGCGTGATCCTGGGGCCTGGTGAGTACGTCGGCCGGCTCCCCTGGTGGCTCACCCGTGCCCAGCGTGGCGGCTCGATGGTCGTCCCGGCGCCGGCTACCCAGATGATCCAGCCTGTCGATGTTCGGGACGTCGCAGCCTTCGCCGTTGATCAGGCCGCTAACACCGGTGGCTCCAGCCGGGCGTTCAACATCGCCCACCCCGAGGGCATCAGCTGGGCTGACTTCATCACCACGTGCCTGGCCGTCACCGGTAGCACCGGCAACCCGGTATGGGCGGAAGCGGTGGCACTCGCCGCGCACGGGGTCAAGCAGTGGACAGAGCTTCCGCTGTGGCGCACCCACTCCGGGGTGTGGTCCGTCGATGCCTCCCGTGCCGTAGCTGCCGGGCTCCGCTGCCGTCCGCTCGCCGACACGATTGCCGACACCTGGGCGTGGATGCAGGCAGACGGCCGACCGGTCGAACACCCGAGGTGGGCCGAGCACGGAGTGGACCCGGACAAGGAAGCCCAGATCCTCGCCGCCCTCGGCTGCCAGTAGGCACGGGGCGAGTCAGGGCTCGATAGCAAGGAGCCCGATCCCTGTTCCCAGCTGCCTAGGCGCGGAGAGACGCCCGAACTCCTCGATCTGTTCGCCAAGCGTGATAGCCACCCGCGTCCCCCTGAACGCGGGGGCCGTCAGAGCCCGCCGCAAGCCGCCCGTGCGCTCCAGCAGCCCCGCCACACGCTGTTCCGCTGGGATCACCCAGACCGTCTCCAGCGTCGCCGCCGCCGCGTCCAGGTCGCCCCGAAGCACCTGCGCCGCGGCGAGGTCGGCCGCGGCCTTGCCCCGCACCGATACCAACTGCCGAGCCGGCGGCCGGGACGCAACCAGATCCAGCGCCCGCTGCGCCGCCGCCTCCGCCCCCGCTCCGTCGCCGACGAGCAGGGCGGTAGTGCCGTTCGACATCAGCAGCCGCTCCTCGTTGAAGGCGAACTCACCGCCGACGTCGTCGTGCAGGGCGTCCCGCTCGCCTCTGTCCTGACGCGTGGACGCGACGAGCGCCCGGCTGGCCCGCTCCCGATCCCTGAGGTGCCCGTGAGCACGGGCCTCGATGGACAACAGTCGCCGCTTGGCCGTGTCGCCCAGACCGGCGTAGGCCAGCGCGGTCCGCGCATGCCGCACGGCCTCCGAAGGACGGCCCGTGAAGTACGCGCAGATTGCCAAGGACCCGGTGGCGTAGGCCCGTAGCGGATCGAACCGCGCCATCTCCCCGTACAGGGCCGCCGAGCGGGCGAGGCGTGCCGAGTCGTCCAGGGCGCCGAGGTCGAACGCGGCGGTCGACAGCAGCGCGCACGCCTGCCCCGCCACGATCAGCAGATCCTGCTGCTGCACGGGCACCTTGGTGCGACCACGTTGGTGCTCCGCCTCCGATCGCAGGACCTTCGCCCGCCGGAACGCATCGAAGGCGCTTACGGCGCTGTACGAGCGGGCGAGGGACAGGGCGTCGTCACGGAGCTGGTCGATGGTCGTGTCGGATACGGACTGCGCGGCGGCAGCACCCGCCTCATCAGCGGCGTCACGTGCGGTCATGGCGATTTCACTTTCGAGGTTGTACGCAGTGGGAGTCACCGATGCCGACGTCGACAGCGCGGGCGGCGGCCCGAACAGTGCTGCGGCATCCACGTCGAAGAGCTGCTCCAGTACCCGGCGCGCGTCCGGCACCGGCATGGTTCTGATCCGGCCCGACGTCCACCGCCGGAACTGTGCCTCCGAGACCGACAAGCCCTGCACGCCTGCCTGTGAGGCCGCGCGCTCGAACGCCGTGACGAAGTCCCGGTAACACCAATGCCGTTGCTGGACTAACACGCGCAGCAGCGTGGCCGGATCGCCCATCGGTCGCTCCCTCAAGGTCAGGAGACGGGCCACATCGCCCCGCTCCACTTCGTGCCTACTGGCCAACACCCCTGCTGCGCAATGAAATCCGTGCAGATGACATCACGGTGCCACCTCCATGACATCCCGGTCGTCTGGCGAGCGCCAGATGACACCAGCCGCGTTGTGGTCGTGACACCCCTGTCAGGGGGACTCTTGCGCCACCTCGACGACCTCAGCGAAAGGGAGTGGACCGTGAGCAGCCCCCGGCTTCCCCGACGAACCCCCGGCGCGACCAGCACGCGCTACGAGGCCGTCGTGGCCCCCTACGTGGAGACGGCCGCCGGCACCCCGCCGGAGCGCCGCGGTCTCCCCCGGGCCGCCGAGGCGTTCCGTAACCGGCACGGCGACCCCTCCACGTGGAGCTCCGCCCAGTTCGACGCCTTCCTTGGCCTGGGCGGAGCCCAGTGAGCGCGACCGCGGAGGCGAACGTCTGGGTCACGGAGGACACCGGGCACCGGCTCCTCGGCCAGGGCGTCGCACATCCCGCCAGCGGACGTCGCGGAACTGTGGGCGCGGTCTTGATCTACATATCGAAGCTCACCGGCAGGCCGGTCAGGAAGGTGGCGCACATGCGTCCGATGGACCACTCGGGTCGGGAATGGACCGCCGACCCGGACACCCTCCAGCCCCTACGGCAGATTTCCCCGTCGGCACCGGACAGCGGCAAGCGCAGCTGAACAGGCTTCCCGCCCGTTGCCGACCAATCGGGCGACAGCGGGTGGGGAACGGCGTCCCAGGGCGCCACGCACCAAACCGGCGAGGTGCCTACGGCACCGGACCGGCGGCTAGCAGAGCGGATCAGAACGGCCCACCCCGGGCAGTCACCCTTCCATCAAGGAGATCAGCCATGCCGAAACCCAGGCGAGAGAAGCAGAACCACCTGATATACGCGGACGTCGTGGACTCCAAGTCCAAGGCGGGCGTGTGGATGGGGGAGCGTGCCTCCTTCCGCGAGAAGCAGGGCCGCATCCTCGAGGCGCTGAAGGACCGCACGGACTGGGTCAACCTGGAAGGCGCCGTCATGGTCATCAGCACCGAGCCGGCCGGTCTCACGGTCATCGCGCCGAACCCGACGCTTCCCGGAGTGATCGTCCTCGCCGACGGTGGTTCCCCTGCGGCCTCCGCCCGGCTCCAGGCCGACGCCGAGGAGCAGGTCCGCGCGGTCATGGCCGAGCTGGGCATCGCCGAAGAGGAAACGGCGGCCTGACCCAGTGGCCACTCCCCAGTTGCTGTGGGGGAAATACTTCCAGTACGACCGGGACGGGGAGGCTGTACTCCTCGACCCGGTCACGCTGGAGAGTGTGCTTCTCGACTCCGGCGAGGTCTCTGACCTCGCCGGGGTCCCCCCGACCGCGACGCACTTAGCCCTCGCCGGGCTCGGCTTCACCCAGGACGGCCCCGCGGCCGACCGCCGTGAAGCACTCCACCACCGCCTCCACACCCTGGGCATCGACCCGACCCCGCGCCGGATCAGCGGCCTCCGGGTGGTGCTCACCGACCGCTGCAACATGGCCTGCACGTACTGCTTCGTAGACACCAACAGCGGGAAGCCGGATATGACGGAGCAGGAGCTCGCTGCCGGCCTTGAGTTCCTGTTCGAGCAGAATGCGGGGCAGGAGGAGGTCTCGATCCAGTGGTTCGGCGGCGAGCCGACCATCCGCTTCGACCTCATGCAGTACGGCGACGAACTCGCCGACACCCTCGCGGCCCGCTACGGCGTGGCGCGGGTCCGACGCACGGTCGTCACGAACGGCGCTCGCCTGACGGACGAGGCCCTCGACCACTTCGTACGGCGCGAGTACGGGGTGGGCATCTCTATCGACGGGCCGCCGGGAATCAACTCGGCGAACCGGCTCCTCCTCGGCGGCCAGCCCGCAGACGATCGCATCCGCCGCAACGTCCGACGCCTGGTCGAAGCGAAGGGCCTGCACGTCGGCTGCAACCTCACCCCGACGGCATCGAACATCGGGCGTCTGGCCGAGAGCGTGCAGTGGATCATCGACGATCTCGGCCTCAAGTTCATCTATGTCAACACGCCCATCCCCACCGGGGGCGAGTGGCGGGTGAACGGGGCGGATCTGGCTCGGGAGCTCTACGAGGCCCGTCTGACTGCGTTGGGGAAGGGCGGGATGCTGTTCTCTGTCCTCGACCGGGCTTTCCAGGCCCTCGACACCCGTCGACCGATGCTCTTCGACCACATGCAGGGAGACCTCAGCCTCAACGCAGCCCTGCTGCCCGGCGACCGGGTCAGCGTGTGCGACATCAACTTCACCGAGCCTTCGTTCCTCCACACACTCGACGAGCTGCGGTCGGACCGAAGTCTCCTCACAAGGGCGACGAAGAAGGTCGCGCCGCTCCCTGAGTGCGGCGACTGCCCGGCGCTGGCCATCTGCGGCGGCCCGTCCCGCAACGAGCAGGCCCTCATCGGCGGCAGCACCCCCGACCCGCAGATGTGCGCCTTCTACACCAGCACCGTGGCCATCGCGGTCTGGGACAACACGGGGGTGCAATGAGCGCCTCTGCCCGTACGGCGCTGGTCTCGACGGCGGGGCACTGCGAGGTCGCGTGCGGTTTCTGCTTCCGGGCCGACAGAGCTCGCGGCTTCCTCACCACCGCGACGTACACGCGTGCCCTGTCGAGGCTGAAGGAGGCTGGGGTGGAGGGCGTGTGCCTGACAGGTGGTGAGCCCACCCACCACCCAGCTCTCCGGAAGCTCGTCCGCCTGGCCCTCCAGTTCGGCATGACGGTGTCCATGGTGACCTCGGCCCGCTCGGAGTCCGAGGTCTCCACCCTCGCGGAGGTCGGTCACCTTCTGACCAACGTGACCGTCTCCGCAGACTCGCAGGGCGCGATGACACTCGGCCGCACCACTCGGACCGCGGCCTCGGCCGTCGCGACGCTCGACGCCGTGGACACCCCCTCGAAAGTGCTGCACCTGACCTACTGGGACGTGGACGGCGAGGAAGCCGCCCAGGTCGCCGACCTCGTAGCGGGAACCGGGATCGACGTCCAGCTCAGCCCCGTCCTCCTCTCCGAGGGCGCCTTGCGTCGGGACAGCCGATCTATCCGGGACTCTCTGATGCAGAGGGCGCGCGATACGGCGGCGCTCGGTCAGCACTTCCGCCTGTCCAACGGATACCGGTCCTACCTGGACGACCTGCGACAGCTACAGCTGTCCGAGAAGGAGAGCCACCCCTGTCGGTCGGCCACCCTCTACGTGTCGGCTGACGGTGGGGTACGGCACTGCCCTTACGGCGCATCCGAGGTGAGTGTCCACGCCCCACGTACCGAGATCCGGGCCTTCCTCGACGGGCCGGCCACGGACCGTGTCGTACCCGATTGCGCCGCCATCTGCCGCCCTGCCTCCCGCGACTGCGCGACGGCCTGACCTTGGGGGTTCACGTGCAACCGTCGGTCTCCGTCACCGATCCCGACGACTTCGACACCCATTGGAGGAAGCCGCCCAACTTCCGCATGCAGGTCCCGTTCGACTACCTATTCCTGCCTGCGACCGACATCCTCGACCGCATTCGCCGCGACGACGAGGTGCGGTTCACGATCCTCGGAGACGACGACTGGAAGGTGCGCATGGACCGCACCGCCGCATTCCGGACGGCCCCGGTCGAGGAGATCGCCACGTGGCCATTCCGCCTGGTGCACTTCAACCTCGCCCGGTTCTACGACGAGCTGCTGAGCGGCTTTCAGGAAGAGGTCATGGTCCCCTGGCGCGTCTACCTGTCGGCGCAAGGATTCACCTGGCAGCGGTGCGCGCCCATCCTGTTCCTGTCCACCGAAGGAGCGGCCTCGACCTACCACAACGACAACTCGCACGGTCTGGTGTGGCAGATCCATGGGACCAAGACCTTCCACAGCTATCACAACCCCGACAACCACCTGTCACCCGAAGCCGCGGTCCTCGGTGAGACCACTGGAGAGGATCCTCCGTCGCACGACGAGGCGGACCGGCAGTCGGTGATGATGCGACCAGGCGACCAGCTGTGGAGCCACGCCCTTACACCGCATTGGGTCACTACCGAATCGCCGCTCGCGCTCAGCGTCACCCTCTCCCACGGTGGCCTAAGCCACCGTGGCCGGTACGCCGATCGCGAGTTGGCTCTGCGCGCCCACTGGGACAAGCACCCGGCTGAGGCGTGGACCCTCGACCTGGGCCACACCCGATACTGAGCTACCCCTGCTGCCCCACCGCCAGGTCGGCGGTGGGGCAGCAGCGCGTGTTGCACCTGGCTCAGGGGGTGAGGCGGTTCGGGCCCCGGAACAGGAACGCGGCCTCGCGGATCGAGTCCAAGCCGAGCATGACCATCAGGATCCGGCCCAGGCCGGCACCGAGGCCGCCGTGGGGCGGGCACCCGAACCGGAAGATGTTCATGTAGTCCTGCATCGGCTCGGTGTCCATGCTCTTCTCCTCGGCCTGCTTGAGCAGCACGTCGGAGCGGTGTTCACGCTGGGCGCCGGTGGTGATCTCCAGGCCCTTCCAGAGCAGGTCGAAGCTGAGTGTCAGGTCCGGCCGGTCCGCCGGACGCATGTGGTAGAAGGGCCGGATGCTGGCCGGGTAGTGCGTGATGAACACGAACTCGTGACCCGTGAGCTTCTTCATGTGAGCGGCGATAGCCCGCTCGCCTTCCGGGTCCAGGTCCTCCTTGAGCCCTTCCGGGTCCCAGCCTCCGGCCCGCAGGATCGCCTGCGCCTCGGCCATCCTGATCCTGGGGAACGGGGTCTCCGGAACGACGACCTCGACGCCGAAGATCTCCTGGATCGCGTCACCGTGTACCTCAGCGACCTTCGCCATGGCGTGGGCAAGCATTCGCTCCTCGAACGCCATAACGTCCTCGACGTCGTCGATCCACGACAGCTCCACGTCCACGCCGGTGAACTCGGTCGCGTGCCGGGAGGTGAACGACGGCTCGGCCCGGAAGACGGGACCGATCTCGAAGACCCGATCGATGCCGGCCGCCACAGCCATCTGCTTGTAGAACTGCGGCGACTGCGCGAGGTAGGCCGACCGGTCGAAGTACCCGAGCTTGAACACCTCCGCGCCGGACTCCGAGGCGGTGCCCATCAGCTTCGGCGTGTGCATCTCAGTGCACCCGTGCTGCATGGCGTACTCGCGCAGCCCCTGCTCCAGGGTGGTCTGTGCGGTGAACACCAGCTGCGCGCCATCTCGCTTGCGTACGTCGAGGAAGCGCCAGTCAAGCCGGTGCTCGAGACCGGTGTGCTCGTCGATCGGCAGGGGCGTCTCCGCCCTGTTCAGCACTTCGACCGTCTCGGGGACGAGCTCCAGGCCGCCCAGCTTGACCTGGGCCGCCTCCACGACACGTCCGGTGATCCGGACAGCGGACTCGGGCGAAAGCGACTCGAGGACGGCTTCCAGCGCGCCGCCGTCGCGCTTATGGGTCACCTGGAGCATGCCGGAGTGGTCACGCAGAATGACGAACTGCATCTTGCGTTGCAGTCGGAGCGCGTTCACCCATCCGGAGACCGTGACGGTCTGGTCGAGGTGCGCGCGTAGGCCAGAAGTCAGTACGCGGCTAGTGGTGTGGATCATCGCAGCCCTCCAAGGGCGTCGTCATGATCCCTTGGGGGCGTGGGCGAGAAGGGTACTCGCGGTGCCACCACGCCTTTGCCACCGCCAGACAGCGGCGGCCTCATTCAGCCCGATGACGGGGGCAAACCGGCGGGGCATTGGGCCCGAAGACCGTTCCTCCCCGCGCTCGGGAGGGTCTTCACCACGGGGCGCGAGTCCGCCTTCCCAGCTGTCGGCGGCTCTCTCTGCTCGCGTGATCCGTGGCTACTCGTCTCCGTCTACGCGTTATCCACGAGAGTAGGGATCTCGCAAGTCCCTCGCAACGGAATCACGGCGGCGGCGTATCACGTGGCCGAATGTGTCCCTGCTGAGGCCAGATAGGACACTCCGCCGTCCATCGCTGCCGCTCCCCAAAGCCGCCATGAGCATGTGCGGAAACTACGACTCAGAGCCGTATAGCGGCCTGCCCGCTCGCGGTCTTGGACTTCCGACCTGGAGGGGATTGCTGCACATGGGTAGGACTGACTACTGCAACGACCCTGCCGCGCCGAAGGCGAACGCTCCCTGTGGGCATGATGGCTACTTCCTGCTGCCGCTGCGATCGGTTAACCGTCGCCCCGATCGCGGTGCGGCACATCGAACGGGTGAGCGGTCATGGCGTCACCCTGTACGCCTGTCCCGACTGCGCGCCACTGCTCTCCCCCGGCCCTCTCCCGGCCAAGATCTCCTTACCGGTGGGAGGCTGACTGCCCTAGACGGACGATGCCCCTCAGGATGGCACCGGCCGGGAGGGGCATCGTCATGGTCGAGCGAGGAGGGGTCACTCGCTGGGGAGGGCGCCGTCCGATTCAAGGGAGTCCGCGGTGGGCGGTACACCTGCGGCGTGCGCTGGGCGTACCGCGTGCGTGGCCAGGTGCAGAATCACCTGCCGGCGAAGGGGGCCGGGGCCACCGGGATGCGGTGGTAGCGCGTCGCCTGCGGGTACGCCTCGGTGGACTTCATGCCACTTCGAGCGTGTCTGGTTCTTCCGTCCGTCGCCCGGCGTATTCACGCCGAAACCATGCAGGATGACGTTCCACACAGGCTGGAGCTCGGTGATCATCATGCTCTCGGCCATTGGCGTGAACAGGTCGTCCGCCGGTAGGAACCGGGTGTAGAAGTCGTCGATCTTGAGGCCATTGGCCCTCTTGATCTTGTTCTCGTGCGTCATGAGTCGAGAACGGAGGGACTTGCTCTCCTCCGGGGATTTCACATCCGACCCGGTGCGTGAGCCTTCGGGAGTCGACCTGCCAACGTATATGGGAACTTCGAACGGATGGTCCGCGAGGGGCTTGTAGAGATCGTGATCGCCGACGTAGTAAATGGCGTAGATTCCGCACCCATTGAACGACAGGTCTCGGACCGTCCCGAGCGGGATGGGCTTTGTCTCTTGGAGGGCCCATTGGACACTGCGTCCCAAGTTTTCGCGACGCAGCGGGTCATAGATGTCATCTCGATTACTCACGTGAACTTCAATTCTCCCGGTAGTAGATGCTATTCGTCGCTGGATGGCAAGGTGTCTTCCGGTTCGATTTCACCCACCGGGTCCGCCTCGGGAATAGCGTCGACATGCGAGCCGGTCCTGTAGTAGCGCCAGGCGCTCTTGTAAGTAGCGGGAGCGTCGTCGTACATGATGCCGTAACCCATCAAGGCTGTGATCTGCCAGGATTCAGGTATGGCAGCAGAGATCAGCCGAAATGCTTGGTCGGCGGTCAAACTCTCGGAGGGGACGTCGATGGTCCGGCTCTTGTGGTCAGCGGACTTCTGGTAGCGGAAGTTATACGGCAGGCCCGCCTTTACGGTCTCCAGGAACGCTTCGAGTGTCGACTCCCCTACAGTTAGGCCCTCGACGGGGCGATCCAGGTCGATCGGGAACTGAGTGTCGAAGTGGTTGCTCTTCAGGACAGTCGTGTCGCGCTGTCGACCGGGGTCCTTGTTGCCGAATCCATTGTTGTTCCAAGGAATGTTGCCAAGTTCCTTGTGGTGGCTGATGAGTAGTTGCTCTGGCGCGAGGGCCGAGAAGTCTTCGGCGACATAAAGGCACGAGAACGTCATCTCATCGAGGCTGATTCGCCTTCGCCCGGAGATCTTGCGTAGATGGTTTCGGAGCCTGGCTGGTAGCGACTTGTCGGCCTTGCCGACGTACACGAATTCGCCGTTCAAGTAGAGCTGGTAAACGCCCGGCTTCTCCTTGAGCCCCGCGATGCTGGCTTCGTTCAGCGGCGCGCGGTCCAGCCCGTCCAGCGCGACGGCGAGCTGATCGCCGAGAGCCTTCGTGATGCTAAGCGTGAAGTCCTTGTGGTAACCGTCGCCGCCGTTGGGCTCCAGCGTGGGCGTCATCCCGGCAACTCCTTACGCGTAGATGATCACCGCACGATATCGGTCGCACGTCAGCGTGGATGAGGCGTCTGGCGGAATGACCTCCTTGATCAACAACTCCGCGGTATGCTTTTGAGACTGCTGAGCTGCCCGGGGAGTCGAGAATGAAGCGCACGTCTGTCGAGCTGTTCGCCGGTGGCGGAGGGCTGGCGATGGCGGTGGAGCGGGCGGGGTTCCGCCCCCTGCTGCTGAATGAGTTCAACAAGCGGGCGTGTGAGACTCTCGCCGCCAACGGCGCGGAGGTGTGCAAGGAGGGGGAGCGCCCACGTGTTCCCCGAGGTGCGGCGCGACCGCCTCTCGTCGAGGGAGACATCCGGAAGCTCGACATGGACTACCTCAAGGGGGAGGTCGACGTGCTCGCCGGCGGCCCCCCGTGCCAGCCTTTCAGCCTGGGGGGTGTGGCGAAGGGGGATGAGGATCAGCGCAACATGTTCCCGGAGATGTTCAGGGCCGTTCGGGAGATTCAGCCGAAGGCCGTCATCTGTGAGAACGTGCGCGGCCTTCTGCGGCCTTCCTTCAAGCCGTACTTCAACTACATCTTGAGGGAGCTGGAACTCCCATTCGAGGAACGGCGAGAGGGCACCACATGGCAGGAACACGATCAAGCTCTGAGGGTTCAAGGCGAAGTACCCGCTGCTGATCTGAGTAAGCGATACAAGGCCGTCATGATCCCGGTCAACGCGGCTGACTACGGTGTCCCCCAGATCCGGAATCGGGTCATCATCGTGGCCTTCCGTGCTGATCTGAGAGTGGACATCGATGAGTTCAAGCGGCTCGTGAGTCCGACGCATTCGGAGACGGCTTTGCTCCGATCGTTCGCTGATGGCACCTACTGGAGGAACCACCCGGACGTCCCGGATCACGTCAGGGCTCGGGTGATGAGGCGCGTTCCCGCGACTCTGCCGATTGATGACGGCCTTAGGCCGTGGCGGACAATGAGGGACGCGATCCACGGAGATGGGCAGCTGAGGCTGCCGACTATCCCGCTCGATCAGCAGGACAAGAAGCGTGAGCACGGGGGGATCGCCTATCACGTCGGATGGCCGAACGCTCGTATCTATGACGGTCATACTCCCAACGAACTTGATCGGCCGGCGAAGACCGTCAAGGCGGGTGTGCACGGCGTCCCAGGTGGAGAGTCGGTGATGCTCCTGGACGACCGAGTCCCCGATGCCACGGAGCCGGACGGCTGGCGATACCTGCACCGCTACATGACCGTGCGGGAGACCGCTCGCGTTATGACGTTCCCCGATGATTGGAAGCTTGAGGGTCCTCGCGGAGAGAAGATGCGGCAGCTCGGAAACGCTGTTCCTGTTCTCCTTGGAGAGGCATTCGCTAAGGCCGTCGCCGCCGCTCTGGACGGCGCGGAGAGGGGTAGGTGAGTGAGATGGCGGCGCCAGAATCGGGCCGCTGGAAGGAGAAGCCGCCACCGACCAAGGCTTGGAAGGGAAAGCAGGGCAGGAGCCGGGCGATCCTGGCGGCCGAACAGGACCGGGCGGCTGGGGGGCGCAACCGACGCATGGTCGACCTCGGGGACGGACGCTTCGCGAGAGCCTCGATCGAGCTGAAGTTGCTTCCGAGGACGAGGCGGATCCGGGCCTACCTTCGCTGGTCTGACAAGGGTCGATCACCCGCCGAGTACGTAGGCGAGGTTACGAACGACACACGGTCCGCGAATCTCGCTCAAGCCTGGGGAATGGCGCGTGCTGCTGGCCTCATCGCGGAGCAGGAGCCGCCAGAGGATTCGTGGGCCACATCGCCGGCGGTTCGGTCGGTCATGCAGGGGAATCGCGGCAAGGACACGAAGCCTGAGGTTCGCCTTCGCTCCCTCCTGTACGCGGAGGGCCTGCGGTACAGGGTTGGGATCAGGCCCCTGTCGAACCTGCGCAGGACGGCCGATGTCGTCTTTCCCAAGGCACGTGTCGCCGTGTTCGTCGATGGTTGCTTCTGGCACGGCTGTCCTGAGCATCACCGCCCCGCCACGAAGAACAGCGAGTTCTGGCGGGAGAAGATTGAGGGCAACCGCAGGCGGGATGCGGAGACGGATAGCCTTCTACGGGATGCTGGCTGGCAGGTCATTCGGGTCTGGGAGCACGAGGACCCAGCCGAGGCAGCTGATCGGATCCGTGCCATTCTGCCCGCGCGAGGCCGAGCACCCGGTAGCGGGACCGGACTACAACCCAAGCCCACCGAGTAGGTCCTCGACCGAATCTTCGAGACGACGGAGCACGATACGCCCGTCACCGTCGCTGAACGCGAGCACAGTGGAGCCGGGTGCCAAGCCAGCTTCCGCCAGCAGTCTCATGGGGAGCTCCACGGTCTCGTTCTCTTGGACGGTATCCTCCGCTGGCTCGCGGATCGGCGACATCTTCCACCACTTCCTTAGCCACGCTACGAGCGTCGTGTGAGCTCGTCTGCCACAACGTGGAGCCAACGGGAGAGCGCCTTCACTCGACTGCCCCGCAGGAGCATGCCTGCTTCAGCGTGAACACGGGTTCCCCCGGGGGTCAGGTTCGCGGAACCGATGTACGCGAGTTGGTCGTCGGCCAGGACGACTTTGAAGTGGATGCCGACTCTGTTGCTGAATTGCCTGCAGAGGCACGGGCAGGTCGGCATGATCGTTGGTGCGGTCGTTCTGTCTGCTCCGGCCGCAGGGGGTTGGCGCGGTGTCCATGCGGCCGGGGGGATTGCCGTCCATTCCTGAACAGACGGCCAGAACGGCCCGTGCGGCCTTCCCTGGTGGGAGCCTGCCCATGCGCGTGCGTGACCACCTTGCCGAGGTTTTCGACGACGCGTTGTTCACCGATGCGTTTCCCGATCGTGGGGCTCCCGCCCAGTCTCCGGCCCTGCTCGCGCTGGTGACGGTGCTGCAGTTCACGGAGAACCTGACCGACCGGCAGGCGGCGGACGCGTCGCGGGATCGCCTGTCGTGGAAATACGCGCTGGGCGCGGAGCTCTCCGATGCAGGCTTCGACTTCTCCGCGCTGTCGAAGTTCCGTGCCCGGCTGGTCGGGCACGGCCTGGAGCGGACACTCTTCGACAGGCTCGTCGAGCACTGCCGCGAGGCCGGGCTGATCAAGGCCGGTGGCAAGCAGCGCACGGACTCCACCCATGTGATCAGCGCGGTCCGTGACCTGAACCGGACCGAGCTGGCCGGGGAGAGTGTGCGGGCCGCTCTGGAGGCGCTGGCGGTGGCGGCGCCGTCCTGGCTGGCCGGCGTGATCGACGTCGCCGAGTTCGCCGAACGCTACGGGCCGCGCGTGGATGGCTGGACGATGCCGGGCTCGAAGACCAAGCGGGACCGGCTTGCCCAGGTCTTCGGCCAGGACGCGCTGGTCCTGTGCCGGGCGGCCTGGTCCGATACCGCGCCGGTGTGGGTCCGCGAGATCGAGGCGGTGGCCCTCCTGCGGCAGGTCATGGTGCAGACCTACATCATCCGTACCGATGGCCGGGGACGGGAGGTGATCAAGAAGCGGGACGCCGACGACAGCGGGGTCCCGCCCGGCCATATCCGCCTGGCCTCCCCGTACGACCCCGACGCCCGCTGGTCGGCCAAGGGCGACGACCTGTTCTGGCTCGGATACAAGGTCCACCTCACCGAGACCTGCGACACCCTCCCCGAAGCCGAAGCCGAAGCCGAAGCCGAAGCCGAAGCCGAAGCCGAAGCCGAAGCCGTGAGGCTTCCATTACGGCTGATCACGGATGTCCACACCACCGAGGCGACCGTTCCGGACGTCAAGGCCACCGCGCCCATCCAGCAGAACCTGGCCGAGCGGCAGGTCGCACCGGGCGAGCACTACCTCGACTCCGGATACCCCTCCGTCGACCTGGTCGTGGAAGCGGCGGG
The DNA here is from genome assembly GCF_005795905.1 of Streptomyces marianii. NCBI lineage: Bacteria > Bacillati > Actinomycetota > Actinomycetes > Kitasatosporales > Streptomycetaceae > Streptomyces > Streptomyces marianii. The sequence continues at coordinate 4,467,263 of NZ_VAWE01000001.1, forward strand.
CCGGGGCATCGGCATGGTCACCCCGCTCCTGGCCGACCACTCCCCGCAGGCCAAGGCCGCCGAGGGCTTCGCCAAGAGCGCCTTCCGCGTCGACTGGAAGGCCCGCCAGGTCCACTGTCCCCAGGGGGCCACCAGCGCCGGCTGGTACCCGGTCACCCAGCACCGACGAGACGCCATCGTGATCGAATTCGCCCGAGCCGACTGCCGTCCCTGTCCCTCCCGGACCAACTGCACCAGCTCGGTCCGCGGTACCCGCATGCTCACCCTGCGTCCCCGTGAACTCCACGAACGCACCACCACAGCCAGAACCGAACAGGACACCGAGTCCTGGAGGGCCAAGTACGCCCTCCGCGCCGGCATCGAGAGCACCGTCAACCAGGCCCTCGACGTCACCGGCATCCGCCAGGCCCGCTACCGCGGGCTACCGAAAGTCACCCTCCAACACGCCTTCTCCGCCACCGCCCTCAACATCGTCCGCCTCGACGCCTGGTGGACCACCAACCCACTACGCAAGCCCCGCACCAGCCGACTGCAGCGCCTCAGCCACCAACTCGCCGGCTGAAGGATTCAGCAACAGAGTCGATGCCTAGCCCGCTCTCATCCCATGAGCACACCCTCAGCCTGCCACCCGCCGCGCTGGCCGCATCCCGCAAGACCGCGACCGCTGCCACATTGGCGTTGGAGCGGTCGGGCGCGGACCGGCCCAGTGCCCTCGTGATCACTGTGCTGGTCCCGCCAGCCTCTGTGAGGGTGCTGAGGGCCGGCGCCACCGTGGCCGCGAAGGAGGGGTGCAGGTATGGTGCGGCGATCACCAGGTGCGATTGCGCGCTCTCGGCGACATGGCGAATCGTCCGGCCCGTGTCGAGTGGCAGCCCGGGACCTCCATTGTCACGCGACATCTCGTTCAACGACTCGGTAAGGAAGGCCGGGACAGTGAGCACGAGCTCCCACCCTTCTTCGAGTGACATAGCAACCATGGCGTGAGCCTGAGCGAGAAGGAGAGGCGCTGCCTGCGTGATTTCTCCGACTTCGTCCACGACGCCAGCGTGGACGAGGGCGTACGACACGAGCCGTCGATCGACTACGGCGTCCTGGATGAGCGCGGCTATCGCGGGACCCGTGCCGGCGGCGGCCGCGATGTTGGTCGCGGCCGCCGCGGTTTCCTCAGGAGCTGGTGCCTGCAGGAGCAGGGAGACCAGGGGTCTCAGCGGCTCCAGTACCCGCGCCACCGTCGTTCGCTTTCTCTTCCTGGTTGTGAGCCTTGGGTGGTGCCGGACACGAGGGGGGGAAGCGTGCCGAACAGCAGGTTCCGGTCCAGAACGGTGTTGAACCTCGCGCAGGCGACCTCGGAGATGTGGAGGCACGCGGCACACGCTCCGCCGAAATCTCGTCGGCAAGGCGGATCGAACACGCAGCGGGTCTCCGCGTCTAGTTCACACAGCGCGTCCTCCAAGTCGAATCGGTAGACGTGTTCGAGCCCACCGAGTGTGAAGTTGCTGCGGGTATTGGCATAGACGAGGAAAGCGCAATTGGCGGGGAAGAGATATTCCCCGAGTGAGTCGACGTTGAGCCCACACCGGGTGGCGAGGGCCTTCATCATGCGGTGTGCCATGGAGTGGACGAGGCCGAGGAGGGCCTTCGTGATGTCGTTGTCAGGTGCGTTGAAGGCGTCGAGAACTGGATCGCTGCACTGGAAGATCCATCGCTGGGCCTCTTCCTGGGTTTCCAGGCCGGGGTCCTCGATGACGCCGGAGCCAACGAGCCATTGCACCACGGCGAGCTTGTCCAATTCGAACAGCAGGCCCTCAGTCTCGGTTCTCACTCCGTACATGGGGAACTTACTGTCGCGTCCCGCCGGGAAGAAGCGGAACCGCTGCCTGGTCTGGGTCCCGCGGCGCGTGGTCGCCACCGCGTTGCTGCTGATCCTCGTGTAGCCCGCCACGATGTACGCGATGGGCAGTTCTCGCAGCAAGGTGATGTCGGTGAGTCCATAGCGCGAGATCAGCTTGGGGTACTGCTGGTAGTAAGCCTCCAGTTGTGTGCCCGCGTCGCCATCGAGCAGATTTTGGACCGTCAGGGGCTTGGCGTCCCAGGCGAGGCCAAGCTGTCGGCATTCTTCGCCGAATACCTCTATCGTCTCGGGATCGCGGCCCAAGGCGTCGACTCGCGTGTCCCAGGTTGGTGTCTCGCCTTCCCGCTCCTTGGCCTTCGCGATGAGTTGGCTGTACAGCGCATCCTCCGGCTTGAGGCCGAGTGCTTCCGCCGTCTCGCGAGCCTGTTCCACGGCGCCGCCCGCGACGCTGGTGCCTCCCGCGCGCCGGAGTCCCTCAGCTCCTCTGGGCAGGGCGCCCAGGCTTTGCGCCACGGCCGCCGCATACACACCCTCATAGGCGAGTGCACCGTAGTCACCTCGGGTGGGCGGGTTGATGACGGTGATCTGCTGTGGGTAGTAGGCGGCGGTTTGTGGCACCCGCATGACTTGCGGGCGGCCGTCACGACAGGTGGTACACCATCTGACGACGGGCTCTTCAGAGCGCCGCTGGCAGCGGTCGCAGGTCCAGTACCAGCGGGAGGTGTTCAGGTCGCGGATGTTGTTGAGTCGCATCGCGGCACGACAGCCGGAGCCGCATCGAGGGGGCGCGAGCTCGCTCAGGTGCCCGCACTCGTGGACCTCGCACCAGGAGAACTGCTCCATCCGCCCGTGGCTGGATGTGGGGCAGGTGGGCAGACTGTCGCTGTTGCGGATGAGCCGGAAGGCGCCACACGCACGGCAGAGGAAGGTGTTGGGGAAGCGGGCGGCGCGGAGGTCCTCCGCCTTGACCAGACTGAACTGACGTCGTTCGATCGCGGTGAGCTCGGTGCCGGATCGGGAACCGTTCTTCGACGCGCTCTCGAAGGGCAGGAGCAACCGGCGAAGCTGTGGGGCGACCCAGCCCTCGGGAACATCAAGGGGGGTTACCTGGCGGGGCGGCTCGCCGAGCACGGAGCCCTTTGGGGACCAGTTGTAGGGCTGGCCCGGCATATAGCGCCACAGTGCCTGGATGTTGCTGCGGTTGAGTTGTTCGAAGACCATGCGGAATCTCTCCGGATACGGGAGCGGGACGGCGGGGCACGAGGCGCGGGACGCGCGTGCGATTACAACTCGCCGTAGATGGTCAAGGGCTCTTCGATATCGCGGAGAGATCGCGGCACAGACGGGTGCAGCAGGTCGGGGAGGCGCTTGCCGGCTTCCGCTCGAAACGGAAGCGTGGCCAGCTGATCGTCGACCCAGACGTCGATGGCCTCACGGTGCATCCGGTGGTAGACACTCGTGTCGTCGATGCCGAATCCGTGACGAAGCAGGGAAACGAGCAGCGCGCGGTCCAACACTCCATCCCGCACGGCGTCGCGGAAGGCGGTGGAGTCGGCGAGAGAACGGCGTCGGCGGCCCCCTGTGATCCACTCGCGGTCGAGGACCTGGAGGAACCACGCCATCAATCCTCCCGGCAGGACCCGTTTGAGCACGGGCACCGATTCCCGGTTCACGGGCACCTTGTGGACCAAGCGGTCCAGGTAGCGGATCCACTCCGGGTAGTAGCGGAAGACACTCGCGTCGCGGTCTCGGCTGGGGTTGATCACGTTCACGACCAGCCCGGGAAAGCGACGCCCTACGCGGGCGGACGCCTGGATGATCTCGGATGCCTGGGTCGGTGTTCCCATGACAGCCATGACGCCAAGGCGGGCGACATCAAATCCGTGCCCGATGGCCTTGGTGGCGGCGATCAGCCTGACCCGCTCCGATTTGTGGGCCGGAGGATTCCGCAGGCGGGCGACGGCTGAGCGGATGACGTCAGGGCTGGTGTCGCCGTTGATGATCGCCAGGTTGTCCTCGCTCTCCAGCAGCTCCCGTACAGCGGGGTCCCGGACGAAGCTGGTCAGGTCCTCGTTGCGCAGGCAGTAAGTGACCAGGACCTCGAAGAGATCCTCACCCGCGCGTCGCGCCTCCTCGACGATCTCCGCATCGGTCGCGTCGAGGCCCGCTTCGGCGACGACGCTCTTAGGGTCGTCGCACAGGTCACGCACCCATTGATCGTGAACCACCGCGACCTCTCGGGTGGCGGTCACCATGGTGCTCGCCCGGGAGCGCACGCCGAGGTACCGGCGCAGGGGGTCGCCCTTACGGGTAGTCGACCAGAACGTCTCCCCCGCCTCCCGGCCATTGACGGGGAAGCGCCGAGCCTCGCGGTCGTAGAGGTGGCGCACCTGGTTCTGGTAGCCCTCGATGGTCGCGGTGGCGCCGACGATCTGGAAGGGATCGTTCTTGAGGTGCTCGCTGATCTTCTGCAGTAGCGACTCGTACATGCCGTCCAGCGCGCCGAGACTCTCGTCGAGCAGGTGCAGTTCGTCGGCGATCTCAAGCCGCACATGTCCGAAGCCCTTGGGCACCGGGCGCCGGTCTTCCTTGCATCCGAAGACGGGGCACCAGGTGGGGCTGGCGGAGTAGCCGTGCTTGGGGCACAGGGAGTGCGGGCGGCCGAGCAGGATCTGGAAGGCCTGGTTCTGGCCGAGTTGTGCGAGCTTGTCGACCGTTCCGACGAGTACAGATGGTGCCCGCCGATAGATGTCGTCGTCCACACCCCAGATAGGGAGCACGCCGGCCAGTTCGCAGGCGGAGTTCTGACAGATGTGGCGCATGGTGTGGGTCGGGTCGTCCCATTTGACGGAGAGGCCCTGCCCACAGAGTGGGCAGTTGTCCAAGACCCTGCACGCTTCGGCGGTTGCGGGGTCGGAGGGGTCCGGTCCGTTGTAGTAGTTGCTGCCGTCAGGCTTTCGGAGCCGGTTCGGAGTGTTCCCGCCGCCGACGAAGTACCCGATTCCGAAGGCCGCCGTATGGGCGATGCGGGGATCCTGTCGCCGCAGGACCTCCGCGTTCATGACCATCTTCGCGAATCGCTCGGTCTGCTGGAGGGCCAGCAGTCGCAGGGGGAAGCGCGCCCATACCTGAGTGCCTCGAGTGACGCCGGTGTACCGGCCGTAGAAGAGCGTGGCGAGCATGAGGCCGAGATAAGCCTCGGACTTACCGCCGCCCGTCTGGAACCAGACGATGTTGACCGCGGGGTGTCGCTTGGGGTCGACCATGCCGGGCAGGCACCCAACGATCCAGGCGACCTGGAACGGGTGCCAACTGACGTAGTCGTCCGCAGCGGCCTGGACCACCTTGTTCGCCGCTACGAAGGCGTCCCGCACGTTCGGGTCCGTGTGCAGAAGATCCAAGCCGGCGCGCACCCATGCCGCCTCCGCGCGCGCGGCCGTCGCGTCCTTCTCGGCCTCCGCGCGCGCCTTGTCGTTCCATCCGCGTTCCGCGTGAAGTGCGTCCAGGGCCGTTGTCCCCCACTTGTCGTCCACCCAGACGTCCAAAAGGTCTACGAGTGTGGAGACGGTGCCGACCGGGTCGGCGATCAAGGAGGCGAAGGAAGTGGCGATCGGGACCTGTCGGCCGACGGCGTCGGAGGATTCCCTTCGGGGATACCCGCGCCAAGTCGGTTCCGTGGCGGCGAACTCGGTCCGGAGGGTGGTTTGTCCGTCGGCTTCCTTGTGTGAGACGGGCGAGGCGTGCCCGAACGCGGGCACAGACCGCTCATACCGATGCGACTGCGCGACCTGCTCCAGCTCGTACGGCTCGACGGGCACATCGAGCGTCGCCGTCAGGACGACCTGGTATAGGCGGGTGTCGAGGTACGCCTCCTCATAGGGGCGAACCCCATCGATCAACTGGTCCTGGGGCGCTGGCGTGGTGTTCACCACCGCGATGAAGACCTCGAAGAGCCCGTCGACCGGAGTGATCTCGATCTCGACGGCGGCACGATGTTCGGGCGGCAGCACATGTGTCGCCGGGACCAGGTTGCGGGCACCGTACGCGGCCCACGTCTGCTCATCGGCCAAGTCATGTTCGAGCGGGAGGGAGCCGTTCGCCGGGGCGCCTAGGCGATGACGGAAGAGCTGGTGCTCGTGGCGGACCGCGGCGGAGCGGAGTGCTGTGGCGATCTCGCCCTCCCCCACACGCATCGATAGGGCTCCTGCGGGAGGCAGACGGACGGAGATCCGCACAGGATCCATCGCGGCCTTCGTCCAGATCTGCGCGAGTGGGTACTTCGTCCTCCCACCGGTTCCCGAGGCCACCGCACGAGCATGAGGTGAGCCGCCAGCCGTGGGCCAGGTGGACGCCCGAACGGTCGTACCCGCCCGTGCCGCCCCGCCACGCGTGTCGGAAGGAGGCGCGTCGCGTGGGGTGAGCGCGGTGTCGCGCTGCTCCTCCGCAGTCGGATGGAGTGCCAGGAACGTTGACGCCGCGACTTCGACGGTGAGGGCTGTTGGCAGCGTTCGGATGCGGAAGGAGAAACCCTGGGCGGGTGGAGTGATCTGAAGCCCGCGGAAGCCGGCGTTGGTCTCGTTGACCAACTTCGTCTCGCTGGCGAGCATGCCAAGCCACAAGTGCTTCTGCGGCTGGTCAAGAAGTCGAGTTCCAGAGGGAATGAACGTACCGGCCGCTCGACTGACGATGCGACGCGAGAGGCAGCCCAGAAGAGCGTCATATCTCTGGGCGGGGGTTTCAGCCATCGCGATGGCACGGCCATGATGAAACACGGACATGGCAAAGCTCCTGTGTCAAGGGACGTGGGCAGGAAGCCATGGGCACGTCCGGGTGACCCCTCGCGTGACCTGCATGTGGTGTGAGATAGGAGAGCTACGTGCGTACTGCGCTTCTGGCCGCACAGCGTAGCAAGAGCGAAAGTGCCCGCGTACGCCGATCAATCCAACTCGGCTTTTGTAGTGGATATTTGACGATCCAACAGCCACGCTCCGCGCCGGGTCGTCAGATGTCCGCCCAATCTGAGTGCCGCGACGATGCAAACGGTGCGACTCGTTCCGCATGCGCGGTGACGGTGTCTGGCAGGTCCGGCCCCCAGACTGACGTCGATCGCTTAGTCCCCGGGCGGGCGCCCACTTCCACATGATCGACAGGGACACTCACATGGTCGGATGTCTACTCCAGGCGACCGCAGCGGCTGCGGAAAGGCCCGACCAACTGGAAGCGGGGAGCGTAACCACGCGCGGGAACAGGTCCGAGCCCGTGTTGAGCACGCCTCGCCCGCATGAAGACCTGGAAGGATCTCCGGGAGACGGTGTCCACGACGTCATGCGCGGTATCGCCCGACTGCACAACCTCGTTCTAGGTGGTTGAAGGCGCGGTCCGCCGCCTGACCAGTTCAGATGTGCCTGAAATGCGGGAGCATTGCGGGAGCGGACGCCCCTGGATGGGGTGCTCGTGGACTCCCTGATGCTGTCCGAGCTGGACGGGGCGTAGTCCCTGACCTGCACGGGAGCCCGCGAGCTGGATCATGACTCGCCCAGTTGGTGGAACACCGTTCGACTTTTAATCCGTTGGTTGTGGGTTCGAGTCCCACACGGCCTACCACCCGCGTCACCCTCGGAACCCTCGTTGACCTGCGTCAACGGGGGTTCTTCTGCTTCCGGGGCATGCTCGGCAGTGGAATCCGTCGGCGAGGTGGTCACCGAGTGGTCACACTCGTCGTCGGCAGGCGCAGGCTGGGCGGTCTGCCTGGCGCGCGGAACGAGGGCCGAGGCGCGGTCCGCAGCGTCCCGCCCGACGCCTCCCAGCAGATGCGAGTAGGTGTCCGACGTGATCGTGATCGTGGAGTGGCCGAGTCGCTTGGACACGATCGCCATGTCCACGCTGGCCGCGACCATGAGGGATGCCTGACCGTGGCGCAGGTCGTGCAGCCGCACCCGGCGCAGGCCCGCAGCTCGACCAGGGCGACGAATAGCTTCGTGACGTCGTCCGGGCGCAGCGGGTTCCCGTCCTCGCGAGCGAACAGCAGCCCGTGAGCCTGGTAAGCCACGCCCCAGGCCCTGCGCTCGTCGTCCTGGCGCAGCTTGTGCGAGAGCAGCGCGCCCACGTTGACCTCGTCCAGGTCGATGACGCGGTCCTCGCCGGACGCGGTCTTGGGCTTGCCGAACGACATCCCGAGGTGGCCGGCCTCGCAGTATGGGCACGCCGCGGGGGCCTGCTTGTTCTTCTTCCGCCCCGACTCCTGCACGACCTGCTGCCGTACGACGATGACCCGCCGGGCGAGGTCGACGTCATCCCAGCGCAGGCCGACCGCCTCGCCCCGGCGCAGGCCCGTACCGGCGATGACCTCGAAGAGGGCGCCGAGCCGGTGCGTGCCGATGGAGTCGAGGAACTGGCCCAGCTCCTCGGGCTCCCACGGCTTCACCTTGGGCCGCTGCGCCGTCGGGAGGTCGACGTCCTTGGCCGCGTTGAAGGTGACCAGGCGCCGCCGTACGGCCGTTGAGAGCGCGCTGCGCAGCGTCGCGTGGATGCGGCGGGTCGTGGCTGCCTTCCGCTTCCCGTTGTCGAGTGTGGTCAGCAGTTGGTCGACGTGCTGCGGGCGCAGGTCCCGCAAGCGCAGGCGGCCGAGCTGCGGCACGAGGTACTCATCGATGTGGCTGCGGTAGGCGCGCAGGGTCGACGGGCGCAGGCCCGCACGCTCCTTCAGCTCCAGCCACGTTCCGAGCCATGTGGCAATGGTCTGACCCTCGTCGTGGGTGTAGCTGCCGTTGTTGACGCGGCCGAGCAGCTCGGCGAGCTCCTTCTCGGCGTCGTCCGCCGTGCGGAATCCGCCCTTGCGGACCTGCTTGCGCTTCCCGTCGGGGCCGAAGCCGACGTCCGCGACGTAGTACCAAGCGCCGTGGTCCTTACGGCAGTTCTTCCGCCGGCCCTTGTCGTCGTACGTGGCCGGGCACTTGCAGCGCTTGTAGGTCGAACCCGTCACTCTTCGCCCCCTCCTCGGACGATCTGCCCGTCCGGCGTGAGCACGGGCAGGGCCTCGGGACGGTCGAGGACACCAAGGGCCTTCAGCTCCTCGGCCCAGTCGGGCGTGAAGGCCGGCACGCGGATGCCCGCGCGCATCATGCCGTTGAGCACCTCTGCGAGCTTTCGCAAGGCGTCAAGGCGCCTCGCGTTGGCCGCCTGGTACTCCTCGCTGTCCTCGCCGTAGCCGCGCCGCGCAAAGTTCAGCTCACGCTTCGCCTCGCGCAGGGCGTCGGCGGCAGCCTGCTCCTGTTGGTATATCTGCAACGGGTAGGAAGCCGCTCGCCAGGCGTCGGTGACGTCGTCGTACTTGCCGATCGACCCGCCAGCCTCGGCGATACGCCCATCTGCACAGAGGACGCCAGGCGACTCGAAGCCAGCGGCCCACTTCCACCCCCAGTGGGGGGCATCTGGTTGGCCTTCGGCGGCAGCGGATATCAGATCCGTAGGACTGGCGATCTTTCGACGCGCCCGCCAGCCGTTATCGCCGCCGGCGGGGTGTTTCTGCCCGCAGAGGTCTGCCACCCCCTGTGGCTGGCTCTGCGCGCCCAACTCGCCCGGCACCGCGCGGACGGCGGACAAGTCCGGCCCGGAGTCGCCGCCGCGCTTGACGCGTTGCGCGCCGCCACCCTGGACCACCTGTCCGCGAACGGACAGCATGAACGGACACCAGCGGACATCAGCGCACCCTCGACACGTCGCCTGGTCACCACCGAGGAACTATCCGGCCGCCTCGGGGTGACCGGGCGGCACGTCCGACGCCTGGCTGCGCAGCACGGCGTCACAGCCGCCGCACGCGGCCTGTGGCACCCGGACGACGCCGAGCACCTCGCCCGCCTACGGAAGGACCGCTGATGGCCCCCGAGCCGATGCCCATGCAGGACCAGGACCCCGACGTCACTGCCGCCCGCGAGGCGCACGCCGAGTACCTCACGGCAGCGCAGGAAGCCCGGTCGTCGTACCGCCTCTCCGACCCCGCGAGGGCCGAGGCTGTCGATGCCGCGTACACCGCGTACCTGGAAGCCCTTCAGGGTGCGTGGGACCGGCTCCAAGCCCGTCGCCGTAAGCGTCTCGAATGGCTGGAGACCCAGGTACCCACCGGGCCCGGCATCCCCGCCTACACATCCCCGGCCGACCGCGCGGTCCTCATGGCTGCCTTCCGGGCCGCGTACGACAAGGCCACGGACACCGACCGCATGGGCCGCATCCGTCTGCTCCAGGAAGCAGAGCGGTTCGACGACGACGCCGCCCGCCGCGGCGCGCTGACCGCGATCGTCGACTTCTCCGAGATGCACACGATCCGCGACTGGGTGAACGAGCACCTGACCACCGCCCGGTACCTCGACGAGGTGGCGAGCCTGCGCGAAGCGATCGCCGGCCGGTCGACGAGGCCGGATCACCGGCTCGCGGTGCAGGCGATGCGCCCTGTACGCGCCCCGGACGAAGTCCGGCAGCCGCCGCAGCTCCAGCGCCTGCGGGAAGCGGCAGAGGCGCAGCGCCAGGCCCTGTCGCAGTCACGCGCGCGTTCCCGCTTCTGACCCTCGGTCTGTTGACTGAGGAGGAGAAGACCGCAGCGGCCGGCCCCTCGCTGGAGAGACTGCGCGGCAGACACAGCAGCGCCCGGCGCCCTCCCGAGGGTCCGGGCGCAGTGCTGTGCGCCGTGGCTCTACTGTCCGGCCATGAGCGACAGACCCGCACGGACCACCCTGATAGCTGGCCTCGCTGGGGGCCTGTTGGGATCGGCCCTCACTATGCCGGTGCCTTCTTCCTGCTCCCCGCAGACGGCGAGCGCGGCCCGGCAGGACCCCGCGGAGAAGTAGGACCCGCCGGGCCCCCCTGGAGTGGCTGCACAGACGCTCACAGAGGACGACGTACGCGCTCTCGTCCCCGACCTGGGCGGGACATACGTCATACAGGGCTCGCTCCGATGCCCGCAGGGCAGTCTGCCCAGCCGCACACTGAAGATCCCCGATGGAGAATTCACCATTGGAGAGACATTGACGCTGTGCTACTACCGTCCGACCTGGCCGTGAGACTCCTGAGGACACAGCCTCGCTGACGGGCCTCAGCGCAGGTCCAGCACCATCGCGTCGTACACAGGGGCCTCCTCCCACGGATGGGACTGTCCTACCTGCCGGTACCCCCACGACGCGTACGCCGATTGCGCCGGCGCCGCCTCCGGCTCCGGCCGCATCGTCAGCGTCACCCGCTCCACCGCCAGACCATCGAGAAGCCGCTCATGCAGCCCGGCCGCGATGCCTCGACGGCGCCAAGGCTTGCGAACAGCCAGCTCGATGATGACGAACGTCCGCTCCCCACTCTCGCGCGTGAACTCGTCCGGCATCGGCTCCAGCAGGTTGTCCCACCACCCCGTGTCCTCGGGCAGGCGGTAGCCGAAGGTGAACCCGACCACCTCGCCGCCGTCACGGGCGAGCACCAGGCGGAAGCCAGGGCGCTGCGTCTGGAGCTGGTAGCGGTCGATGAACTCGGCGACGTCCCGCGGGCCCTCGCAGTACGGAGGCTCGACGTACACCTCCTCATACGTGGGGAGGAACGCGTCGAGCTGCTCGGCCGCCTCCGGCCCCTCGTACCGCTCGTACGTCACCTCGGCCATCAGCCGTCTCCCTTCTGCTGGGCGTACTCCGTCAGTTCCTCGCCCGCCTGGCGAGCGCTCGCCGCGTCCGCCGAGGCGAGTAGGTCGCGTACCTCGGCCAGGCGGCGCGTGACGCGCCCGGACTCGACCTCTTCAAGGTGCTCCAGGCTGCCGACAGCCTCGGCCGCGCTCTCGTCGACCTCCCCGGCCTGCACCAGGCCACGAGCCAGCGTGAGCCGGTACAGGGCCCGGTTGCGGCCGTACGTACGGTCCTGGTGGGCGAGAGCCGCGCGCAGGAATGGCACCGCGGCCGTGTGGTGGCCCGCCTCGGTATAGAGCAAGCCCTGCGCATAGTCGAGCTCAGCGTGCCCGTGGAATGCGGCCCACTCTGGTGCCGGGCGCCCGCGATCCCCGCGGTCGACCATGCGCATCGAGTCCGCGAGCCGCTTCCGTGCGCTGCTTTGGTCGCGCATCAGCGTCAGCGCCCGCGCCTCGCGCGAGGCGATCAGCGAGAGCAGCACGGGCGAGCCGAGGCTTACGGCGCGCTGGTGGGCAGCGCGGGCGAGGTCGTAGCCGTCGCGCGGCCGACCCTCGTAGCTGGCCTGCATGCTGAGGCTGGCGAGCACCAGGATTTCGAGGCCCGCGTCCCGCAGCATCGTCGCGGTGGTCAGCGCCTCGCCCCAGTAGCGGCGCGCGGTGTCCTGGTCGTCGGCGTCGTAGTACAGCCATGCGCATTGCTCGGCCGTCTCCCCGGCGAGCAGCTGGAGTTGGCGGCCGATGGTGTCCGGGTAGCTGCCGGTGTTGATGACGCGGCGGACGCGGCGCAGGTGTCGTACGGCGAGTGAGCGGACGTCACCGCCGCCGTAGGCGTCATCGAGGGTGTAGAGGGAACGCAGGCCCTCGCTTAGCTCAAGGATGTGGGCGGTGCCGACTGCATCGGATGAGCCCACGGCCAGACTCGCGGCAGCGCCGAGGGAGTCGGCGACGAACGCGCGGCGGTCCACGTTCACCTCCTCCATGGTGCTGGGTGACGCCTCCACCGTCGCACTCGGCTCCGGCCCGGGAAAGCCCAGATCGAGGGGGCTCACGCCGAACATCGCATGCAGCACACGCCAGGCACGCGGGCGCGGCCGGGGTGGACCAGCCTGCCGCCAACGCCGGAACTGGCGGTCCGTAACGGCCACCTCTTCCCCGACGAGCACGGCCGTCGACTCGAAGGCACGCAGGAACGCGGCCGGATGATCCCAGCCCCGTGCCGCGCACTCGCGCGCGAACGGTGTTGGTGTCTCGTCCACTTCGCACCCCCGGTGTGCCCGCTCGTACTGACCGTAGCGGGCGCGCCGGGAGCGAAAGTCCGCGTGGGGTCGGAAAGTCCGCCGGAACGTCCGCGGGGAGGTCCGGTCAGCGGTACCGCGCGGGGGTTGGCTCAGGGGGTGAGCAGGAGAGCCGAGGGGAGCCGAACGTGAGCACCGTACGGAAAACGACGATGGACCCGCCGATTCACCTCCCTTTGCCGGGGGCGGACCCCAAGCCCGCGGCCGGGTGTGGGGTGTGCGCAGCGCTGGAGCGGCAGCGCAGCGAGGCCCGCCGGGCCCGGAACTACTCGCTCGCCACGGACTACAACGTAGAAATCCGCAACCACCCCCACGCCCGCGGCGGCCGGGCATGAGCAGCACCAGAGGGCAGACGACGCGGCCCGTCGACACGGAGGCGATGCGCGCCGACGCGCGGCGCCTCCTCGGGCCGGACGCGCAGCTGCCCACCCACGACGAGGTGCACGACGTCACCCTTCAGCTGCGCGGGCACGTCATGCTGCTCATCCCCGAGGTGCTCCGCTGCGCGGACCGTCTGCCGAGCGATGACGTTCCGCGAGCCTGCGCGCTCGCAGGCATCAACGAGGCGCGGCGGCGCCTGAATGCGTCGCCAGGCATGGGCCTGCCTGCGGCCATCGCGCATGCCCAGCGGCTCGCCCGCTCCGTCAACGCGCTGCTGGACCACCTGGCGAACCTGAAGCGACAAGATCTCCTCATGGACCCAGCAATCACAGCCGCACTTGTCACCACCCCCACCGCCGCAGCCGCATACGCCGCCGGGCGCGCCCAAGCACGAGCCGTGCGCCGTGGGCCAGTTGACGCGATTCGCCGGCAGCACCAGCGCGACGCGTACGCCGCGCTCACCCGAGCGGCATGGACCTACCTCGGTGACGCTGGCAGTGTGACGCACCTGGTGCAGGTGGTACACAGAGCCCGCCTCAAAGACCACGAACTGAGCCCGGCCACCCGATACCGGCTGGGGGATCTCTGCCTCAGTTCGAACCCCATAACCAAGGACGACCTCGCCGACGCTTTGGCCCCCGCCGCCCTTCCGCCGGCCATCGACCACGCCTTGAAGTGGCTCGAAGAAGCCTCCCCGACCTGGCAGCAGGACATCCGCGACGCTGGCCGCCTCGATGATCTGGCGCGCGCTGAATCCGTGGTCGCGCTCGAAGGACCTGATCATCTCGCGGAACTCGCCGAGCAGCTCAGGCGCCGAGCTGTCGCCGTCCAACACCGCTGGGCCAAGACGGCGATCGGCCCCTTCCAGCCGCCCCGGCTCAACGAGACGGATCAGGAGGTTCCCTCAGATGAGCTCATCGCGCGGCTGAAGGAGGCTATCCAGGGGTTCACCCGCGCCGCCCGCGTCTACCTCAACAGCCACTAGCGAGCGGCCCCATGCCTTCGAGGTAGCGGGCTGAGACGCTTGTCGGGCCTCCTTGTTCAGTCCGCAACCAAATGGAGAGGGCGAGCTGGGCTGGCCGTTTTCAGGGATCCAGGTCGCTCCCGCGCTGCGTGCCCGCGGCATCCATGTGGCCCGTACGTCTAGCAGTAACAAGAACGGCAAGGTATGGGCCGTCACCTACTCCCCGATGACATGACCGGTCTCCGGACGTCAGAGGTCAGGTCTCGAAGACGTTCGCTGCCAGGGCATCGCCGTCACCCGCCGGGGTCCTGAGTTCCTCTCATGCCCCCGGTCCGCTTCTGAGGGGCGGTAGAGGCGATGGGCCACATCGCGGAGGCGGCGGGGAAGGTGCAGGTGGCTTTCCGCCGGAGCCAGGCACCCCGTTCAGTGCGGTGGCGGTGCCGGGTCCAGGGCGTTGCCGACGGTACAGCCACCCTCTCCGGGCATCCGCTGGATCCGGGGCGGCACCCACACCTCGGTGGCGCCGGGGACCACGCGGGCAAGAAGGCAGTCCTGCGGGTCGAAGCCATTGCCCTTTACCGACAGGAGAACGCCGACCCGGCCGCCGTCCGCCTTCACCTCGGTACGGATCGCCGGATCCAGGTCCAGGACGGCGAGCGTACGGCGCACCGCGGCCTCGTCCACCCGGCCGCCCTCCGGCACCCGGGGAAGTCTCGCGCGGAGCTCCTTGTACGGCAGCCGGGGCGGCTCTGGTGGCGGGGCGAAGGTCAGCGGAGGGCCGTCCGGGCAGTCCACGTCACGGGGATCCTCACGCCACTCCGACTCGGGCGACACCCGCACCGCGAAACAGCGCCGCACGACGACCTCCTCAGCATCGCGCCATCTGTTGTACGCCGAGCCGGACGTGCGGACGACCACGTCGACGCCGTCCCCGTCGTGTGTCGACGTACCGGTCACCCGCAGTACCTCCACCCCGTCGATGCCGGAAGCGGAGCGCCCGACCTCCTCCGCCGTGCGCGGACGCTGGCCGTAGAGCCGCTCGCCCGCCTTTCTGGCCACCTCCCGTGCGACGTCCGTCGCCTCGTCCTCGGAGGACTGCACCACCGCGCAGCCAGCGGTGAACAGCAACAGCGGGGCGAGCAGCAGCAGTCGGCGCATGCGTCCACCTTTCCGGCGCCGCGCGCGGCGGGCAGCCGCTCGCGTACTCAGACCGGCGTAGGTGATCGTACTCAGCCGGTGCGGCGACCAGACACGGGCGCACCCCGTGAGGTTCCGGCGGCGGGCGTGTACGGCTCGATCTCGATCCTCATCCGCGGGTCGGCGAGGCCGCAGACCATCATCCCGGCAGGTGACGATGCCCAGCGGTATGGCCGCGAGCTGATCGGCCTGTACAACGTGCTGGAGAACTACACTGCGCTGTCGCGCATGGGCTGACCCCGATCATGGAGGTGAATACTGGGCACATGCGGAAGTGGTCGTTGATCGCCGTGGGTGTGAACCTACTGATGGGAATCCCGGGAGTCATTCCGGTGTGGCTGCTGTGGTACTTCGCCGCCAACTGGCCGCTCGCGGAGATTGGCTGGACTCAGCGGAGTCCGACGGAGAACGACGGCATGCTCCCCTGGATGTTGATCGCAGTACCGGTGCTGGGTCTGTTCGCTCTGCTCTGGTGGCTTGCCAACCAGGCCATGCGGCGAAGGACAACGCTGAACCCTCGACTGTACTGGCCGATAAGTCTCCTGGTGCCCCTGGTGCCCTCGTTCACGCTCGTGATCGTTCTATGAGAAAGGCCCTGCGGTGTCTGGGGGACGCGCGGGGGACGACAGGGGACGCGCCCCGCATCGCGATGCGTCCCCCGTACAGCCGTGAGCTTTCCCGCGAGAACGGCACACCACCCGTCGAGGAGGACGCTGGGGACGATCCCGGCCCCCTTCCTCTCTGTTCAGCTCAGGAGAGAAGGAAGAGAGGGAGAGAGGAAGGCGGAAGCAGCGTCCCCCACGTCCCCGCCGTCCTCGGGACAGGTGGTCAGCTCATGGCCTTCTCGATCGCCTCGAAGCTGTCGGCGTCGGTCTCCTGTTGCCAGGACGGCAGTTCGGGCCAGTCGGCCACGTAGCCGGGCTTGGGGTCCTCGAAGTGCTTGTACATCTGGGCTGTCCAGCATGTGGCGACGAAGCGGCTCTTCTGCTCTCGGGACAGCCGACCGGTGTTGCCGCCGCTGATCTCGATGAACTGGCGGACCTGCTCGTAGACGGCGCCCGCGGCCTCGCGCTCCCACTGCGGTGTGTCGTCCCACGGGGTGACGTAGCCGGCCTTCGGCTCGCCGGGGAAGTGCTGGTGCACTCCCCCGATCCAGGTTTCGCGGAACAGTCGTGCGCCCTCGGTCTGCGACATGCCTACCCCTCTCGTCACGGCATGGTCAGCGTGGAGATCTCCGCCCCCAGCTCCGCCACGCGGTGGTCCCGGCAACGGCTACCTCGCTCTGGGGGGATCGCGGCGCTGATCTGGCTGGCTCTGCTGGACTCGGATGCCGACATCTCGTCTTACCTTCTGATAGCCGCACTGGCTATTGCTCTGGTCCCCCTGCTGTGCGAGGTGAGCGTTGTCCTGTTCAATGCTCCAAAGCTTGTCGTGCCGCCCCACATGCGGTCCGACCTTGGCGTGATCACCGCACGCCGCGCGCGTCGGTCGGCTGGGCGGCAGGAGCGGCCGCGTCGCTGATGCCGGGCACCGGTCAAGCGGCGGGTTCTGCCGCGCATGCATGATGGTGCCTGTCGGCAGAAACGGGGGTGTTCAGTGGAAGCAACCACGGCCCGTGGTTTGGCCCGTGCACGTGTGGGATCGGGCTTGGCGGTGACGGTTCTTCTGCTACCGTTCGGCGGCTACGGACTGGCGCGGGCGGGGGCGGTCTCCGAAGGCACACCGCTCGTGCTCGGCTTGCTATCCGGAATCGTCGGATTCGTCCTTCTCCCCGCACTGTGCGAGGAGAAGGCCCCGTTCCGGCGCTCGTCGTCGTGTCTGACCGCGCACACCCTGACCGGGGAACGGTCTGTCGACCTGAACCGGATCACCACGGTCCGGTTGCTGACGACCTTCTCGTACGGTCGCCCATACCGGACCCTGGTGGTGCGCGACGCTTGTGGTGTGCGCCTGGGCATCGCAACCGAGAGAAGTCGCCGGAAATTGCGCCGAGCGATCGAGAAGGCGGACGCGAACGCGGCGCGGGGTGTCCCCGGGCCCCGGGTGAGCCGTGCGGCCCGGGTAGAGTTGGGCCTTGACCCGGGGCGTGGGCTCGCCGTCCACACTGTTCTCTGCTTTCTGCTCTTGGCGGTGTCCGTGAGCCTGTACGTGATTGTTGTGCTCCGACTCGGCGGGCAGTGAGCCCTTCCCGGTAATGCCTCACGATGTTGCGTGTGACCGCCAACGAGATCCGTCGCCTGCTCGACGCAGTCGTCCTGAACCTCCAGCCCGTTGACGTCCTGGACTGGCTCCTCTGGCGTCGACACCGCCAAGGGTAACCGGCAAGATGTTATCGGTAACAGCTCAACAGGTGATCGCGAAGTGCGGCTGGGGTATCAACGGCCCCAAGAGAAAACAGCCTGAACGCGCAGGTCAGCGGACCTCCATGTGAGCCCGATGTGAGCCCGGACGCCCTCGGGCCAGTTGGTACTGCCCGACACCCGGGATGTGCGGCACCGCCTCTGGCCTGCTCGAACGGCACAGCCCGGCATGGTCCGTCGATCGCCGTCACTCGTTGTCCTCGACTTTTAATCCGTTGGTTGTGGGTTCGAGTCCCACACGGCCTACTCGCTCAGCACCTGGTCAGGCACTGTCCGGCCGGGTGCTGATCTCGTTTGGGGTCGGGCATACCGGGCGCGTGCTCAACCGATGCTCAACCGAAGCGCTGACGATCAAGTCCATTCGCCCCTGGCCCAGACATGAAGAAGCCCCGGCCTGCCGACGGGGACGGCGGGCCGGGGCGGTCCGAGAAGGTGTTACGCGAGGGTGAGGGGCCCGAGTTGGCGTGGGCGATGCCGATCGCCACGCAGTTGCTGTGGTTGTGGCCGCAGTAGTCGCACCGGTTCATCGCTTTGCCTCTCGGTCGATTTCGCCCCACACGCTGTCGCCGGCCTCGGTGCGGCTGTGCCCGTAGCGGCCGGCGCCGCCGAGGGCGGTGAGGATGGTCGAGCGGGTGACGGGGCTGAGCTCGTCGGGGAGGTCGACCTCGATGCGGACGCCGGCCTGTGTCTCCGTGATGCGCGGCTCGCTGCTGGTCGCGGCCGCGAGCATGCCCGAGAGGGCGACGGCATGCGGAGGCACAGTGGGCACAGCTCTCCCCTGGTGATCAGTCCATCACGTTTCGTGATGCTGAGTATTCAGCTTCAACCTGATGGGTTAGCTTTGTCAATGTCGACGTACAACCCCCGGAGCTGCGCATATGCCACGCGAAACGCCTTACCTACAGGTGGCCGACGCTCTGCGTGACCGCATCAAGTCCGGTGAGTGGTCCGTCGGCGAGAAGCTCCCGAGCCGAGCGCGCTTCGCCGAGGAGTACGGAGTCGGACAGTCCGTGGCGCAGCGGGCCATGGAGCGGCTCATCATCGAAGGCCTACTCGAAGGCCGCGCCGGATCCGGCACCTACGTCCGTCGGCCGCGCGAGCGTCTGCGCATGGTGCGTTCACGCCACCGTGAGCGGCGCGGCGGCAGCCCCTTCCGCGCGGACATGAGGGAGCAGGGCAGGGCTGGGAGTTGGGAGTCGCGGAGTGAGGCGCGCACTCCAGCGCCAGAGCGCATCGCGGAGCGGCTGGCGATCACGCCAGGCGACCCGTGCGTCCGCACCGCCTACGAGTTCCTTGCCGATGGCCAGCCGGTCCAACTGTCGGAGTCATGGGAGCCGATGGCGATTACGGACGGCACGCCGATCGTGCTTCCGGAGATGGGCCCGCACGCGGGCGCTGGTGTGGTCGAGCGGATGCGGTCCATCGGCGTCATCATCGAGACCGCCGTCGAGGTCCCGCGCCCGGCGCGCGCCACGCAGGAGCAGGCGAACCTCCTGGGCATCTCTGTCGGCGACTTGATCACCGAGATTGAGCGGACGTACTACGACACCGAGGGGCGGCCGGTGGAAACCGCAGACATCACCGTCGCCGATGTTCGGTGGGAGATCGCCTACGAGATCGGCATCGAGCGGCCAGGCGCCTGACCCCGGACGCGCGAAACCGGCCACTCGCTCGACCGTGATGGTCGGGCGAGGGGGCGCGTCGTGCTCAGGGGTACTGGCGGTGCTGGGGAACGAGGCCCGCGGACAGTAGCCCGCGACGCTCGGTTGGTTCGGGGGCGGGTGTGCCGTCGCGGCGGCAGACGAGCGCGTCGGGGTCGCTGGACGGGGGTCGGATGCCGTCCCCGTCGGGGCACTGGCCGTCACGGCCGGTCTTTTCCGGCGGGGTCCCGCGTCGCGTCGTGGTCCGGCGGGTCCTGGCTCTTCTCGGAGCCCGGGCGGCGGTCCGTGAGGTCCGGACCCGATCTGGGCTGCGGGCGCGGCCGACGCGCAGTGGCAGTGTTGGGTGGTCTGCCCTCGTCGGCGTTCCAGGGCAATGCCCCTACGCTTCTGCAGGCGATACGACAAGAGTCAGGGCAACCAGGGGGACGGGGCGGCATGAGCACCGACAAGCAAGGGCCGTACGGGTCGCCGCCGAGCTCAACCGCCTCTGCAGCGCTCGGCCCCGGTTCGGAGCCCTCCCCACCTGCATGCCCCACACCCAATGGGCCGACCGGTTCGGCTGCGGGCCGTCGCCGCCGTCTGCTGGGCGCTGTTGCTCTGGTGGCCGCCGGGACGCTCCTCGGCGCGGGTGTCGTCGCCTGGCAGACGGATGCGCTTCCCCTTGTCGGCTCCCCCTGCTGGGACTCCGTGACGGACCAGGACCTCGACGAACTCCTCGGCGGCTGGGAGACCGAGGACGCGGAGATACGGCCGGCGTGGTCCCGCACGTCGGATGTGCCGCTGCACGGCAGCTGCCGCATCACGAGCGACGACGGAGGCACCCCGGGCCGCCAGATCGATGTCCGGGTCCACAGACTCGACGGCTTGGAGAAGGGCAACATCCCCTGGGCCGAGGAGTTCCTGTCGTCCCGGCTGACTCCTATGGGCGACGGGCTGCTGGGTATGGCCTCGGACACCCGCGCCTGGGTGGCGGTCCCGGACAACTGCTCCAAGTCCGGGATGTTCTCGGGCCCGGCGGTCGTGGATGTCGCCATGGGCGACGACGAGATCCGGAACACCCAGGACGCAGACAGAAACGCCACGTTCCACAAGGCCCTCGCCCGGACCGCCGTCCATGTCGCGAACGCCACCATGGCGGAACTCGGGTGCTCAGGCTCACTCCCCGAGCCTGGCACGTTGACCGCCGTACCGGACTTCCAGGCGATGCGCGCCGATGGCGAGCTGTGCGGGCTCGAGGGACTGCGTCTGCCCGAACCGTACACGGAGTCGGACGTCCGCATACGGACCTCGGCCGGAGAGAACAGCCCCGTCCGCACCTGCGACATCGTTGCGGGGGACACCGTTCGCCCGCAGCTGCGGCTCCAGACGATTCAGGAGCAAGTTCTCACCGGCGCTGTGGAAACGGCCGCCATCCACAGCGGCCCGTCCATGAGGACCGGCGCATCCGAACGAGCAGGCTCCTACTCCCCGACCGTCGCCGCGCTGCGGGCCGAGTGCCCGAAGGGCGATGTCGTCTTCATCGCGCAGGAGCGAAGGGCTTTCCGCGACTACACCTTCATCCGCGAAGTCTTCCCCGCGTATGTGGCCGCGGAGGCGAAGCGACTCGGCTGCGGCCCGCTGGAGATCCAGATCCCGGAGTGACCTCCGCGCCCCCGGCCGAGGCGGCCGGATCCCGGCGTACCTCCGGCGAAGGGCGGTGCGCCGGGTACAGCCCCGGCCCCCTGTCAAGCCGCAGCCGCCGACTCATCGGCGAACCCGCCCCGGCCGAGATCAGCTGCTCCACTCCGTGGGACGCCGTCCACGTGGAGACTCCGATGAGCGCTCCGTTTGGCCAGGCGTTTCCGGACCGGTGGGCTGTCCGGCGGAGGTCCCGGCAGGACCCTGCCGGGACGTTCTGAGTTTGTTGGTCGTGGGTTCGAGTCCGACAGGGACGTCTCCATGCGCCCGGCCGGATCCCGGGTCCGCTGAGTCCCGCTCCCGGGGGACGCCCGTGAGCGCCCCCGCCGGCTCGCCCGCGTCCCGTCGGTGTCCGTCGGCGGGACACCTGGACGAGGTGATCGGCGCCGCGGGCGTGCGGGGTGGTCCGGGGAGGGGGAAAACTGGAGGTATGGCTAGCAAGGCACGCCTCGAGGGCGGGCCGGACGATCTGCGGGGGCAGGTCGTGCCGATCACCCCTCCGGGGCAGGAGCTGAAGATCCCGCATCGCGGCGGCTACGAGCATTTCAAGGCCACGACCCGCCACGAGGACGCCCCCGAGGGGCGGCTGACCGTCTACGAGTGGTGGGAACGCACCGAGGTCGCGGAGTAACCGCAGGTCGGCGGGCTGGAAAGAACCGGGGCGGACGGGTCTGCCGCCCCGGAAAGGGGGCCCTGTATGCGTGGTTGCTCACGGTTTCGCCACACGTTCGGCGGCCGTGCCTGCGGGAAATGGAGTTGATCTTGTTCCGTATGGCGTAAGGTGGTGTTCACCGACGCGGGGTGGAGCAGCTCGGTAGCTCGCTGGGCTCATAACCCAGAGGTCGCAGGTTCAAATCCTGTCCCCGCTACTGAAGGCCGAGGGCCCGGAACCACATGGTTCCGGGCCCTCGGTGCGTCTCCCTTCCGGGTACGCCGATGCCCGTTCCCCGGCCCGGTCCTCTTCGGCTTGACCTTTACGCAACGTCAAGATCTAGCGTTTCGGGCATGGAGTGGTCCATCCAGGAAATCGCCAGGAAGGCCGGCACGACGAGCCGCACGCTTCGTCACTACGGGGAGCTCGGCCTCCTCGTACCGAGCCGGATCGGCAGCAACGGCTACCGCTACTACGACCAGGAAGCCCTGGTCCGGTTGCAGCGCATCCTGCTGCTGCGGGAGCTGGGCCTCGGCCTGCCCGCCATCGCGCAGGCCCTGGAAGGCCAGCGGGACACGGCCACCGCACTGCGCACGCACCTTCGGCTGCTGGAGCAGGAGCGGGAGCGCATCGGGCGGCAGATCGCCTCGGTGCGGACCACTCTCGACCGGACCGAGAAAGGGGAGGAACTGATGGCGGAAGAGGTCTTCGACGGCTTCGACCACACCCGCTACGAGGAGGAGGTGACCGCACGCTGGGGCCGCGAGGCGTACCAGAAGGGCGACCGCTGGTGGCGCTCGCTGAGCGCGCAGGAGAAGCGGGACTTCCAGGACCGCCAGGTCGCGATCGCACGTGACTTCGGGCAGGCTCTGAGGGACGGGCTCGCGCCGGACAGCGACCAGGTCCAGGACATCGCCCGGCGGCACTGCGAGTGGCTGTCGGTGACGGCCACCCCCACCAGGTCGTACGTGAACGGGCTGGGCGAGATGTACGTCGCCGACCCGCGCTTCACGGCCAACTACGACCGGCACGGTCAGGGCACCGCGGTCTTCGTCCGGGACGCCCTGAAGGTCTACGCGGAGCGCCGTCTCGGCGACGACCGGTAACCGAGTCGGCGGTCACCCGGCCGGGCGACCGGTCGCCCGGTGCGGCGCGGCCATCAGGAGGGCCCCTGGTGACCGTCGCGCGCGACGCCGCGGGGCTCTCGGCCGGTTGGCCGATGGCGACTCGTGGTGCGGCGCGGCGGCCGCCAGCCTGGATGGGGCGCGGTACCGTCCGCGACCCCGGGACGGACGCGGCGGGAGACCACTGGTGCGGCATCGACAACGCGGCGAGGGGCAGCGGGGGAACGGTGGCCGTCGCTTCGTCGCGGTACTCCCGTGGCTGCTGATCGTGGGCGGGGTCTTCTACGACCTGGGAACGCCGGACACCTTCACCGCGGCCCCTCTCTTCACGGCCGCGCCGCTGATCGCCGCACCCTTCTTCTCGATGCTCTACACACTGGCCACCGGGGTGGCGGCCTGCGCGGCGGTGACCGGCATGCACGTCTACAGCGAGAGGCTCCAGGGGATCCCTGCCGTCACCGAGTCGCTGACCGTGTTCACGGTCTCCGTACTGGCCCTCTTCATCAACCGGATCGTGCGGCGCAGCGGTGAGCGCCTGGCGTCGGCCCGCGTCGTCGCGGAGGCCGCGCAGCGGGCCGTGCTGCCCACGCCGGACGAGCGGATCGACGGCCTTCAGATCGCCGCCCGGTACGAGGCGGCCGAGCAGGACGCGTTCATCGGCGGGGACCTGTACGCCGCGCAGAAGACCCCGTACGGGGTGCGGCTGATCGTGGGCGACGTGCAGGGGAAGGGTCTGGGCGTGGTCGGGACGGTCGCCTTGGTGCTGGGCGCCTTCCGGGAGGCCGCCGAGCAGGAGGACTCGCTGGCGGGGGTGGCGCAGCGGCTGGAGCGGGCGCTCGCACGGGAGGGCGCGTGGGAATCCGGGTTCGGCGCCGTCGAGGGCTTCACCACCGCCGTGCTCGCCGAGATCCCGCGTGACGGCGATCGGATCAGGATCGTCAACCGGGGGCACCCTCCGCCGCTGCTGCTCGGGGCGGACGGCGCGCTG
The DNA here is from genome assembly GCF_005795905.1 of Streptomyces marianii. Taxonomy (NCBI): domain Bacteria; kingdom Bacillati; phylum Actinomycetota; class Actinomycetes; order Kitasatosporales; family Streptomycetaceae; genus Streptomyces; species Streptomyces marianii. The sequence continues at coordinate 4,491,066 of NZ_VAWE01000001.1, forward strand.
GTCGTGCTGGATCCGCCCGAGCGGGCGCTGCCCCTGGGGATCGGCCTCGGGGCCTGGCCGGACCGGACGTCCGAGACCCCCTATCCGCCCGGTGGCACGCTCCTCCTCTACACCGACGGCCTGTCCGAGGCACGGGACGCGCACGGCGTCATGTACGACCCGCGCCGGCGGCTGGGCGGCCGGGCCTTCTCCGGCCCGGAGGAACTGCTGGACGCGGTCGTCGCCGATGTGCGAAGGCACACGGGAGGGGCGGCGACGGACGACATGGCGCTGCTCGCGGTCACCCGGGGGGAGGGGCGGAGGCCGCCACGGCGCGGGATGGCGCCGGTCCCGCCGTGAGGGGCGGGGCGCCTCGCCACTTGGCGGTTCGGTGCCGGTGAGGCATGTGGGGCGTGAGGGCTGCCTGAGAAGCGCAATGCCACGGAACGTGATCGGAGGGGAGCCCTCCGCATAACAACTGACGAACCATCAGAAGCTTTGGGTCGAATGAAGGTCCATCAACTTGTCCGTTTCGGGGATGTTGTTGCAGGTAAGTCCCGGCCAACATCCTTAATGATCAGTCGGAACGCCTTGGAATCCGGGCTCGGTCTCTATTAACGTTCGATAACGCAGCGCGGTCGTCCCAGTCGTCGCCAGAGACGGCACCGTGCGCACGCGCCGAATCCCGCAAGGGAACCGGGGAACCAACTATTGGGGTGAATCGGGCACTTCGCGGTGCCCGTAGGAGACCTTCCTGCTCCGAACCCGTCAGCTAACCCGGTAGGCGAGAAGGAAGGAAAGGAGAACGCCTCCGTGGCGTCCAACGAGCCTGCCCTCCAGGAGCCCCCCACTGCGCAGTGGGTCCCCAGCGACCAGTGGGCTCCCGCCCCCGGGGCGGAGGAGTGGAACCCGACCGAGGAATCGGTCCGTCCCGTCCGTGGCAGGCACCGCGTCGTCAAGCAACGCAACGCGCTCGCACGGAGCTCCACCGTCCTCGGTGTCGGTGTCATCGCCGCGGTCGGTGCGGGTGGTATGGCCACCGCCCAGGACAAGCCCGCGGTCTCCATTTCCCTGCCCGACGTCATCGCGGACAAACTCCCCGACGCCGAATCGCTGCCCGGTGTCGGCTCCTTGATGTCGGACGACTCCGGCGACGAGGCAGTCGCGGACGGACCGCTCACCACGGCCGACATCACCGTCCAGGGTGGTGACGCGGGCGAGGCCCTGCGCGCCCGGATCCTCCAGCAGGCCGAGCAGCAGCAGGCCAAGGCCGAGGCTGAGGCCCGGGCGGCTGCCGAGCAGGCCGCCGTGGAGCAGGCCGCCGCCGAGGCGAAGCGGCAGGCGACCGAGGCCGCCGAAGCGGCCGCCGAGGCCGAGCGCAAGGCCGCGGAGGCCGAGCGCAAGGCCGCGGAGGAGGCCGCCCGCAAGGCGGAGGCCGAGCGCCTCGCCAAGCTCGCCGCGAGTTATTCGCTGCCGACCTCGTCGTACACGCTGACCTCCACCTACGGGCAGGCCGGATCCATGTGGTCCTCCGGCTACCACACGGGTCTCGACTTCGCCGCACCGACGGGCACCCCCGTCAAGGCCGTGCACGGCGGCACCATCAAGTCGGCAGGCTGGTCCGGTTCGTACGGCTACCGCATCGTGCTGGAGCTCGAGGACGGCACCGAGGTCTGGTACAGCCACCTGTCGTCGATGACCGTCGGCGTGGGGCAGAAGGTCTCCACCTCCGAGACCATCGGCCGCGTCGGCGCCACCGGCAACGTCACCGGCCCGCACCTCCACCTCGAGGTGCACACCCCGGGTGGCGACGGGGTCGACCCCGCCGCGTGGCTGCGGGACAAGGGCCTCTCCGTCTGATCCATCGGCACGGAGCCGCGCGCTGCGGTAGCCGTTGGCCCGGAGCCCCGTGCTCCGGCCCATCCTTGTGGAGCCTCGTGCTCCGGCCGACGACGGCCCGGTGACGTCCCACCGACGTCCACCGGGCCGTCGGCTGTGCATGCCCGGCTGCGCCTGCCGGCATCCATGCACCGCCGGCGTTCCCGCAGGCCCCGGGCGCCCGCCGGGGTGGCGTCAGCCGCGGTAGGGGTTGAAGCCGCTGTAGTCCAGATGGGGAGGGGGCTGCCAGGCGCGGCCCGTCGCGCGGGCGGCGTACGTCAGAGCCGGGCCCGCGAGATCCCGGCGCTGCCACAGATGGTGCAGCAGCTCCTGCTCCCGGGCGGCGAAGTCCGGCCCGGCCGTGCCCCGCTCGGCCCGGTGGCGGAGGAAGGCCAGGGAGGTGGCGAACACCTCGTACTCGGAGACGGCACGCGCGGCGGCGGCGCCGTGGGTGCGGCCCGCCAGATCGCGGGCCATCGTGCGGGCCTTCATCGAGGACAGGGCCAGCGGCTCGGTGGGCGCCAGCCAGCCGGCCGCGGCATAGGCCGGCAGTTCCGCCGCGACCGTGCGCAGCTCACGCTGCCGGGTCCACACCGCCAGCCAGGTCAGCAGACCGAAGGCGGGCACCATGAACGCCGCGTACACCGCGTAGAAACCCAGAGGGCCGAAGATGCCCGAGCCGTTCCACAGGGCGTGCATGCCCATGGAGAGGAGCAGGCCGAGTACGGGCAGTGCGACCCTGCGGACCGTCCGGTCCCGCGCGGTGGCGGCCGCCAGCCCGAAACCGATGCCCGTGAGCACCGTGAACAGCGGGTGCGCGAACGGAGACATCACGATCCGTACGAAGAAGGTGGCGGCCGTGACGGAGGCGAAGCCGGAGGTCCCGAACTCCTGGTCCTCGCCGAAGGCGTTGCCGAGATAGAGGATGTTCTCGGTGAACGCGAAGCCCGTCGCCGTGAAACCGGCGATCACGACACCGTCGACGAGGCCGGTGAAGTCCCGTCTCCGGAAGAGGAACAACAGAAGCACCGCGGCCGCCTTGGCGGTCTCCTCGACCACGGGGGCGATGACGGTCGCACCGATCGTGTCCGCGTGCGTCGGATCGGCCGTGGCCGTGGCTATCCACTGGGTCGCGAACGAGTTGGCGATGATCGCGACGAGGGCGGCCGCGCAGGCCCCCCAGGCGAAGGCGAAGACGAGGTTCCGCCAGGGCCCCGGCTCCACCCGGTCCAGCCAGCGGAACGCCCCCATCAGCAGGGGCACCGGCAGTACGGCGAGACCGAGCCCGACGAGGAAGCCCTCGGTGCCGGTCTGCTCGCGCACCAGCGCGAGGATCACCAGGCCCGAGAGTGCCAGCAGGGTGATCAGCGCCCAGGCGCGCACGGCCTTGCTGCGCCAGAAGTCGCGGCGCGGCTTGTAGCGCCAGCGGGCGCGCTCCGGTACGGCGTCGAACAGCGGCCGCTCGTCGCACGCCGGGACGGCGGGGCGGGCGGCCGGATGCGGCTGCGGGGACCAGTCGGACACCAGACGACCCTAACGAGCGGCACGGACAACGCGCGACGGCGTTGGTGCCGGTGGGTGCACCGCACCCACCGGAGTCAGGTCTCCCGGCGCCGGAAGAGGAGGTCGTGCACCACGTGCCCCTTGTCGAGGCCCTGGGCTTCGAAGCGGGTCAGCGGGCGGAAGGCGGGCCGGGGCGCGTAGCCGCCGGCGGCCTCGGTGTTCTCGAAGTCCGGATGGGCTCCGAGCACCTCGAGCATCTGCTCGGCGTACGGCTCCCAGTCCGTCGCGCAGTGCAGGACCGCGCCCGGCTTCATCCGGCTCGCCGCCAGGGTGAGGAACTCCGGCTGGATCAGCCGGCGCTTGTGGTGGCGCTTCTTGGGCCAGGGGTCGGGGAAGTACACCCGCAGGCCGTCGAGGGCGGCCGGGGGCAGCATCTCGCGGAGCAGGATGATCGCGTCGCCGTTTGCCACCCGCACATTGCTCAGGCCGGCCCGTTCCGCCAGCCCGAGCAGATTGCCCTGGCCGGGGGTGTGGACGTCCACGGCGAGGATGCCCGTGGCCGGGTCGGCCGCGGCCATCCGCGCGGTCGCCTCGCCCATGCCGAAGCCGATCTCCAGGACGACCGGCAGTCCGCCGAACATCTCGTCCAGACCGAGTGTGCGGAGCCCGTCGATGTCCAGCCCCCAGAGCGGCCAGAGGCGCCGCAGCGCGTCGGCCTGTCCGGCCGTCACCCGGCTCCGGCGCGGCTGGAAGCTGCGGATCCGCCGCTCGTGGTGCGAACCCGCGGGGTCGGCCGCGGGGCCGCCCGGGAACCGGGGCTCGCCCTTCGGCCGTGCGGCGGTGGCGGTACGAGGGGTGTCCCCGCGCGGACCCCCGGTGGTGACGTTCTCGAACTCAGACACAGACACAATGACCCGATTGTACGGTGGCGGACACCGGCCGAGGGCGGCCCGCGTCACACCTCGGCGAGATGGGCGAGCGCCCGCCTGGCCACCTCCCGGCCGATCGGCAGTGAGGCGGTAGCCGCCGGGGACGGTGCGTTCAGGACGTGGACCGCACGGGGCGACTCCTTGATCATGAAGTCGTCCACCAGGGTGCCGTCCCGGAGCACCGCCTGGGCCCGGACACCTGCGGCCACCGGCCGCAGGTCGTCCTCCGTGACGGCCGGCAGCAGCCGTCGCACGGCCGCGGTGAAGGCGCGCTTCGAGAACGAGCGGTGCAGCTCGCCCGCGCCGTAGCGCCAGTGTCGCCGGGCGATCCGCCAGGAACCGGGCCAGGCCAGCGTGGCGGCGAGTTCCCCCGGGCGGACCGTGGACCAGCCGTATCCCTCGCGGGCCAGCGCCGGGACGGCGTTCGGTCCCACATGGACGCCGCCTTCCACACCGCGGGTGAGGTGGACCCCGAGGAAGGGGAAGGCGGGGTCGGGCACCGGGTACACCAGGCCGCGCACCAGCTCGGGGCGGGCCAGCTCGTAGTACTCCCCGCGGAAGGGCACGATCCGCATGCCGGGCCGCTCCCCGGCGAGCTCGGCCACCCGGTCGCAGTGCAGTCCCGCGCAGTTCACCAGGGTGCGGGCGCGGACGATCCGGCCGGTGGACGTACGGACCGCGACGCCCCCCGGGCGCCGGTCGACGAGCAGCACCTCCTCGCCGTAGCGGACTTCCGCACCCGAGGCGGCCGAGACCTCCGCCAGCTGGGCGGCGACGGCCCCGAAGTCGCACACCCCGGTCGTACCGACGTGGATCGCGGCGACGCCGCCGACCTCCGGCTCGTACTCCGCGATCTGGGCGGGGCCCAGCTCGCGCACGGGGATGCCGTTCTCCCGGCCACGCTGGACGAGCGCGTGCAGCCGGGGCAGCTCCTCGCGCGCGGTGGCGACGATGAGCTTGCCGGTGACCTCGTGGGGGACGCCGTACTCGGCGCAGAACTTCACCGTCTCCGCCGCACCGCGCACGGCGAAACGTGCCTTCAGTGAACCCGGGCGGTAGTAGATCCCGCTGTGGATCACTCCGCTGTTCCGCCCGGTCTGGTGACGGGCCGGGCCCTGTTCCTTCTCCAGCACCACCACGGAGGTGCCCGGTGCGGCACGCGTCAGGGCATGGGCCGTCGACAGCCCGATGATCCCGCCGCCGATCACCAGCACGTCGCAGTCGAATGCGGCCGCCTTCACCACACACCTTCCAGCCCGGCAGTGCCCTCCCGGGAAACCGTCCCGCCCCCGATGATGCACTGGCCCACTGACAGGCGCGTTAAACCGGGTGGGACACGCGTCACGGGACGCGTACGGCTCACGCCGGGGCCATCAGCAGCGGTCTGGCCCGCTCCCTCAGCTCCGCCACCCTCGGTTCGTCACCGTACGGTTCCAGCCGGTGCAGCAGGTCCCGTACGTACTCCGTCGTACGCGCGGAGGAGATGCGGCCCGCGACCTCCACCGCGCGGGTGCCCGCCGCGCAGGCGGCGTCCAGGTTGCCGGACTCCAGCTCGGCCACGGCGCTCACCACGAGACGCAGTCCGTGCGAGCGCACGTACTCCTCCGTGGGCCGGGACAGCGCCTGCTCGGTGAAGCGGCGCACCTGGCGGGGCGCCTTGAGGTCCCGGTAGCACTCGGCGGCGTCCGCCGCGAACCGGTCGTACGAGTAGAACCCCAGCCAGGACGGGTCCGTGTCGCCCTCCCGGGAGCGCTCCAGCCAGCTCTCCGCGGCCTTCAGCGCCGTCCCGGCGGCGAGCGCGTCGCTCGCCTTCGCATGGGCCCGTGCCTCCACCAGCCGGAAGAAGCTCATCGTGCGGGACGTCGCCAGGCCGCGGTTGCGCTCCACGGCCGCCTGCGCGAGGTCCACGCCCTCGTCGGCGAAGCCGCGGTAGGTCGCCTGCAGCGACATCGACGCCAGCACGTAGCCGCCCAGTGGAACATCGGCCGCAGCGCGTGCCAGCCTCAGCGCCTGGATGTAGTAGCGCTGGGCCGCCTCCTGCTGCCCGGTGTCGAAGGCCATCCAGCCCGCCAGCCGGGTCAGCTCGGCCGTCGCCCCGAACAGGGCCCGGCCCACCTCGTCCGAGTACGAACCGAGCAGCAGCGGTGCGGCGTCGACCCGTAAGCACTCCGGGACCATCGACGAGCGCCAGTCCCCGCCGCCGTACTTGGAGTCCCAGCGCCGGGCGTCCTCGGCCGCCTCGCGCAGCTTGGTCACATCGCTGTGGCCCACCCGCATCTGGCCGTCCTCGGGGCTCTCCTGGCTCTCGCCGCCCCCGGTTCCCCGGAGGGGGCGTTCCACGGACGAGTCGGCCGGGTTGATCAGCCAGCGGGAGGCGGGGGTGGCGTACGCACTCACGGAGAAGGAACCGGCCAGTGACTGCCAGATCCCACCGCCGCCCGCGCGCCTCCCGGCGAGATCAAGCCGGTAGAGCTCCGTGGCGGCCTTCACCGCCTCGCCCACGTCCCGCGGGAAGGCCAGCCCGACCTCCGGCGCCGGGTCGGCGTCCGCGAGCCCGATCTCGTGCAGCGGCACCGGGCGGCCCAGTTTCTGCCCGATGGCCGCCGCGATGAGATGGGGCGCGGCGCCCTGCGGCACCATGCCCTTCGACACCCACCGCGCCACCGACGTCTTGTCGTAGCGGAGGGTCAGACCGCGCTGCGCCCCGAGGTCGTTGACCCGCCGGGCGAGACCGGCGTTGCTGATTCCCGCGAGGGCGAGAACGGTGCCGAGCTTCTCGTTCGGCCCGCGTTGCTCCCTGGACATGCGCCACCCCTCGACACACAGACGGCCGCCGGGCATCCGCTTCCGGCGTTCGCTCCGCCCTCCCCACAGGGGGACAACTCCCCGGAAGCCGGACGCAAGAGCAGGTGTCCGAGCCCCCGGGAATATGCGCCCCCGAGGAGAACAGCAGTGACACACAGGGTAGTTCGCCGCATCCCGACCGTTAAGAGGCGGTGTTCCGTATGGCGAGATTGTTGTGTGTTCGGGCGGGAGCCCCTCTCCGGACCGTGCTCCGGGCGTGTGGCCGTGCGCCCGCCCGTGCGCTCTCGTCCGGCCGTCGGGGGAGCGCTTCCATGAGTGCTGCGTGGGTCGGCCCATCGGCGAGGGATCCGATGGGCTGGGGGACACCGCCGCCCCAATCCCCGCGGGCGGTGGACCGGCCCGGGAGGTGAGTGCCGCCTCCCGGGCCGTGCGCGTGTGTCCGTTCCTTGCGGTATGTCCCCCTCCTCGCGTTCTTCAGATTGGCTGAATGCCGCCCCTTCGGCGGCGTTTCGCCCGCCGCCCGCCCGCCCGTCGCCGGCGTCCGGCCCCCAGCGGCCCGGCAGTCGCCGTACGGCGCTTGCCAGGGGCGCGTTCACTTTCCGCGCCCGCGACCCGGAGCCCCTCCCGTGCGCCCTTGTCGTGGCAGCATGTCCTCATCGGGGTGTACCGAATCGGGTGTGCCGAAAGTTGTCCACAGGCTGTGGAGGCGCGATGCGGTGGCTGGTGGGGTGGAGCAGTGTCGCCGCAAGCTTCGGTACGGCGGGCGCCGTCGGTTCCCGCGCCTCCGCCTCCCGGGACGACCACCGCACCGTCCACCCCGTCGGAGCCCAGCTCCTGTGGGGCGACCCCGATCCGCTGTGGGCCGTCGGCGACTGGCGGCCGGACGAGGTCCGCGTCGTCACCGCCGGCCCGCCCCCCGGCTTCAGCGGAGGGACGCCCACCATCCGCCTGGCCGTGCTGGGCTGTTGCGCCGCCAGCGACGAGGAACTGCGCGTCGGCCTCTTCGCGGCCCGCGGGGGCGCACTGCGCCATCTCACCGCCTGGGCCGGCAGCTACACGGCAGTCGTCCAGGTCGGCCGCCGCATCACCGTCACCGGCGACCTGGCCGGAGCACGCCCCGTCTTCTACACCCCCTGGGCCAACGGTACGGCCTACGCGACCGCCGCACTGCCCCTGGCCGACCTCATCGAGGCCCAGCTCGACATCGGGCACCTCGCCGCGCTTCTCGCCTGCCCCGAATCCCCGGAGGCACTGCGCGACTCCAGCCCGTACGCCGGGGTCAAACGGATCCCGCCCGGTCACGCCCTGATCCTGCGTGAGGGCTCCCGTGAGATCACCGGCTACGAACCCGTCGCCTCCCTCGCCGTCGCCGCGCCCCAACTCGACCCGGACCGGGCCATGGAGGCGATGCGGGACGCGCTCGTCGACTCGGTACGCGCACGACTCACCGCTCCCCGGCACGCACCCGAGACCCTGCCGCCCGACCCGGGGCCGGTGCCCGGCATGGGCCCTGCGGAACGGCGCGCTGCCCGCGGCGCACCCGCGCCCGGCATCGGCGCCGACCTGTCCGGAGGCAGCGCCTCAGGCACCCTCGCACTGCTCGCCGCCGGTCTGCCCGGCGCCCCGGGCACGATCCTCGGCCACGGCACCGCGGCCGGGGAGCGACTGCTGGCCGTCACCTTCAACGACCTCGCCACCCCGCAGGGACGCGAGGCCGAGATGGAACGGGCCGGGAGCATCGCCGAGAATCCACGGCTCCACCACGTCGTCGTCGCCGCGGGCGCGGAGGCCCTGCCCTACGCCGATCTGGACGGTCCCCTCACCGACGAGCCGGGCCCTTCCCTCGTCGAGGCCGAACGCAACCGGCGGCGCCTCGCGTCAGGCAGCGCCGACCACTTCACCGGGCACGGCGCCCGGCAGGTCCTGGACGCCCACCCGGCGCGCCTGGCCGACCTGCTGATGGACCGCCGGAGACGGCCCCTGCTCCGTCCCGTCTCCGCACTCGCCCGTGCCTCCGGCCCCACCGCCGGCTCGCTGCTCGTGCCGCTCACCGTCTACCGGGCGGCGCGGCGCCTCGCCCGGACCCCCTACCGCACCGGCCTCGAGACGGCGGCCGCACGGCTGCCCGAGGCCAACCGCCGGGTGGCGGCCGTCAACGGACCGCTCGGCGCGTCCCTCGCGGCGCTCGCCTGGTCCCGTCCCGGGCCCGCGGCACGCTGGCTCACGGGCGAGGCACTCGCCGAAGTATCGGTTCGCCTCCAAGAGGCGTCGACCCGGCCGACATCGGTGCAACGACCCGGTGAGGCCCGTGCCCGCGCGGCACTCGCACGGTACGCCGCGGACCACCGCGTCATGGAGCAGGCTTCGGAGGTACGCAGCCAGCGGCTGCACGCTCCCTTCCTCGACAACCAGGTCGTACGGGCCGCGCGCGACCTCCCCGAGGCGCTGCGGGTCCAGCCCGGTGCACGCACCGCCGTCCTGCGCACGGTCCTCGCCGGAGCCGGCGTCCACGACCTGCCGCCCGGCTGGGGCGCGCCTTCGCAGACCGCTTCGAACACGGCGACGCGGGCCGGAATGCGGCTGTCGCTGCCGCATCTGCTGGACCTGTTCGACACTCCGCTGCTCGCCGACGCGGGCATCGTCGAGGCGAGGGTCGTCCGCAAGGCGCTGCGCGCCGCGTCCGACGGGGAACCGGTGCCGTTGGACGGACTCGCGGACCTGGTCTCCACCGAACTCTGGCTACGACGGCTGCTGGCACGGCGCGGTACGTGCTGGACGGGCACGGAGGCACCCCGCCGCCGCGCGGTCGCCTCGGGCGTACCCCGCCGCCCGACGCTCCAGGCGTAGGGGCGTGTGGGCGCGGCGCTCGCGGTGCGGCCGGCGCGTGCGGGCGCGACGTTCAGGGGCGCCGAGGGGCGGTGTGCCGGGACGCTCGAGTGGATGCCCGGCACCCGGACCGGACGTGCTCGTGCCGGGGCGCCGTCACCCATGCCGTCCGAGCCGGGAGCCCGGTGCACGCACGTCTCGTGCGGGCCGTCCGTACCGCCCCTCGCGGCGCTACACGCAAGTGATCCGCGACCGTGCCCAGTCGGCGATCGCCGTCGCGGCGAGTGGCCGTACGCCGACGGGTTCGACGACCAGGCGGAGCGTCTCGCTGCCGGTGAGGCCGACGGACAGGGGCACTGCCGGGTCACCGCCGCGCAGCATCGGCGACCGCCACCGCCGCGCCCCGTCCGCGTACACGGAGAAGCGCACCGCGCCCAGCCCCGGTGTCATGTCGTCGACGCCGACGAGCGCGTCGTACGAAGTGCACTCACGGTTCAGGTCGATCGTCACGGACGACCTGGCGTGGACGGAGACGCCGTGCTCGTACCGGGCGCCGCCGATGGACATGCCGTGGCGCTGCCAGACCCAACTGTCCGGGCCGAGCCGTACCTCGGGCCGGGTGCCGTCGCCGGCCACCCCGTACTGGAGCCGGTTGAGCTGGTAGACGGTCGTGGGCGGAGGAGGCGTCGTCGGCGAGGGCGAAGGCGTCTCCCCGGGCGGTGGGAACGGCACGGGCACCGGTGCCGGCGGCTGCGGCGGCGCGGGTGCCGGACGTGCCTGGGACGGTCCGGCCGCCGATGCCGCCGGCGGCACGGCCGGTGTCGGCTGACGGGGCGCCGCGGCGGGCCCGGCGTCGGGTACGGAGAGTGAGGGCGGCACCGGCGAGGGCGCCGTGGAGGCCGGGGGCGCCGGAACGACGGGCTGCGCCACCGGGGGCCGCGCACGGGGCTTCGGCGCCGGTGCCGGTTCACCCGCGAGCGCCAGCATCAGTCCCGCGCCCACCGCGGCCGCCACCGCGGCGGCGATTCCGGCCTTCACGGGGGCCGCGAGCCCCTCCGCCGCGGCCGCTCCGCCCGCGCCACCGGAGGCCGAACCCGCCCCGGCCACCGCGCCCGCCGAACCGGAGGCCGCCCCGGCCGCCGCCGCGGCACCCGCTCCCGCAGCGCCGCCCGCCACGACCCCGGCGGCCTTGAACGAGTACCCCGCGGCGAACCAGCCGATGACGGCGACCGGCAGCAGCGCCGGGATCCCGGAGTTCACCTGCTCCAGCTCGCCCGCGGCCAGCCGGCATCTGACGCATGTCTCCAGGTGCTTGCGGAGGCCGCGCTCGGCCCGCATCCGAAGCCCGCCCCGGGCGTAGGCGCCGAGGCGGTCGGCGTACCGGGCGCAGTCGCCGCCCGAGGTGAGCGCGGAGCTCACATGGGCCTGCAGATAGGCCTGCTTGAGCCCTTCCCGGGCGCGGCCTGCCAGGACCGCCGTGGCGTTGGCGGTGAGACCGAACAGCGGCGCCACCGCGCTCGGTGGTTCCTCCTCGACGGTGGTGTGCCACAGCACCGCCTGCCAGCGCTCGGGCAGCGAGCGGAAGGCCTGCAGGGCCATCGACTGCTCGGCCTCGTGCATGGCGCGCACATCGGCACCGAGCTCGAGCGTGTCCTCGCGCGGCACTCCGGTGGCACTGGCCGCCTGGTCGGCGAAGACCGCGAAGTCCTCCACCAGTTGCTCCCGGCGGGCGGACCTCGCCCAGGCGGCGGCGACGCGGCGCAGGGCGGTCAGCAGATACGCCCGGACCGCCTGTTCGGGCCCCGCGCCTCCCCGCACCGCCTGCAGCGTCCTGGCGAACACCTCGGCCGTCAGGTCGTCCGCTGTGTGGGCGTCACGGCAGCAGGTGCGGGCGTAGCGGCGCACGGCGTCCGCGTGCCTGCGGAAGAGCTCTTCGTATGCGCTGTCGTCACCCCCGCGCATCCGCAGGACCAGGTCGGCGTCCGACGGCGCCGGCGGGGAGGGCGAGACATCTACGCTGGGACCCGACGAGCCGCCCTCGCGCTGCGACGGAACCCGCCCCCCGGTGTCCCCACCGAGCCCGCCGGTCTCGTCGCCGGTGCCTCCGGCGTGCGGCTCGTTGCGACCCTCACCGCTCATCGCGGAAGCCCCCGTACCCACCCAGTGACCCGAACACCGGGCAAGAGTGCCACAGGGATTGGGCTGTCAAGCCTCCCCTGCACAGCAACCACTCGTCCGGGAGACCATCCGAATCCAAGGACGACACCCGGCCTGCACAAGAGCCCGTTCCCGGGCCCGCGTGCGCAGGACGCGCGCACAACGGGGTGCGCCGGACCGGCGCGGGGGCGGGGAACGCCGTCCCGTGAGCCCCGGGTACGGGAGCCGTCCCCCGGGAGCCCGCGCACCGGGACCGACTGACGAGGGGCCGCGTCCCACCGGCAGGCGGTCGCGTCCGAGCGGTCGCGGCTCCGAGCGCCGGTCGGCCGGCCGACCGGCGGAGGCCGTGTACCCGCGGTCACACGGGCCGCGAGCGCAGCCCCTCCAGCAGGATGTCCAGCAGCCGTGCCGAGGCTGCCGCCTGCTGCGCAGCGTCCGGAAGGGACGGCGCGGCGGTGGCTATCACCAGCAGAACGTCCGCCACGGTGACGTCGACGCGCAGTTCACCGGCCTCCCGAGCCCGGTCGACCAGCTGCCCCACGACGTCGAGCAGCTCGCCCGCTCCCGCGTCGTCCTGCTCGGCGGCGGGCGCCGGACGCGGTGCGACCACCCGCAGTTCGGGCTGTCCGGCGAGGCCCGGACGCTGCTGCGGCACCCGCGTCTCCTCCCGGACCGTGTCCTCGACGACCGTCGACTCGTCGGCCACACCGACCCGCAGAACGTGCGGCGGCAGCAGCCGGCCCGCTCCCGAGGCCACCGACGTGCGCAGGAAGCGGGAGAGCGCCGACCAGGGCTCCTCCTCCTGGCCGAGGGCGGAACGCGCCTGCTCCGTGAGCCGGGAGGTCTCCTCCTCGGCTATCCGCCGTACCAGCACGTCCTTGCTCGGGAAGCGGCGGTACACCGTGCCCACGCCCACTCGCGCCCGACGCGCCACGTCCTCCATCGGAGCGCCGTAACCCAGCTCCCCGAACACCTCGCGAGCGGCCCTGAGCACGTGCTCCAGATTGCGCTGCGCGTCCACCCGCAGCGGTGCGGAACGGCTGGTCGCAGCAGTGCCCACGCGCCCGTTTCCGCCGGTCTCCGTAGCGACGGCGCCCGACCAATGCGAATCCTGAATGTGCATGAATGTTCCCCCGGAAATGATGTCGTCTCCCCCCGGAGACTCCCCGCCGTGACGCCGGGGTGAATCAGACGAGTCACCAACCAGAACACCCCGACGAGGTACGAACATAGTTGAGTCGGGGTCAATTCAGAAGGGGCAGTTCCGTCCGGTGCGCCCCCCGATCGGAGCAAGGGCCGGAACCTTCCTGATTCCACCCCCGCCCCGGACCCTCTTTCTCCCCGCTGACCTGCGTAACTTCCCCCCACGGCGGCAGCCGCCCCGCCGGACCGTGGCCAAAACCTCCGGTCACACAATCGGCCGGGGCTGTGGACAAACTCCGAGGAGCGTTGCGTCATGGGATGGTGAAGGCTGCATACTCCCGGGACACGACCCCAGGCGCCCCGCCGCGCACGCGCATTCTCGTCGCCGGCGGGGGGTACGTGGGGATGTACACCGCGATCCGTCTCCAGCAGAAGCTGAAGAGCGAGCTGGAGCGCGGCGAGGTCGAGATCGTCGTCGTGTCGACCGAGCCCTACATGACCTACCAGCCCTTCCTCCCCGAGGCGGCCGCGGGCTCCATCTCGCCCCGCCACGTGGTCGTACCGCTCCGCCGGGTCCTCCACAGATGCAAGGTCGTCAGCGGTGAGGTCCGGTCCGTGGACCACGCCAAGCGCACCGCCGCCTTCACCACCCTCGCCACCGAGGAAGAGGGCGCCGGCGCGATCCAGATCGGTTACGACGAGCTGGTGCTCGCCCCCGGCTCCGTCTCGCGCACGCTGCCCGTGCCGGGACTCGCCGAGTACGCCATCGGCTTCAAGACCGTGGAGGAGGCCATCGGCCTGCGCAACCACGTCATCGAGCAGATGGACATCGCGTCCTCCACCCGTGAGCCCGCCCTGCGCGACGCGGCACTCACCTTCGTCGTCGTGGGCGGCGGCTACGCGGGCGTCGAAGCGCTCGCCGAGCTCGAGGACATGGCCCGCTACGCCACGCGCTACTACCACAACATCAAGCCCGAGGACCTGAAGTGGGTCCTGGTCGAGGCGAGCGACCGGATCCTGCCGGAGGTCGGTGCGGAGATGGGGAAGTACGCCATCCGGGAGTTGCGGGCCCGCAACATCGACGTGCGGCTCGACACCCGCCTCGACTCCTGCGAGAACCGGGTCGCCGTCCTCAGCGACGGCTCCCGGCTACCGACTCGCACGGTCGTGTGGACCGCGGGTGTCCGGCCCGCTCCCGTCCTGACGGCCACCGACCTGCCGCTCGACGAGCGAGGCCGCCTCAAATGCACCGCCGAACTCAGCGTCGAGGGCACCGAGCACGCCTGGTCGGCGGGCGACGCCGCCGCCGTGCCCGACGTCACCGCGAAGGAACCCGGCACGGAGTGCGCGCCGAACGCCCAGCACGCGGTCCGCCAGACGAAGGTGCTCGCCGAGAACATCGTCGCCTCGCTGCGGGGACAGCCCCTGCAGACCTATGCCCACAAGTACGTCGGATCCGTGGCGTCGCTGGGGCTGCACAAGGGCGTGGCGCATGTGTACGGCCGCAAGCTGAAGGGCTATCCGGCCTGGCTGATGCACCGCGCGTACCATCTCAGCCGCATGCCCACCTTCAACCGGAAGGCCCGCATCCTCGCCGAGTGGACACTGTCCGGGCTGTTCAAGCGTGAGATCGTCTCCCTCGGGTCGCTGGAGCACCCGCGTGCCGAGTTCGAACTCGCCGCGGGCGGCGTCCCGTCCAGGCCGCTCGCCCGCCGCCACGAGGATCCGCCCACGAGCGCCCGGGGGAGGAGGCGGGGCCGGGCGCCCGGTACCCGTCCCGGCGCGTCGGGGGCGCCGCCCGACGCCGCGCCGGGCGACGGCCGGGGGAGGAAGGGCCAGGACGCTCCCGGACCCGGAACCGAGGAGGGCTGACCCCGCTGTCGGTGCGGTGGGCCACACTGGGCGTGTGACGATAGGTGGATGTGCGGCCAGCACAGAGTGACGTGCCCGGGCCGCACCGTCCCCTCCACGGCAATCGGCAACGAGACCGGCAGACTTGGCCACTCCGGTGAGGAGCGGCCTCCGGAACCGGAACCCCACCGGCCACGGTCACACACACGGGCGCAACCGCGCACGACAACAGCAACGACACCACGAGGCTTGAAAATCCGTGAACTTCACGCGTTGGAGCGCCCGGCTCCCCGGTACGCAGCGTCGCGCCGCAGCGCGGACGGACCGCGGGTCCGTCCCCGCGGCCCGCGGTGAGTACGACCGGCGGACGGACCGGCAGCCCCACGCCACCGACGCCGTCACCGATCCGCACGGCGCACCGGCCCCGTCGGCGGAGTCCGCCGTTCCGGCACTCGAGCAGTTCCCCGTCCGCGGGCTGCTCGACGGGCTGCCCGCGCTGGTCGCCCTCGTGCACGGTCCCGAGCACCGCGTCTCGTACGTCAACGAGGCGTACGAGACGGCGTTCGGCCCCCGCCCCGCCGGTGCCGCGGCCGCGGCCGCCTGCCCCGAACTCGCCGAACTGGGACTGCTTCCGCTGCTCGACCAGGTGCTGCGCAGCGGCAGGCCCCGCACGGTGAAGTCCCGCCGGGTCCGGGGCGGTGGTTCGTACACGGTCACGTGCCTGCCCGCCGAGGCTGCCGATCCGTACCGGGAGGGCGAGCTCGTCAAGGGTGTCCTCGTCTTCGCCGCCGACGTCACGGACCACGCCGAAGCCGCCGAACGCCTGCGCGCCAGCGAGAGCCGTCACCGTGAGGCAGCCGTCACCCTGCAGCGCTCACTGCTGCCGCAGGAGCTCGAACAGCCGGACGACCTGCGCATCGCCGCCGACTACCGGCCGGGCGGCACGGACGCCGCGGTCGGAGGCGACTGGTACGACGTGATCACGCTCGGCGCCGGCCGCACCGCGCTCGTCATCGGCGACGTCATGGGCCGCGGCGTGCGAGCGGCCGCCGTCATGGGCCAGCTGCGCACCGCCGTCCGCGCGTACGCCCGCCTCGACCTGCCCCCGCACGAAGTGCTCCAGCTCCTCGACGGACTGGCCTCCGAGATCGACCCCAGCCAGATCGCCACCTGCGTGTACGCGGTGCACGACCCGAACGAGGGCCGCCTGGTGTACGCGTCCGCGGGCCATCTGCCGATCCTCGTGCGCGACGCCGACGGCACGGTCCACCGCGCCGAGGAGCCGACCGGCCCGCCGCTCGGCACCGGCGGCTGGCTCCACTCGTCCGCCACGATCGCGCTGCAGCCGGGCTCCACCGCCGTGCTCTACACGGACGGACTGGTCGAGCGGCGCGGCGAGGACATCGACGACGGTGTCGCCGCGCTGGAGCGGGCGCTCGCCGGAGCGACCGGCACACCCCAGGTCGTGTGCGACCGGCTGATCCGCTCACTGGGCGTCACCGCGGACCACGACGACGACGTCGCGGTCCTCGTCCTGCAGCACCCGACCCGCTCGGGCGGGGACGCGGAGCTCTTCCACAATGCCGCGCTCGAACTGCTCGGCGGTGTGGAGGCCGCGCCCCGCGCACGGGCGTTCGCATCGGGAGTGCTGGCGTCGTGGCGGTTCCCCGTGGAACTGCGCGACCTCGGCGTGCTCGCGGCGAGCGAGCTGGTCGCGAACTCGCTCCAGCACGGCACGCCGCCCATGCGGCTGCGGCTGCGGCGCACCGACCGCCGGCTGATCATCGAGGTCACGGACGGCGACGATCACCTTCCGCGCCGGCGCCGTGCCGAGACTGAGGACGAGGCGGGCCGCGGTATCTCCATCGTCGCGACGATCGCCTCGTCCTGGGGTAGCCGCCGAACTCCCGGCGGCGGCAAGGCGGTGTGGTGCGAGTTCGCCCTCCCCGATCCGCCCGGTTAGCGGCCGGCGCCGGGCCGTCGCCCGTCAGACGGCGGACGCCACCCTGTCCTGTTCGGGCCGGTGCCGGGCGACGACCCGCGACGCGGACGCGAGCGAGGGCCGGTCCTGCACCGCCGTGAGGTTCCGCCCCAGCTTCAGGGCCAGCACGCTGATGCCCAGGGAGAAGAGGACGAACGTCACGATGTACGGGCCGTGCAGCGTGGCCCCCATCGGACCGCCCACCGCCGGGCCGACCGCCAGCGCCAGCTGCTTGACCAGAGCGAACGCCGAGTTGTACTGCCCGACCATCGACTCCGGTGCGAGATCCGCGACGAGCGGTGCCACCGTCGGCGACAGCATCGCCTCGCCGAGCCCGAACAACGCGTACGTCGAGACGAAGGCGGCCGTCGCCATCGCCTGCCCGCCGTGCCCGAGCCCCGCGTATCCGGCGACGAGCCAGGCCACGGCCCAGATCAGCCCGACCGCGGCGATCACACGCGAACGACGGCGCCGCTCGACGAACCGCAGCACGAGGAACTGCGCGAGCACGATCACCGCGGTGTTGGCGGCCAGGGCGTAGCCGAGCGTCGCCGGGTCGATCCCCGCGGCCTCGGTGCCGTAGGCCGCGAGGCCCGACTCGAACTGGCCGTAGCAGGCGAAGAAGAGCACGAAGCCGAGGACGCACAGCTGCACCATGGCCCGGTGCCCGAGCAGCGCCCGCATTCCGCCCCTGGCCCTTGCCTCGGTGTTCTCCGGCATCGCGTCGGGGATCGACGGCGACTTCGGCATCCGCACGGTCGCGGCGATCACGGCCAGGACGACGAACATCGCGGCCTCGATCGAGAACAGCAGCGTGAAGCTGCCGGGCCGGCTCTTGTCGACGATCTGCCCGCCGAACAGACCACCGATGCCCAGTCCCAGGTTCTGCAGGAAGAACTGCATGGCGAACGCCCGCGTGCGGGTGGACGGGCTCGAGCACCAGACGATCATCGTCGCCAGCGCCGGCTGCATCACGGCCGTACCCGCGCCCAGCAGCGCTGCGGACAGCACCGCGACGGCCACGCTGCCGGCCAGACCCATGGACAGAGCCCCGCCCGAGGCCAGCAGCGCGGCCACGACGAGCACGGGCAGCGGCCCGCGGCGGTCGATGATCCGCCCGGTGAAGGGCAGCACCACGAGCGCGGCCAGGGCGAAGACGGCGAGCACGGCACCCGCCGTGCTCGCTCCCAGGTCCCGAACCTGCGCCACATACACATAGAGGTACGGAACGGTGAACCCGAGCCCGAACGCGCTCAGCACGTTCCCTGCCTGGATCCGGCGCATCGCTGCGCCCATCGCCTTGGTCACACTCACCTGCCTTGGTCGGCCAGTCCGGAGGACTGAGATTTGAAGACTTCGAAACTAAAGTTAGAACCTGAACAATACACATTCAAGGACTTAGAACCAAACCAGCGGCATGGGATAGTGAGGCGCATGTCCGACACCCCCGAGCAGAGGCCCGGCCGTCCGACGAGGGCCGAGCAGGCACCTGCGACAGCACCGGCCGACCCGTCAGGCGAAGAGGCCGGCAAGCCGGCACAGGGCTCCCCGGCCGACGCGGCCGCTCCCTCCGCCTCCCCGCCCTCTCGCTCTTCCTCTTCGTCTGCCGGTTCCGCCGCGTCCAAGCCCTCGGCGTCAGCCGCCCCGGGAACCTCCGCGAACCCCGGGACCACGCAGGAGCCGACCCTCGACGAGCAGATCGCGGCCTACCAGCGCGAGTTCCGCGACCTGGACCCCCAGGTGGAGAAGGTCGTCTCGGCCCTGGGCCGGCTCAACCGCCGGATGAACGTGGCGTACGGCCGCCAGGTCGCCGCACTGGGCATCAGCAACGCCGAATGGGAGGTCCTCAAGACGCTGGTCCTTTCCGGTGCTCCGTACCGCCT